>CAIZGR010000302.1 GCA_903932535.1 uncultured Hyphomicrobiales bacterium | reverse complement strand
TACCATCATCGCGGCGCGAGCCTGCTGGCGGTCGGCAACGTCGTCACCGCGGACATGGGCCGGCATCCCGTCTACCTCTGGACGCTGCCGATGTTCCATTGCAACGGCTGGTGCTTCCCGTGGTCGATCAGCGTCAAGGCCGGGGTGCACGTCTGCCTCAGGCAGGTGCGCGCCAAGACGCTCTACGACCTCATCGCCGAGCACAAGGTCACTCATCTCTGCGGCGCGCCGATCATCATGTCGATCCTGCTCAACGCCCGCGAAAACGAGCGCCGGCCGCTGCCCCATGTTGTGCGCTTCTTCACCGCGGCCGCGCCCCCGCCCGCCGCCGTGCTGAAGGCGATGCAGGAGGCCGGCTTCGACGTCACCCACCTCTACGGCCTCACCGAGGTCTACGGCCCGGCGGTGGTGAACGACTGGAAGGACGAGTGGAACGCGCTCGGCGCCGAGGAGCAGGCGCATCTCAAGGCCCGCCAGGGCGTCCGCTATCACGCGCTCGAGGGGCTCGACGTGATGCACCCCGACACGATGGCGTCTGCGCCGGCCGACGGCAAAACCATGGGCGAGGTGATGTTCCGCGGCAACGTGGTGATGAAGGGCTACCTCAAGAACAAGTCTTCGACCGACAAGGCCTTCGCCGGGGGCTGGTTCCATTCCGGCGATCTCGGGGTCAAGCATCCCGACGGCTACATCCAATTGCGCGACCGCTCGAAGGACATCATCATCTCGGGGGGCGAGAACATCTCGTCGATCGAGGTGGAGGACGCGCTGTTCGAGCATCCGGGCGTGCAGCTCGCGGCGGTGGTGGCGCGGCCGGACGAGAAATGGGGCGAGACGCCCTGCGCGTTCGTCGAGATGAAGCCGGGCCACACGGCGACCGCGGACGAGCTGATGGCCTGGTGCCGCGAGCGCCTCGCGCATTACAAGTGCCCGCGCACGATCGTTTTCGCCGAAATCCCGAAAACGTCGACCGGCAAGGTGCAGAAGTTCGCGCTGCGCGAGCGCGCGAGGCAGCTCGGCGGCAAGCCGGCCTGAACGGCATGCAACCGCACGCCTGGCCTGACTACTGCCGCGCGCTGCTGGCGGCCTCGGTCGCCTCGGCGGCCGGCTGCTTTCCCGGCCGGGGCGAGGAGGCGCCGGAACGCGTCCACCGGGTGCGCAAGACCCTGAAAGAGTCGCGCGCGCTGGCGCGGCTCTTCCTGCCGAGCCTCGGCGAGCCGGCGCGTGTGACGATCGCGGCCCTTGCGGTCGTGCGGCGCAGGGTCGGGCGGGCGCGCGATCTCGACGTGATGGAGAGCCGCCTCGGGAGGCTCGCGCCGCCGCCGGAAATCGCCGGGCCGCTCGGGGAAGCGATCGCGCGCGAGCGGGACGCCGCGCAACGCGCCCACACCGCCTTCGCGACGGCCGCCTCGCGCGCCCAGCTCGGCGCCATCGTCAAGCGCCTGGAGGGCTGGGATATCGCCCATGTCGGGGACGCCGGCATCGCCGAGGCCGTCGCGCGCACCTACAGGCAGGGCCTTCGCCGCGGTCGCCTCGCTTTCGACGGCGCCGACCCGGCCGCGCTGCACGCGTTGCGCTCGCGCGTGGTCGATCTGCGCTATCAGCTTTCCGCCCTGTCCCCCGCGTGGCCCGCCGCGCTCGGCGCCCAGTCCGACGAGCTCAACGCCTTGCGCGACACGCTCGGCGACTTCAACGATCTGGACGTGCTGGCGCGGTTCGCGGCCGAGCGCGGCGATCTTTCGCCCGATGCGCTCGCGGCGCTCGCCGAGCGGCTCGAGGCCAAGCAGATGAAACTCCGGCGCCGCGCCGGGATCGAGTTCGAGCGCCTGTTCGCCGAGACCCCGGACGCCTTCGCCGCGCGCCTCGCCGCCTATCTCCGGCATCCGCTGGCCAAGCTGGACGCGAAGCGCGGCGGCGCTTCCAAGACGGCGGCGCCCTCGCCGGCCGCCCCCTCGGCGTGACGGCGCGCGCAGGTCGGCATGCGCAAGGCCGGTCTCAGGCTGCCTTTCAACCCCGGCCAGAGGCTTCGGGGATCGACGGACGCGGCGCGGCGCGAGGCCTTTGCCGGCAAGGGCAAGCGCGCCGCGCCTTTGTCGACGAGAGCGCGCATTCTCCTGACGGCGGACGCGGCGGACGACGGTCGCGCGTCTGTTGACACGTCGCCCGAGGCTTCTAGTGTGCGCGCCTTTAAACCGGCGGCGCCGGCGGCCGGCGGTCTCAACGCAACAGGTATCCGATGTCTTTGCAGTCCCTTCGGGAGGCCGCCGAGGTCTCCAAGGCGTGGCCTTTCGAAGAGGCGCGCAAGCTGATCGCGCGCCTCGAGAAGGCGCAGAAGTCCGAAGTGATCTTCGAGACCGGCTACGGCCCGTCGGGCCTGCCCCATATCGGGACGTTCGGCGAAGTGGCGCGGACCACCATGGTGCGCCACGCCTTCCGCGTGCTGACCGGCGACAAGGTCAAGACGCGGCTGATCGCGTTCTCGGACGACATGGACGGCCTGCGCAAGACGCCGGACAACATTCCCAACCGCGAGATGGTCTCGCGCCACCTCGGCAAGCCGCTGACTGAGGTGCCGGACCCGTTCGGCGAATTCGACAGCTTCGCCGCCCACAACAACGCCCGCTTGCGCCGCTTCCTCGACCGGTTCGGCTTCGACTACGAGTTCATGTCGTCCACCGAAGCCTACAAGTCGGGACGCTTCGACGAGGCGCTCATCCGGATGCTCGAGCGGTTCGACGAAATCCAGGCGATCATGCTGCCCTCGCTCAGGGAAGAGCGCGCGGCGACCTATTCGCCTTTCCTGCCGATCCACCCGGTCACCGGCGTCGTGATGCAGGCGCCCGTGCTCGCACACGACGCGAAGGCGGGAACGATCCGTTGGCGCGACCCGGACACGAGCGAAGAGTTCGAAACGCCCGTGACCGGCGGACGGTGCAAGCTGCAATGGAAGCCGGACTGGGCGATGCGCTGGTACGCCCTCGGGGTCGATTACGAAATGGCCGGCAAGGACCTGATCGATTCGGTGAAGCTGTCGTCGCGGATCGCGCGCGCGCTCGGGGCCGAGCCGCCGGCCGGGTTCAATTACGAGCTCTTCCTCGACGAGACCGGACAGAAGATCTCCAAGTCGAAGGGCAACGGCCTGACGATCGAGGAATGGCTGACCTACGCGAGCCCGGAGAGCCTGTCGCTGTTCATGTTCCAGAAGCCGACGGCGGCCAAGCGCCTCTATTTCGACGTCATCCCGAGAACGGTCGACGACTATCTCGGCTTCCTCGACGCCTATCCGGATCAGCCGTGGAAGGAGCGGCTCGGCAATCCCGTCTGGCACATCCACGCCGGCGAGCCGCCGGCGCCGGAGACGCTCGTCCACGGCGAAGGTGAGACCTCCATCTCGTTCGTCATGCTGCTCAATCTCGCCGCCGTCGCCAACAGCGACAATCCCGCCGTGCTGTGGGGCTTCCTGCGCCGATACGCGCCGTCCGCCTCGCCCGAGAACCACCCGCGGCTCGACTGCCTCGTCGGCTACGCCGTCGCCTATTTCCGCGACTTCGTCGCCCCGAAGAAGCGCTACCGGCTGGCCGACGACGTCGAGCGCGACGCGCTGCTGGCGGTCTCGGCGCGGCTGGCGGAGATGCCGGCGGACGCGGGCGCCGAGGCGGTGCAGCACGCGCTCTACGACATCGCCCGGCCGATCCCCCGCTACCAGGACCTCGCCGCCAAAGGCGCGACGAAGGAGCGTCCCGGCGTCTCGAACGACTTCTTCAACATGGTCTACGGGGTGCTGCTGGGCGAAGAGCGCGGCCCGCGCCTCGGCTCGTTCGTCGCCCTCTACGGCCTCGCGGAGACCCGCGCCCTGATCGACCGGGCGCTCGCCGGGGAGCTGGTCAGGGCGGCGTGAGCGCGGCGGAAGGACGACCCAGTTCGAGCCGTTGCCGTCGTGCCGGATCGGGACGATTTCGGAAGGAAGGGGTCGGAGGCCGGTCGCCAGCGCAACGTGACAGATGCGCCAGATGCGGTAATTGGTAACCGGAACGGTAACTGCCCAGGTTCGTTTGCCTGTTCACGCAAGGCGCAGGGATTTTGCGAGGCTTTGGGGATCGGACGTCCAGGCGTCGACGATTTTCCAGCCCTGCTTCTTCTTTGCCGGTCGCAATGCACGAGCGGATCGTCGCGAACCGGGTCCCGCCTTCGAGGGAGCGGAAGCCGCCGGAGATTTTCTGGCGCAGTTTCATCATGCGGCC
>CAIZGR010000301.1 GCA_903932535.1 uncultured Hyphomicrobiales bacterium | reverse complement strand
CGCGTCCAAGGCGTCCGCCAAGGCGTCAAGCGCCAGCGGCCTGACGGGCGTCATCAAGGCGGCGGCGGCCTCGCGCGCGGCCTCGGCGGCGCGCGGCGCGGTCCTGACGGGATCGTTTCTTTTCTCGGGATGCGCGGCGGCCCTGCGCGCGACCGGGCGAAGCGCCATGACCGGCGTGATTTCGGCGGCGTCGTCCGCCATGGCCTCGACAACCGCGCGCGGGGGCGTCGTCGGCTCCATCGTCGCGTCGGCGCGCTCGGCGGCCGTCACAACGGCGCGGGCGGCGGCGGCGGGAGCCATTCCGCTTTTTGTCGCGGCGGCGGCGGGGGTCAGGACAGCGGCGCGAGCGGTCGCGTCATCAAGCGTCCCCGGCGTCATCGTGACCGAGACCGCCATCTATGCGCGCACGGCGATTGTGAACGTCTATCGCTTCGGCGTCGTCGTGGTTGACGTGGTTTTTGGCAAGAAACAAGGATCGTGAAGCCATGACTTGCCGGAAACTCTACCAAGGCGATTCCCGCAACCTGCAATTTCCGATCACGAGCGATGGCGTCAATCCCGCGACGCTGACGGCGCCGCAGGGAACCTACACCATCGGGCAGTTTCCAAGCGATCCCGCGCCTTTGCTCGTGCTCAACGGGACGTTTTCGCAGAACACGGCAACCGGCCTGTGGACGATGGCCGTGGCCCTGTCGAGCGCAAACACGCTCGGTCTTCCGATTGGGTCTTTGTGGCGGCAGGTCAATGTCTGGGACATCGACGGCACCTATGAAACCGTGCTGGCCGGGCCGATAGATGTTTATCCGGCGATTTCCCAAGAGGCGATTGCGGGGTTTACGCCCACATCGTCATCCGCCGCCCTGGTCGCGCTGCTGACGGCGGGCGGCGCGGCTTCTCCGCTGGCGCTGGCGCTGCTGGCGCTGATCCCGCAATTGCCGACCGACGCGGTTTCCACCGGGGCCACGCTGCATTCGAATGGCGGCATCCCGCAGTTTTCGTAAGGAAGCAATCATGAATCGACTTTATGTCGCGCTTCTGGCGAGCGCGGCGCTTTCGTCATTTGCCGTCGCCCAAAATCGGGGAAACGAGCATTTCGGCGGCCTGACGCTCGATGTTCCCCTCGCCGTGACCTCGGGCGGTCTCGGCAACGCCACCGGCAACGCCTCGACGCTGACGGTGCTCCCGTCCGGCGCAACGACGATCCAGACGCTGGCGAAGGCTCTCTCGCGTATATCCGATGTGAGGTTTTACGGTCCCGGCGGCGCGGCGGTCGATCAACCCCGACGCCACGCGCTCGAACGGGACGCTGACCGGGATCGGCGCGACGATTGCTGCCGACACGACAAATGCCTGTGTCAATTTACAATTTACACCCCCTACAGGCAACAGTGATACATGGCATATAACCGCCAAGGTCGAAACAACCGAGGCACAGTAATGCGCGACGCTTTCGCTTTGGCCGCGCTTCTCGCCTGCCTGCTGCTCGCATCCCCGGCGCCCGCCTCTCCCGATCCGCGCGGGCAATGCGCCTTTGGCTGCAAGATCCGCATCACCGCCTGCCACAAGGCGCGCGGCAAGCATTGTTTTTTCGAGGACAAGCGCCCGGAGCGCGACGCGGGGCTGTGTCCGGTGCTGATGATGCAGATCGTTGGCGAATGGGTGGCGAGGCATCCGGCGCTGAAATTCGGCGGCGCGGCCTGCGTCTGGGCCGACGACGAGAGGATCT
>CAIZGR010000300.1 GCA_903932535.1 uncultured Hyphomicrobiales bacterium | reverse complement strand
CAGGGTCCGGTCGCACATCGGCTCGCGCGGGCGGACGCCGTGGAAGGGGAACTGGCTTTCCGCCCGGTCCCGCTTCATCTCGCGCAATATCTCAACGGCCCGCGCCGACAATGGCACGCGGTGTTCGGCGCCCGCCTTCATCCGGCCCTTTGGAATTGTCCAGACGCCGGCATCGAGGTCGAACTCGTCCCAATCGGCTTGAAGCGTCTCGCGCGTCCGTGTCGCCGTCAGGATGCAGAACTCCAATGCCCGCGCGCCCGCAAAATTGGCCGCCCGCAGGCGTTGGACGAACGCCGGGACTTCGCGCCAGTCCATCGCGCGGCGATGCTCCACGGCCCGCGTCTGGCGCGGCAACAGCTTGTCCAGATGCCCGCGCCATCGCGCCGGGTTCGCGCGCGCCTCGTCAATGTGTCCGAGCGCACGGGCGCTGTCGATGATCTTCTCGATCCGCACGCGGACGTCCTGCGCGGTCGCCGGCTTGGTCAGCCAGATCGGAGAGATCGCGCCGAGGACGTCGGCCGTCGTAATGTCATCGACCGGCTTTTTGCGCAGCGATCCGGCGTAGTCAGCCAGCGTCCGAGTCCAGGCGTGCCGGTGTTCCTCTCGCTTGTAGTGGCCCAGGCGTTCGGCGATATAGGTGTCGGCCGCCTCGCCGAACGTGATCCCTTTATGCTCCAACCTCGCCCGCTCACGGTCCCGCTCGTCTATCGGGTCCAGCCCCGCCTTGAGGACAGCCCGCCATTTGTCGCGCGCCGCCCGCGCTTCGGCCAGCGTCACATCAGCCACGGTTCCGAGCCCCATTTGCCGCCGTCCCCCGGCCCGTCGATAGCGCCAGAACCATCGCTTGCCGCCCGCATCGACGTCGAGATAGAGCCCGCCGCCGTCGCCATAGAGCCCCGGCGCGGAGAACGCCGCGACCTCGCGCGTGGTCAATCGCTTCTCGACTCTCGCCACTTGAACCCGCCCATTATCCCGCCCATTGTCGTCGGCAATAGGCGGACCAATAGACGGACAACGGCGGACTGATGCAAGCGGGAAGTCCGAGAAACCGGCCCTTTGCGGGACTCCGCCGGACCACGGCGGATGTGGGCTACAATTCTCGCCCCATGTCGAGATTATTGGGGTCTTCTATCGGAAAAGATTGACGAAACCGAAACGCCTACTCGGCTAACCCATCCGCTAACCCGCCCAACGACGATAAGGAAACGAAACGACCGCCAGATTTCATTGAAGGAGGTCTAAGGAAAGGGAGGGTGGCCCAAAAACGACGAAAATCGCCCGCCCCCAAGCCGAAGCCGGGGAGCGGGCGCGATGGTCGGTAGCAGTGCGGTTCAGATCGGCGGCGCGATCAGCCGCATCGTCCAGCAGGCGGCGGCGAGCGCGAGCGCAAACGACATCCCCGCTTCCACAGCCGGAGCGGCGAAAATGAGCGCAAGCCTCATTTTGGGGCAGCAGGGTGGCCCTGCATCAGATCCACAAGCCACGGCCAACGACCCGTTATCGACGCGACCGCCGCGACCGCCGCCAGCGTCGCCGCCATCACGGTCAGAAGGAGCCGGCCGAATGCGCCGAGTGTGCTGATCGCCTGCCATGCTGCTATAACCTCTTTCAGAGTTTTGTAATTTCGATCGTCGTGGTTCAGATCGAAGAATTTCGCGAGCGATTGGAGCGTTTCCGCGTCGCGGCGACCGAAGATCCCGATGTCGCCGGTGTCGATCATGTCTTTCAGCCGCTCGACTGAAATGTCTTCGTAGGTTGGTTCCGACATTGCCCCGCCCTTTCCAGCGCCCACGCCTCGGGGCGTCTTGTCGATTGTTTGGCTATCCGTTTTTTAGGGTAGAATGACGATGAGCCTCGAATTCGGCCTGAGTGTAGACCAGGCGGCGGCAGGTGGCGCACACCTTCATGCCGCGCCACTCCTGCACCTCGCTGGCGGCGATCGCTGCGAAGCAGCTTTCGCACCTCTCCGTCCGAGGCTCAGCCGGGTTCGACACGCCGAGGATCTTCGCCCGGATGTGCGGGAAGAGGTAGCCCCTACCGTCGCGGTTGATCGCCTTCACCAGGCCGTTCACGGCTTCGGTGAGGGCGTTCGTGTATCGGTGGTCGAAGTAGGCGAAGATCTCCTTGCGCCAGTTGGCGACCGTCTTGGCGACCGCGCCGAACTCGGCGGAAACGGACGCCGGGATTGCCGCCTCCCAAGCATCGAAGGCGGATTCGGCGGCCTTGCGGTCGGCGGCTTCCCAGATGTCGTAGAACGCCTCCTTGGTCGTGTAAGCATCGGCGACCAAGGCGTTGTTCTTCAGCAGGCCGTCGAGGAGAAGTTCCGCGCGAGGCTTGAGGTTGTGCCTCCGCGCCATGAGTATGCGCTTGACCCTCCACGGATTCTTCTTGCCGGCCTTCGTCGTCTGGCCCCGCCGATGCCTTGCGCGGACCTTGTCGAGGGCGTCGTTCGCCATCTTCTGGATGTGCCACTTGTCGATGACGACGGCTGCGTTCGGAAGAACACCGTGGACGGCGGACCGATAGTTTTTCCACATGTCCATGGTGACGACCTTACAGCGCTCTTTCGCCTGCATGTGGCTCAGCCAGTGCACGACCTGAGACTTGCTGATGCCTGGCAACAGGTCGAGCGTCTCGCCGGTCTGGATGTCGACGAGGATGCACCTTCGCCGGCGATGGAGCGTCAGCTCGTCGATGCCAAGGACGATCGGCGCTATCGGCCGGCGGGCGGCTTTGACGGTCTCGTAAGCCTCGTTGCAGAGGCTGCGGATGACGCTCTCGTCTACGCCGGTCTCTCGAGACATTTCGGCGTAGTTCCGGGTCCGGCACTGCTCAATCAGGTGGTCGGCGCAACGCCGAGTGATCTGGCGCACCGGGTGCATGTCGGGCAGCGGCTGCATCGACGTCGCTCCGCAGTCCATGCAGCGCAGGCGCTTGACCTTTACGGCGAGGGTGAGGCGGCGGCCGAAGGCGGGTGCATCCCGGTACTCGACGACCTTCTCGCCGTGCCGGTAGAGGCGCCCGACCACGCCGCACTTTGGGCAGGCTTCAGGCAGTACGCCGTACTCGGCGAGGATCTTGGTGGCTGGCCCGGTCTCCTCGCGGGAGATCTCGGACCAGTCGGGGAGCCACAAGGCGTTCATCTAGTCGTCAAGCCCGTAGGCGTCGGGGCCGTAGACGGCGAGGTCATAGGCTTTTCTCGCCTTTTCGATTTTGTCCCAGCACTCTTCTTTCGCCGCTTGAACTTCGCTCTTGTACGTATCCATGGCGTCCCGGCCGTATCCGGCTCGCAGCAATGCGAGGTATGCTTCCTCAATCCTTTTGTCGCGGGCCTGCTCGGCTTGGTGCTTGGCTCGAAACGTCATTGTCTCCCCCTCAGATCAGTATCTGTACCAGTCGGACGCCTTGTGATCCGGCTTGCGAACGATGTCGGCGCCGACGAGCTTGAAGCCCAGGGGGCGGTAGAAATCGACAAGGGCGTCGCCGACGCGGGACTGAAGGCGGAGGATCGTCATCGGCGAGGCCGAGGCGAATGCGGCGCGGAAAGCGGCGACGTCGTCAGCGGAGCCCTTCAGCGCGCCCGCATCGACGGCGCTGAGTGTGGCGGACCGGAACTCTTCGGCTTCATCGATCTCGCGGCGGCTGAGGTCTTTGTCGGTGCGCATCTTGCTCTCCAAATCCAACACCTGAACACGGATGCACCATACCATGTTGGATCAGGAAGTCAACACCAAAAAACGGATAGCCGATTGTTTAGGCCCGCCTGCCCGCGTGCGGCGTCTCCCGTGTCTGCCCCTCGCCGTGCGCGCCAGGGCGGATCGTCCCGTCCGCGAGCCCCGCGATAATGAGCCCGGCCAACGCCTCGGCCGCCGGTGCGGCAAGGACGGCGACTGGGCCGCCGGCCGCCGTGAGCGCCGCCTCGATGATCGTGTCGGCGACGGTCTCGGCGTCGTTGACGGTCGCCGCGCCCTCAACGAGGCGCCATGCGACGGCGCCGAGGGCGCGCACGTCCGCCCCGGTCAGGACGAGGCGGCCGACCGTGAGGGGCGGCAGATCCGATGCCGGAGGATGAGCCGCCAGCGCCTTTTCCCAGAGATAGGCCACGAGGCTGGACGCCCAACTCACGGCTTCGCCGCCGGCGCGGCGGACGTCATGGTCGCCTGAAGGCGCCCGATCTGGCCGACGATCAGCGACGCGGCCAGTTCCGGCGTGAGGCCGGTCGCAGCCACCGCCTTCTTCAGCAGCGGGTTCGATGCGGCGACAATCGTGTTCGCGGCGTAGGCGACGCTCGGGTTGCGCACGTCGATCTGCGCCGTGGCGAGGTGACCGAGCGCGCCAGCGACGAGCTTGCCGGCCTCGTTCGCGGCGGCCGCCTCGAGTGCCGTCGCCTATGTCGCGTCGATTTTGGCGCCGGTCCAGCGGCTGAACGTGGCAAGCGCCTGCACGGCGAGGTATGAGACGACGGCGCTCGTCGCCGTGACGACGTAGGGCATGACGGCGTCGATGAACGGCGCGGCCGCGACTGCGGTTGCGGGATCGGACATGGGATTTTCCTCTGAGATTTGCGCGCTACCGGCGCGCGGCGGGCGTTCGCAAAAATTATTCGCCAGAAGGCGATATCTCGCTTGGCTTCATCGCCAATTGGCGATACGTTTAATCATCGAAACGGAGCAAGCAGATGACCAAAGCGACGATCAGGCAGACGGCAGACCGAACGGTTTCTCTGAGCTATGACGACGAAATGACCGGCGAGCGCGTCACGCGCGAATTTTGGGTCCCCCGCAACGCGCAAGGCCAAGGCGATCTGGTGATCCAATGACCCCCTCCGACTTTGCCGCATGGCTCGCGCTCATGAAAGAGCGCGGGATTTCCGAGGCCGCCTGCGCCCGCCTCCTCGGGACAGGATCGAACCAGCCAAAGCGATGGCGCGAGCATGGCGCCCCGCCTTACATCGCCTACGCCTGCGCCGCGATTGCCTACGGTCTCCCCGCATGGCGCGAGCAGAAGTGATGCTCCGGCCGGGAGCGGAGGAGGACACTCCCGGCCGGGCTCGTGCGGGTCCGGTTGTCGTCGCCGACCGTAGCCGGCGCTTCGATCCCCGCGCGATCAGGGGTCGCCGAACGTCACGCCGGCGAGCCGGTCGACGCGCACCGTCAGTTCCGCGATCCGCCTGTCGCGGTCGCGGCTGAGATCGACCTGGGCCTCGAAGGCGGCGACAAGGGAGTTCATGGCCCGCTGCACGGCGGTATCGAGCCGCTGGCTATGCGAGGCGGCGCGGGCCTCGCGGACGGCGGATTCGTAGGCGCGGGCGAGGTCGATAGGTGCAGGCCGCTCGACGCAGCCGGGTCCGCGCGTGCATTCGAGGTCGTGGTTATCGAGGCTGGCGCGCTCGCACGCCGGACAGGAGCCACGCCGAGGCCTGACGCCGCTCCCGGTCGTCGGCGGGTCGAGTCGCGTTCCTCCGGGGTTTGGCTGGTGGCCGTGTGAGATCATGGCGCATATCCCCCTTGCTCCAAGGCGTCGCGGAAATGCTGCGCGTAGAGCGCGATCCGCGCAGCGCAGTCGAGGCCGTTGATGATCCGCCGCGCGTTCACCCAGTCGGCCCACTTCGGGTTGTGCAACGGGAAGTAGTTTTCCAGCTTCAGCCCCGTGAACCACCCTTCAGTACAGCCCCTGACCATGATGACGGCGGCGACTTCGGGCCTCAGCGCGTTGTCGGGATGATTGACGAGATCGAATCCTGGGATTTCCGCATCGGCACGGGCATAGTTGTGTTTCCACGTGAGTTGAACGTAACCCCTGCCTGCGTACACCTGTCCCGTATGCGGGTCAGGAACGCCGTAGGGCCGCCCGCGCCCCCGCCCGTATTCGGCGATCGGCTCCATGGTGAAGTCGGTCTCGTGGTAGGCGGTGGCGAGCGCATAGGCGGTCCAGCGAATGTCGAATCGATCCCACGCCGACAGGAGCGCGCTCGTCCCGTCGACTTGCGCCTGCGTCATCGAGCCGGCGAACAGATGGTTACGGGCGACGCGGAAAAATTCGGCCGGGTTTGAAAGCATGGCTCGTCCCCTCTCGGTATGGCGGCAGGCGCGCGGAAGCGTCCCGGCAGATCGGCCGCCGGGTTGCTCGTCAGGAGCAGGTGCGTGGGGTCAGTCGTCGTCGGGCGTGAGCGGCCTGCCGCACAGAGCCACGGCGGCCGAGATCGCGGCGATCAGCGCGACGGCGACGAGCAGCGGAAGCATGTCAGCCCGCCGTCTCGATCATCGTGTCCGCGAGCATTACGGATACCAGAACGACCACGGGTCGGCGGCCCACTCCAGAACTCTAGTCATTGGGAGATATGTCAACGATATCATCGCACTAGATATCGAAGACCCACCGTTGCTTCCTGCTGATGTCCCCCCGATGCCGTAAGTCAAGAGCGGGCCAAGCGCCACGCCCAGCGCGACCGATTGCGTCACGATCGCCCCCGTCAACAGATTAACGAGTCCAAAGTTTATGACTGAATTAGACATCGCGCTGGCGCAGGCGAAATACGGGGTATTTAACGCAATGGTTAAATTCGTTGCTCTTATGCCTGCTCCATTTGACCAGAAAAAAAGATTATAAGGAGTGTTTACCACAGAAAGATATGTTGACGTTGACGAATTATTGCTATCGCCTGCAATGAAAATATTGCCAGAAGATTGCCTTGTATTACATATAAATATCGAACCCATTGTAATTTTAGAAGGGCTTGTGTCGGAAAATGGGTTTGTGATTGATGAATAGTTTGCCCCGCTGTCACCGTATGTCACAACCGGACCGACCGACATTATACCGCCAACTGCCGACCCTGTTTGCGACGATGCTTTGCCTGTAAGCAGATTTACCACACCGCCGCTTGACGCGACGCCAGTATAGCGGATGTTCTGCGAGGCCGGGCGCGACGGATCGAACCCCGGCGCACGCCCGGCCGGATATTCCAGCCCTCTCGGCGGCGTCCACAGCCCCGGCGCGGCGCGGGCGATGCGCGAACCGGCCAGCGCGCCCCCCGCCCCGAGGATCGCGCTGCGGCGGGTGATGAGGCTGCTCACGACAGCCCCGCCGCTGCGACGTCGTTGGCGTTCAGCGGGGTCGGCAGGCCGACACTCGCGGTCCACGCGGACGAGGTCGCCGCCAGCGCGAGGATGGCCGACACGTCCGACGCGGTGATCCCGGTGTTCGCGTCGCCCGCCCATGCCGCAAGCCAGGCAGAGACGGCGCTGTAGACGGCGGGGTTGCTCGTCTCGAACGTCTGGAACGACGGAATCGCCAGAAGCGCGAAAAACTGCCGGGCGGCGAGGCCGGACGCGGTCGCGGGCGCGCTGGCGGCGTAGGTTTGCAGGGACGCCAGCTTGCCGACCAGCGCGAGGTATCCGTAGACGCTCGGCGCGGCCACGTCCTGCGTCGGGCCGGGGACGGTCCAGGTGTTGATTTTGACGAGTTTCTGCGCCGGCGTGTCGCCAACGACGAGCGCCGTCCCGCTCGCGCCGGCGGGAAGCGTGGTCGAGGACCAGACCGCGATCAGGGGAGAATAGGTCATCGGTTTGTCCTCACCAGTTCGTGATCGGGGAAATCAAAGTCAGCGTGTTGCCGGACGACGCCAGCGTGACGCCGGTATTGTTTTGGATGCACACCTTGAACGGGTACGCCGGGACGCGGATACTATGCGTGCCAGACGACCAGTAGCTCGTGCTGGCGACGACGCTGGTCCCGAGTGGAATAATCGCGTCAGGGGCGCGCGCGATATATTGGTTGCACGCCGCGTAGTTCGTGCCGTCCGTCTTGTTGAACCAAATCGTGAGATTGGCCCCGGCGGTCGGCGCGATCGTCCCGCCGGACGTGAAGACGAGGTCGCCAAATTGCGCCTGTGCGGTGTTCGCGTTGGTAAAAACACCGCTTGTTCCGCTGACGCTCGATTGCAGGTAGGAGCCCGTCGTCAGGCTGGAAAAGGCGCTTTCATTCGCCGACGACAGCAGCGTGAGCGGAGCCTGCAACTGCCCATTGTTCGACGACCCCGCCCCCCACTGGATCGGGGCGTTGGGCGAGAGCGTGACGACCATCGAGGGATCGGCGGCGGCTGGCGCGGCCGATGCGGCCTTGACGGCGGCCGTGTTCGTCCCGTCCCACACTTTCGTGGTTCCACCGGAACCTCCGCCCCCGCCGGAGCCTGCGCACGCGCCTGACCCGCCGGACAGATTGAGCGACGTCGCGCCGGCTGTCTCGATGGCCGCGAGGTAGGTCGCCGAACCGGGCGCGAGGCACAGGAACCCGCCCGGCGCGATCTGGTCGCCAGACGCCGTTGCCGTGACCGACGAGGAGCCGAGCGCCACGAACGCCGCGTAGGAGCCCGTGTTGTAGACCGCGACCTCGGCCCCGGTCGGGAGCGCGACCCTTGCCGAGGTCGCGCCGACCGCGAGTTGCGCGTAACTCGATCCGGGCGCGAACAGCGTCGGGGTCACGCTCCACGGCCCGCCCGCCTGCGTGACCGCCCCGACGGTGGCCGAGCCAGCCCCGAGCGTCACCGTCCCGCCAGAGCCGCCGCCCCAGCTCGTGATCGGCGACACGAGCAGCGTCGGCGTCGGGCCGGGACCGGCGAGCGCCCACACGTGGCTCGAGGTCTGCACGTCGAGCGCCGGGCCGCTG
>CAIZGR010000299.1 GCA_903932535.1 uncultured Hyphomicrobiales bacterium | reverse complement strand
GGCCGACTCGGGGGCCGCCGCGATCGTGCTCGGCGACGCTGACCCGGCCGAGCGCGCGCGCTTCTCCCACCTTCGCGTCTTCGATCGCGACGACGTGGCCCGCCTCGCAGCCGACAGCCCGCCCGCCGATTACGCCCCGACCGCGCCCGGCGATCCGGCCTATCTCGTCTTCACCTCGGGCTCGACCGCCGAGCCCAAGGGCGTGCTGCACGGCCATCGGGTCGTGATCGGGCGCCGCCCGATGGCGGACGACTGGCTGGGCTTGAGCGAGGACGACGTCGTCCTGCACGCTGGCAACATCAACTGGACCTATACGCTCGGCGTCGCGGTGCTCGACCCGTTCGCCCGCGGCGCGACCGGCGCGCTCTACGCCGGCCCGCGCGATCCGGCGATCTGGCCGCGGCTGATCGCGGCGACGGGGGCGACGATCTTCGCCGCCGTGCCGAGCCTCTACCGGCAGATGCTGAAATACGGCGACCCCTCGCCGCAGCGCCTCGCGCGCCTGCGCCACGGGGTCACGGCGGGCGAAGCGCTGTCGCCCGGCCTGCTCGCCCACTGGCGCGAGGCGACCGGAACCCAGCTCTACGAGGCTTTGGGGATGAGCGAGATCTCGACCTACGTGTCGAGCCGCCCTTACGAGCCGATCCGGCCGGGTTCGCCCGGACGGCCGCAGCGGGGCCGGCGCGTCGCCGTCCTGCCGGTCGAGGGCGGGACGGAGCCGCTGCCGCCGGGCGCGGTCGGCCTGCTCGCGGTCCACCGCAGCGATCCCGGCCTGATGCTCGGCTACTGGAACCGCCCCGACGAGGAGGCCGCGGCCTACCGCGGCGAATGGTTTTTGGGCGGCGACCTCGCCGAGTTCGACGCCGACGGCTTCGTCTGGCACCGGGGGCGCAACAACGACATCATGAACGCCTTCGGCTACCGGGTCTCGCCGCTGGAAGTCGAAAAGGTTCTGGCGGCCCACCCGGACGTCGCCGACGTCGCGGCGGCGGAACGCAAGGTGTCCGGCGACGTGTCCGTGATCGCGGCCTTCGTCGTGCCGAAGCCGGGGTCTTCGCCCACCGAGGCGGCGCTGCTGGCCCATTGCGCCGACCATCTCGCCGTCTACAAGCGCCCCCGCCGGATCGTTTTCGTGGGCGAGATCGCCCATACGCCCAACGGCAAGGTCAGCCGGAGGCGGCTGCCGGAGCTGACGTGAGCGCGCGGCTTCGACCTGTGCGTGGGCGACGCGGCCGGGCCGCCTCCGGCGTTGCGAGTCGCCTCGAACGCCATGGGGCGAGACGAAGCGATCGACCCGGGCGAAGCGCGCCCGCGCGCCTCGCCGCCTACGGGCAGGCGGCCTTCCCGGTCAGGCACGCGACCATGGCGTCGATGGCGTGGATCTGCTTGCCGTTCTTGTTGTAATAGTCGGATCCCGAATAACCGTACCAGTCCCAGCAGCCCTTCGGATTGAAAGCCCCCGCGGCTCTGGCCTGCGGATAGAGGACGACGACGCCGTGCCGCTCGGCCCAGTCGTTGTATACCCCGACTCATTGAGTGGGCGAAAAAAAAAGGGTTGCGTCGGGAGGGTTTTCGGATTCGGCTACGAACATGATTCGTGGGGGCTTTCTTTCGCTTCGCCAGCGCGCCGATCTGATGGCGCTG
>CAIZGR010000298.1 GCA_903932535.1 uncultured Hyphomicrobiales bacterium | reverse complement strand
GTGAAGGTCGGCTATTCGCAGCGCGGCGAGGGGACGAAGCCGATCGACATCTCCGTGGCGCTGCCGCGGAGCGAACGGACGCTCGGCGAAAAAATCCTCTCGACGCCGCTGCCCGCGGGCGGCACGGCGCGGCAGGGGGCCAATGTCGAGCTCGGCGACGTCGTCAAGGTCGTGCGCGAGCCCGCTTCCTATCCGATTTTCCGCCACAACGGCCGCTTCGCCGAGATGGTGACGGCCGACGTCGCGGGGCGGCTCGAGGCGCCGGTCTACGGCATGCTTTCGGTCGAGGACGCGGTGGCGAAGCAGGACTGGGGCAAGGACGGCCCGCCGGCGATCAAGTACCACGGGCAGCCGCTCGACGATTCGAAGCCGACCCTGCTCTGGGACGGCGAATGGGAGGTGACCTACGTGACGTTCCGCGACATGGGCGCGGCGTTCGGAGTGGCCATCCTCGGCATCTACCTGCTGGTCGTGGCGCAGTTCGGCTCATTCCTGCTGCCGCTCGTGATCCTGGTTCCGGTGCCCCTCACCCTGATCGGCATCGTCATCGGGCACTGGCTTTTCAACGCCGCCTTCACCGCCACCTCGATGATCGGCTTCATCGCGCTCGCCGGGATCATCGTGCGCAACTCGATCCTGCTCGTCGACTTCATCCGCCACAAGCGGGCGGAGGGCGACATTCCGCTGAGGAAGGCGCTGATCGAAGCGGGGGCGACGCGGTTCAAGCCGATCGTGCTGACGGCGGCGGCGGCGATGATCGGGGCGGCCTTCATCCTGACCGACCCGATCTTCCAGGGCCTCGCCATCTCCCTCGTCTTCGGCCTCGCCTCGTCAACCGCGTTGACGGTCCTCGTCATCCCGGCGATCTACGTCTGGCTCAGGGACGACGGGCGGCCGCTGGAGAAGGAGGACAGGTCGTCTTGACAGCCAAGTCCGCGCGCCAGAACCGTCGCTCCGGCGGAGGCGGCGGTTGTCGCCGCCGGCCTCTCGAGACGCTCGGCGACCGGCGCGAAGATATGACGGCGCTTCACAAACCTCGCCTCGCCTACCGGCCCGCCGGGGCGTACCAGTCGAGCTTCTCGCGCAAGGCGACGACCGTCCCCACGATCACGATTGTGGGACCGCGCAAGTTCGCGGCCCGCGCCGCCTCGGCGAGGGTTGCGAGCGTCGCGACCACCACGCGCTGCTCCGGCCGCGTCGCGTTGTCGACGATCGCGGCGGGCAAGTCCGGGCTCGCGCCGTGCGCGACGAATTCCCGCGTCAGCGGCTCGAGGTTCCGCAGCCCCATGTAGATCGCCACCGTCTGGCGCGGCTGGACGAGCGCCGCCCAGTCGAGGTCGATCCGCCCCTCCTTGCCGTGACCGGTGACGAACACGCAGGCTTGGGCATGGTCCCGGTGGGTCAGCGGGATGCCGGCGTAGGACGAGGCGCCGATCGCGGCGGTGACGCCCGGGCACACCTGGAAGGGAACGCCATGCTCGGCCAGCGTCTCGATCTCCTCGCCGCCGCGGCCGAACAGGAACGGGTCGCCGCCTTTGAGGCGCAGCACCCGCTTGCCCTCCTTGGCGAGCCGCACCAGCAGCGCGCTGATCGCCTCCTGCGGCAGTTCGTGGTTGTCGGGGCGCTTGCCGACATAGACGCGCTCGGCCTCGCGCCGCACGAGGTTCATGATCCGCGCGTCGGTCAAGCGGTCGTAGAGCACGACGTCGGCCTTCTGCATCAGGCGGAAGGCGCGGAAGGTGACGAGGTCGGGGTCGCCGGGGCCGGCGCCGACGAGATAGACCTCCCCCGCGGGCGAAGCGCGGTTCGACGCCCAGAGGTCGATCTCGCGCTCGAGATGGGTATTGGCCGCCTCGAGATTGCCCGCGAGCGCGGCTTCAGCGATCGGGCCTTCGAGCACCGTCTCCCAGAACCGCCGCCGCAGGGTCTGCGACGGGACCGCCGCCGCGAGCCGGCCGCGGAAGCGGCTCATCAGCTCGGCGAGGCCGCCGTAGGCGGCGGGGATGAGCGACTCGAGCCGCGCCTTCAACATGCGCCCCAGGATCGGCGACGCCCCGCCGGTCGAGACGGCGATCACCAGCGGGCTGCGATCGACGATGGAGGGCATGATGAAGTCGGACAGCTTCGGCCGGTCGGCGACATTGACAAGCGCGCCGCCGCGCTTCGCCGCCGCCCGCGCCCGCTCGATCAGCCCCTCGTCCTCGGTCGCGACGAAGCAGAGGCTCGCGGGCGCGAAGTCCTCTAGAGACGGCTCGTGCGGCGTCCAGCCAAAATTCGGCGCGTCCTTCAGCGCCAGGAATTCGTCGCCGAGCGCGGGCGCGAAAACCGTGACCCGCGCGCCGGCGCGGACCGCGAATTCGGCCCGCCGAGCGGCGACAACTCCGGCGCCGACGACGACGGTCGGCCGGTCGCGCATGTTCAAGAAGATCGGCAGATCACGCATCGACGCTCTCCCACGCGGGCCGCGATCGGCGTCGAGCCCATCTTGTCGAGAAGGACGCCGGCGGCGCGCGCCTCGGGATCGAAGGCCGCGCAGCCCGCAACGAGCGGGGCTACGCCGCGCGCCACGCCGGACGTGTCCACGACGAGAAGGATAGGCGCGGCGAGGCGCTTTGCAAGCGCGGCGCGCCGCGGCCGTTTGCGAGCCCGATCGCGATCGCCGTCCTGCCCGGCGACTTGCGCGCGGCCGACAGTAAAACCCGCGCGATCGGTCAGGCCGCCGCGGCGAAGCGGCTCCGCTCGCGCGCGCCCCAGAGCGCCGCCGCGCGCGCTTCGGCGCCGGCGCCCGCCTCCGCTGCGCCGAGCGTCCGCAAGGCGAGCGCGAGCGTGCCGACGACCGCGGCCTCGCCGTAAGCGTCCTCGACGTCGCCGCGCCACAAGGCGGCGAGGCGCGCGAGGTCCATCGATTCGTCGGGCGCCTGGCGCGGCTCGTCGATCGTCGGCGCCCAGCGCTCGTCGAGCCCCGCGCCGTCGATGGCGAGCATCAGGTCGCAGGGCTTGCCCGGCCGCCGTTCGATCTCGCCGCCCTCGCCGCGGAAGACCGCGAGCCGGGGTTGCCCCAGGATCAGGCCGGCGTCGCGGTGCAGGCGCATGTAGCCGGGATGGAACACGCCCTGAAGCATGGCGGGGGCGCCGAACGGATTGAGCATGCGCGCGAAGGTGTGGACGGGCGAGCGCAGGCCCAGGATCGGGCGCAACTCCAGCATGTCGGCGACCGGCGGGCTCAGGGAGTCGATGGGAAGATAGGCGAAGTTCTCGCGGGCGAGCCGGCCGGCGGCATCCTCGAGGCTGGCCGCGACCGGGACGCCCAGCGCCCGCAGCGCCGTGCCGGTGTAGACGCGTCCTTCCGTGTGCGCCTCCGCGCCGTGCATGAAGACGCGCCGGCCGCTCTGCGCGAGCGCCAGCGCCGACAGGAGGAACCAGGGCAATTGCCGGCCCTTCCCCGCGTAGGACGACCAGTCGAGGTCGACCGGCGGCGCGTCCGCAGGCGGCGCGAGACGCGCGCGGGCCGCCCGGACGAAGCCGGCGATCTCATCCGGGCTCTCCTCCTTCACCCTGAGGAGCATGAGGAAGGCGCCGAGTTGTTCGGGCAGCGTCTGCCCGTCGAGGATCATCGCCATCGCATCCTCGGCTTCCGCGACGGTCAGCGAGCGGGTCAGCGTCTTGCCGCGGCCGAGGATATTGATGAATCGGGCGAAGGGGTGCGGTTCGCGTTTCATGCAAGACGGATCCTCGTTGCGGCGCGGGCGCCATGGCGGGCGCGACGCCGCTCATCCCGAGCAAAGCTTCCGGGACTGTCGGAACATAGCGCGCGATCACGCCGTCGAAAAACGAGCACGACGCCTCGAGACCAGGAAAAATGTCGAGCGGCCAAGCCTGCCCGCCGATGATGATCCCGTCGAACCGGCGCAAGCCCCTCGAACAGGAAGAGGACGGAGACGAGCGTAAGCGCATGCCAACCGCGCGCGCCCGTTGGCCGCAGCAGCAGAATCGCGATCGGGAGCAGCGTTCCCGCCACGATCTTTCCGACCCGGAAGGCGAGCGCAGACGACGTAGACGAGCGCTTCGATACATGTTAATACGCGAATGTCTTAATTCGATCGCTGGGCTGGATCTTTCCGTTTCGGCTCGTCGCGCTGACAAGGGGCGCATGGGGAGCCCGAACGCCGATGCCTCACGACGCACGACGAAAGCACGCCCGGCTGAGAACGAAGGCCGGTGCGCGTGTCGATGGCTAAGCCCGATGGGCGCGCTGCGGGCCTCGCCCGGACGTTCGGATATGCCGGCGGGCTCCTTCCGGGCCTCCTGTTCGCCGGCGCGCTCGCGGTTATCTCGGTTCAGCTCGAGCCGCTGACGACCCAGGCCGCGCTCGCGGTGCTCGGCAGGAAGATCACGATCACCGCGCCGGTGATCGCGCTGCTCGCCGGCATGGTCCTGCACCCGGTTGCCGACCGTCCGGCGTTCACCGTCGGGACGACGTTCGCGATCAAGAAAGTGCTGCGCTGGGCCATCGCCCTCTTCGGCCTCAAGATCGCGCTCGCCGACATCCTCGGACTGGGCCTTGGCGCAGCGGTCATGGTGATCGTGGCGATGGCGGCGACGCTGGTCTCGGGCGTGGTGTTTGCGCGCGTGTTCGGGCGTGGCGACCTCTTCGGCGCGATCGCGGGCGGCGCGGTCGCGGTCTGCGGCGCATCGGCCGCGCTTGCGACGGCTTCGGTCTTGCCGCACTACAAAAACCGCGAGTCCGACACGGCCTTCGTGGCGATCACGGTCAATATCCTCGCGACGATCGCGATGATCGCCTATCCCGCGCTCTGCGACCTCCTCGGCTTCGACCAGCGCACGACCGGAATATTTCTCGGGGCGACGATTCATGACGTCGCGCAGGTGGTCGGCGCCGGCTACGCCGTCTCCGACACCGCTGGAGACATTGCCACGGTCGTCAAGCTCTTCCGCGTCTTCCTGCTGCTGCCGGTCGTGCTCGGCGTCGGCTGGTGGTTCTCGTCGCAGGGAGGGGACGCGCATCAGGCGAAAGTGCCGGTCCCGGTGTTCGCCATCATGTTCCTGGTCTTCGTCGTGATCAACTCGAGCGGGGCCGTCCCGCCGCCCGTGAAAGCGGCGCTCGTCGAGGCGTCGCGCTGGGGTCTCCTGATCGCGATTGCCGCGCTCGGCCTCAACACGTCGCTCGGCACGATCCTGCGCGTCGGCCCGCGTCATCTTCTCGTGGTCGCCGGCGCGACGGCGGTCATCTTCGTCATCCCGCTCGTCTGGCTGCTGGCCGTCCGGTGACGGGCGGCTGAGGCGTCGGCGCCCGAGACGACGAAAGCGGAGCAGGGCGCGATCGAGGCCCCTCGGCGCGCTTACGTCCAGGTCGAGAGCGCGGCGAAAGGCTCTCGATCTCGGGGCGATCAGGGACAGCGCATGCTCCCGCGCGCGACGACCTGCGGGACGTTCACATCCCTGGTTCGATCGGATGATCGACGGCTCCGCCAGCCTCGGCCCATTCCTTGAAGCTGCCGGCGTTATAGACGTGCTCAAAGCCCATATCCTCGAGCGTCTTGCCGCTCAAGGCGGCGCGCCCGCCGGATGCGCAGTAGAGAACGATAGTCCGGTCCCTGGCGAAGCGCTTGTCGTGAAACGGGCTCTCCGGGTCGGCGCGGAACTCCAGCATGCCGCGCGAGACGTGGACCGCGCCGGCGATCTTCCCGGTCGTTTCCACTTCCGGCGCGTCGCGAACGTCGACCACCAGGACGTCGCCTTTGGCGATCATCTCCCGAACCTGCTCCGGCGCAAGGCGGGGGACCGCAGCGTTCGCGGCTTCCATCATCTGCTTGACGCTCGTGGTCATGGCCATCCTTCCGGTCTGCGTAAAATCCAGGCAGCTCCGCGTCAAAGCGAAAGCGTGCTGCGGAAACATTCCAATATCAGATTATATCCGGAAGGCTTGAGAATCCGCCCGCGGCGAAGCCGTTTTCCTCAGCCGAAGGTCACGGAGTCGCCGTTGCCGACATAGAGATCGCTGATCGATCCGTCGCGTCCCGTTCCGCGCGCCACGGGATAGCCCAGCTCGACCATCAGCTCGACGGCGGCGAGGCCGGTGCAATGGTTGCAGGCGATGCGCTTGAAGCCGTACCGGCCCATGTCCCGCACCCTGTCGGCCTGTTCGGACGTCAGCGCGCCGAACGGCGCCAGGTGCAGGCCGCCGTAGAGGCCGTGCAGCTTGTCGCCGCGCGCCAGACGCTCGGCGGCGAAAGCGGCGATGCGCTCGAATCCATGATGGCCGCAGCCGGTGAGGGCGACGAGCCCCTCGCGCTCGAGGTTGGCGTACAGCGATTGCTCGCCCGCGATGCCGAGCATGATCGGCAGGTCGAAGCCGACGGCCGCCAGCCCCGGCATCAGCGGATGCACGCCGCCCGGCTCGAGCCGCACGACCTCGCCGGTATGGGGGACCGCGTTCGCGGCGTGGGCTTCGGGGAAATCGGCGCCGGCGATCAAGCGCTCGGCTTCGGCGTGGAAGGTCGAAGGAATGTAGATCGTGATGTCTGGCTTCAGCTCGAGAACCGCCTGCAAGCCGAACAGGTGATCGATGTGCTCGTGGGTGAGGAACAGCGCCTCGACTTCGCCGGCGGCGACGCGTTCGGCGACCCCGGTCGCGGCGAGCCGCTCGCGCATGTAGTCCCGGCTCCAGCCCGCGTCGATCAGGAGCCGCCGGCGGGCGCCGTCGAGGCCTTCGACTTCCAGGAGACTGCAACTGCCGCGCGCGTTTGCCTCGCGCCAGGGAATGCGCCACTGGCTCGCCGTGACGCCGCCGCCAGCGCTGATGTCTTGCAGCATGTCCCGATTGTCGGCCCAGCCGATCTCGGACACGCAGGTGACCGCGATCGATCGGCACGCGCCGAAATCGATTGTCTCGCCGGGCGTCCAGGGCGCCGGCGTAACGGTGCGCGTCGTCGCGGTTCGGCGCTCGGAGATGTGCGTCATGGCTCGTCTCCATCTGTCGATTGTGGGCAAGCTCGCACAGTCCGGCCGCGGCCGGCAACGCTGCTGCGAACCTGCGGTCGTCTGGCGCAGGCCGGATCGGGCCGCCGCCGCGCCGCTCCCGCGCCGACGGCGGCAAAGACTGGGGCTGCCGGGACTGTCGCGGTCCTCGCTTCGCCCCTACATCTGCATCCTACCGTCGCGAAGGGGCCGCCGATGTCGATTCGAAAGTTCGAGAGAAAAGCCGTCGCCGTGCCCAGTTCGCGGCTGTCGCGGCTGGCCAAGCTCGGCGGGCTCGCCACGTCGATCACAGGCGCCGTCGCCGCCGAGGGCGCGCGGCGCTTGGCGCGCGGCGAGCGTCCGCGGCTGGAGGACCTGCTGCTCACGCCCGCCAATGCGATGCGGGCGGCCGACGAGCTGGCGCGGATGCGCGGCGCGGCGATGAAGGTGGGCCAGATGATCTCGATGGACGCAGGCGACATGCTGCCGCCGGAACTGGCGCAGATCTTCGACCGGCTGCGCGCCGAAGCCCACCACATGCCGTGGCCGCAGCTGAAACGGGTCCTGGCCCAAGCCTGGGGCGCCGGCTGGCGGGACCGGTTCGAGTCGTTCGACATCCATCCCGTCGCCGCGGCCTCGATCGGCCAGGTCCACAGGGCGCGAACCCGGGACGGCCGCGACCTCGCGATCAAGGTGCAATACCCGGGCGTTCGCCGCAGCATCAATTCCGACGTGGACAACGTCGCCTCGCTGATGCGCGTCGCCGGGCTCGTTCCCGCCGGGACGAGCATCGCCCCGATGCTGGCCGAGGCGAAGCGGCAGCTGCACGAAGAGGCCGACTACGAACGCGAGGGCCGGCGGCTTGCGCAGTTCGGCGCGCTGCTCGCCGACCGCCCCGAGTTCCGCGTGCCGGACCTTTACCCCGACCTGACCACGCCGAGCGTGCTGGCGATGAGCTACGTCGAGGGCGGACCGGTCGAGACCCTGGCCGCCGCGCCGCAGGCCGAGCGAAACCGGGCGATGACGCTGCTGATCGGCCTCCTGTTTCGGGAGCTGTTCGAGTTCCGCCTGATGCAGACCGATCCGAACTTCGCCAACTACCGCTATGCGCCCGAGACCGCGCAGGTGATCCTGCTCGATTTCGGCGCGACCCGCGCCTTGGCCGACGCGTTCGTCGATCGCTACCGCCGCCTGCTGAGGGCGGGACTCGAAGGCGACCGCGGCGGCGTCCGCGCCGCCGCGCTCGAGATCGGCATCTTATCCGGCGGAGCGCCGGCGCGGATGGAACGCGCCTTGATTGAAATGTTCGAAATGTCGCTCGAACCCCTGCGACAGGACACGCCCTTCGATTTCGGCGCCTCCGACCTCGCGATGCGGATGCGCGACGCCGGCATGGCCATGGCCGAGGATCGCGCGCATTTTCGGATTCCGCCGATGGACACGCTGCTGTTGCAACGCAAATTCGGCGGCGTCTACATGCTCGCCACGCGGCTGCGGGCGCGGGTCGACCTGCGCGCCCTGATCGAGCCTCATCTTTGATCCCGAAGCTCGAGAGACCCGCGATGGCCACGGCCAGTCCCGTCGAGTTCTGGAACAGAGTCGCCGATCGCTGCGCCGCGAGGGCCATCAAGGACCCAGCGGCTTGCGAGGCGATGCCGGCCGACGCCGCCGGCCCGCTCCGCCCCGGCGACCGGGCGCTGGATATCGGCTGCGGCACGGGCTCGATCGCGATCCGGCTCGCGCCCCATGCGGCGGAATGGGCGGCGAGCGACTTGTCGCGAGCCGTCTCCCCGCCCGCGGCGAAGACCTCGGTCTCGACCACGACCTTGCGGCCCTCGATCTCGGCAACGCGGTCGCGCAGTTCGAGCGGGCCGCCGATCGGCGCCGGCTTCAGGAAGTCGACGTTCGGGGCTCCGGTGACGAACCGGACCGAGGGCTCCGAGTCGAAATCGCGGCCGTCGCCGGCAATTCCTACCTATGACGCATCTGGAAGACAGAAGCGCCGGCTCGCCGCGCCGCTCCCGTAACCCCTACGGACACCGGAGCAAGCATATCGTTCGCGCGATGTCGGCGAGGACGGATTGAGCCTTTGCCTCGAGTGGCGTCCCGGAAGGGAATCGAACCCCTGACCCCAGGTTTAGGAAACCTGTGCTCTATCCTGCTGAGCTACCGGGACGCAGCCGACACACAATCGCGCCCGCGCGCGCAGTCTGGACGAAAGCGCCGCGAGCAGGCAAGACCGTTACCATGGTTTTGCGCGCAGCGCACGCTCCTCTTCGCCGTTTCGACCGCACGGCGCGCGCGGCCGTCGCCGGGCTGATCGCCGCGTCGCTCGCGGCGAGCGATCCTGCTCGCGCGGCCTGCGGGACGCCGGACGGGACCGTGCGGGTCGC
>CAIZGR010000297.1 GCA_903932535.1 uncultured Hyphomicrobiales bacterium | reverse complement strand
GACGGCGAGGCCGATCGGCGTCAGGACCGCGAGCAGCGGCCCGACCGAAATCGTCGTGTTCATGTGAAGCTGCCTCTTGATGCGCCGGAAGCCGCCGGCGCGCGGGATCTCGGATGACGGGAATCAGGTCCTCGTCTGCCCTTCAGCGGTCGCTCGCGGGTCTCGCGTCCGGGCTTTCTCAGATCACGCCAACGACGAGTCGGCCTCGATCGCTTCCTTGCTGCGGGGTTCGTAATAGCCGGGCATCGTATGCTTCGGCCGCGGTTCGCCCTTGCTCAGCCAGAAGTAGCCGTGAGCCTGGTGCAGGCTCCCGTGCATGATCGATGTCGCGCGAAGCAGCTTTTGGCCGTAATTGTCGCGCTGACCTTCGACGTCGTTGACATAGACCACGTTGACGCATTGAGGGCCCCAGACCTCGGTGATCAGCGCGTCGTAGCGCCGGCCCCGAGCGTCGTAGAAGTCCACCGCTGCGCCGCGGTGCTCTTCGCGCGTTACTTCCGTCATCGCTCGCTCCTTGCCTCCGGACCATCCGGAGAGGCGTGGGGCGACGCGCTCGCCCCTATTCGAATTGCGTCAGGCCGCCGCGGCCGCCTCGACCGGGGCGCTCGGATCGGCGAAGGCCGAGCTGTCGAGGTCGACCGCCAGCGCGCCGCCGGACGCGACCGGACAGGCGATGCGCGCCTCGTCGGTGTATTGCCGCAGCGACGCCCCGGCGAAGCCGCTCAGCGCCGGGTCGGGCGCGGGGACATTGGGGCCGCCGACGCCGTGCGGCGACACCGTGTCGACGTGAAAGACCCAGATGCGCGCGCTCGGCCGTAGCGCCGCGATCTGTGCGGCGAAGAGAAACGAGCAATAGACGCCAGGCGCGTAGCCGCCGGCGATGACGGCGTCGACCCAGGCCGCGACGTATTCGCGCTGCGGGGTCAGCAATGGAGGGCCGTTTTCGAGATCGAGATAGACGAAGGCGCCCTTGTCGAACCCGGCCTCCGCCATCCGCGCGCACGCCTCGGCGCCGTCGAGCGCGCCTTGCGCCGCGGTGACGAGATGGCTTCCCGGCCCAACCGTTTCCTGCCCGACGTAGATCGGCGCGAAGCCCCAGCCGTCGAAATCGGCGTCGTCGGCCCGCATCCACGAATCGTCGCGATGACTCGGCGACGGCAGGTAGAAGCCGCAAAACGACAGGTTGGTGTTCGCCTTCAGCCAATCCATCACCGCGCGGCCGGGATAGTCGCTGCGGTCGAAGCCCGCGTATGCGTTCATCGGAAGATCCTCGCAAGTTCAATCAGGGAGACGACGATCGCGGCCGCGCAGACGCCCTCGAGCGGGTGGTCCTGCGCCGCGCCGACCAAGGAGAGCGCTGCCGCGACTTGCGCCTCGATCCTTCGCAGCGGCGTCAGGGGGAGGCGCCAGGCGGAGAGCGCCGTCGCGGCGGCGAAGAATCCGCACGCGGGGGAGACCACGCCGCGGATCAGAAGGCCGAAGCCAATCACGGCGGAGAGATAGGCGAGCCCGGCGACGATCAACCTCACAGCGGCGATCCGAGCCGCCGCGTGACCGCTTCGCGCCAGACGGCCGGATCGGCCATAACCGTATGCGTCAGACAATCGCCCTCGACGACGCCGATGATCACCGGTGTCCCAGGGAGGTTGACGACGAGAAGATGATCGGCGCGCCAGTCGGTCGCCGGCTCGTGGCTGTTGATCTCGGCCATCAGCGCATGGGCGTCGGAGCCCGCATAGTCGCGGAACGCGGCGCCGGACACGCCGGCTGCGGCGTTCCTGCCGATTTCGACGGCGCTGGCGTAGGAGCGCTCGCAGGCCGCAGGCGCGTCGGCGGCGCGCGCCGGGGCCATCGCCGCGGCCCCGCAGATGATTGCCGTGGCGATCGCGGCGGCGCAGAGGCGCGCGAAAGCGCCCCGCTTCAGGCGGAGGTCGGGCATGGCGGGTCCTTTCGGGCTGCGTTTAGCTCGGAGTGACTGTCGGGATGTGCGCGTTGAGCTTCAGCGTGCGGCTCGCCGAGGTCGTGATCGTCGCCTCGACGAGATAGACGCCAGCGCTGGCGGTCGAGATCATCTGCGTGGTCAGGCCGGCGGACGTGTACGCTGCCGATCCGACCAGGCTCGCGCCGCTCGGCGCCACCGTCCAGGTCGCAGCGGTGCAGGTCTCGCCGGCGGCGAGCCGCGGACTGAAATCGAAACTATAGAGATCCTGCTCGCCGGGCTCGGCGGGGTCGAAATCCTTGCCGACGAACATCGATCAGTATCCCTTCAAGGAGCGGATCGGCGTCGGCGACGCGAGATCACGGTTGGTCGGCGTCGCGGCGAGGTCGCGGTTCGGATCGCCGGCGAGATCGCGGGCGACGCTCGGCGCGAAGCTGCGCAGCATCGGCCTGACCTGCAGCACGTTTTCCGGGTTGATCGGCAGTGAGGTCGATCCCCACAGCCGGCCGAAAGCCTTTGCCGCGCCGCGCGCGAGAGCGGCGACGATCGACGTCGCGGAAGCGCGGGCGGCGGCGACGCCGGAGCCGATGGCGAACACCGCCAGTGCGAAGGCGCCAGATGGTCGCCCGCGGCCCTGACCGCCGGAGCGCGCGGTCGCCGCCACCTTCAGCACGGGCCCGGGCCGCGCCATGGCTCTGCCGCCCGATTGAGCCGCCGCGGCGACGGTCGGATGCGGCGCCGAACGACCGACCGAGACGGCGCCGCCGCGCGCCGAAATCGGCGTCGCGATCGCTCCGGTCATCGAACCTTTGCCGGAAGACTGACCTCGAGCCGCACCGGCGGTGCTGATCGAGCCGGCGGCTCTCCCGCGCGACGAGGCGCCGCCGCGCGCAGGGATCGCCATGACGACGCCGGCGATGCGCCCGGCGGCGTGGCCGGAGCTGCGCGCCGCCGAACCGACCCTGAGAAAGGTCGCCGCGCGGCCACTCGCCACCGCAGACGATCTCGCAGTCAACTGGATCGTCGAGCCTCCAGAGACAATGATTCCGCATGCGAGCGGCTGGGCGGCTAGCGGCGAGCGGCCGAGAATCATGGGATGGCGACTGTCGCCGCTTCGGCGACAAGCGCGGCGACCTGGGCGGCGCTAAGCCCGATCGCCGCGCCGAGCGAGAGCAGCGTCGTCGAGTTGGCCGGGATGACGTTCGATCCGTGCGCGGCGAACGCGGTCAACGCCGGATTGTTCGCTGCCGCCACCGCCGCTTGAACTGCCGACCATTGCGCCGGCGTCAAGACCGACTGCAACTGCCAGAGCGCGCAAGACGGAACCGGAGCGGCGGCGACTGGCTGTGCTGGCGCAGCGCCCGGCGTATTCCCGGCGGCGAGCCACGCCTGATAGGTTTGCCAGTCCGAATTGCGCGGATCGCTCGGGATCGTCGCGCCGTCCGCGTCGCGCGTGACGTAGGCGGAATTTGCGATCAGCGTATAGGTCATCGCTCAAAGCTCCGCGCTGGCCGCCCAATGGACATAATAGGCGTAGCCGGTAGAAACGTTCGGCGACCAAGAGAATCCCTTGGTGCTGATGACGCCGGTAGCGAATCCGGAGATGTTGTCGGTGTACGCGCTGCTGATCCATTCCGTCATCTTGCCGGAGTTGCCGGCGCGGTCCCAAGTCGAGAGCGACGGAACGGCACGCATGGCGCCATGGAACAACGCCATTTGTGGGGTGTTGTAGAACACCGAACTCGGGTTGAGGCCATAGGTCCCCATGTTGCCGGTGCCGCCGGACGAAACCGTCGAAGAACCCGGTGCGGTGCCGAGATCGTAGGACGTATCG
>CAIZGR010000296.1 GCA_903932535.1 uncultured Hyphomicrobiales bacterium | reverse complement strand
GCGCGAAGGCATCGCCGAGCATGTCTTCACCGTTTCCTCCGCCGACTTCATGGCGATCTACGCCGCCAACAACCTCTTTCGCGGCATCGAGAAATTCTCGAATTCGGGCGGGGCGCTGCTCGGCGGCATCATCGCCAACTCGATCAACACCGACTTCCAGCGCGAGATCATCGAGGACTTCGCCGAGCGCACCTCGACCCCCATCGTCCAGTACGTGCCGCGCTCGATGACGGTGACCCAGGCCGAACTCTCCGGCAAGACCACCATCGAGGCGGCGCCCGAGTCGGAGCAGGCGGACGTCTATCGCGCCCTCGCCCGCACCATCGCCGGGCACGAGGTCTCGAAGGCGCCGACGCCGCTCAGTCCGACCGAGCTTCGTGAATGGTCGGCGCGCTGGGCCGAGCACATCGTGCGACTCGAAAAGGCCGAGCGCGGCGAGCGGGCTCGCGAGCGCGCGGTCGCCTGAACGGCGGCGTCGCCGCTCGCGGAAAATGTCGTCGAAAGGCTCGCGGCGCCGGCGAGCCCCTCTCTGGAAAGAACCCGTCCCATGACCGCTCATTCTCCAAAGCTCGCCACCGACACGCTCGTCCTGCACGGCGGCAGCTTCCGGCACGACCCGGCGACCTCCGCCACGACGGTCCCCATCTATCAGTCGACGTCGTTCGATTTCCCCGACACCGCCACCGCGATCAAGATCGTCAACTTCGAGCAGATCGCCTACACCTATTCGCGCGTCGGCAACCCCCCAGTCGACGCGTTCGAGCAGCGGCTCGCGGCGCTCGAAGGCGGCGCGGCGGCGCTTGGGCTGGCCTCCGGGCAGGCCGCGACCGCGCTCTCCGTGCTGACGCTGGTGGAAGCCGGCGACAACATCGTCACCTCGCCCGATCTCTACGGCGGCACCGTCCACTTCTTCCGCGAGCGGCTGAAGCAGTTCGGCATCGAGGCGCGCTTCGTCGATCCCGCCGATCCCGAAAACTTCCGCCGCGCCACCGACGACCGCACCCGCCTCTATTTCGGAGAAACGCTGCCGAACCCGAAGCTCTCGGTGTTCCCCATCGAGGAGGTCGCGGCGATCGGCCGCCCGCTCGGCATCCCCCTGATCGTCGACAACACCGCGGCTCCGCTCGCGATCAAGCCGTTCGAGCACGGCGCGGCGGTCGTGGTCTATTCGGCGACCAAATACATCGGCGGCCACGGCACGACGATCGGCGGCGCGATCGTCGACAGCGGCAAGTTTCCATGGGCGGATTTCCCCGAGCGCCAGCCCCTGATTCATCGGCCGGACCCCGGCTACGGACACCGCAACTACCTGCAGCTGGCGGAGCTGTTCGGCCCTGTCGCCTACGTGCTGCGCGCCCGCGCGGCGCTGCTGCGCGATCTCGGGCCCAGCCTCTCGCCGCAGAACGCGTTCCAGCTGCTCCAGGGGCTCGAGACGCTGCCGCTCCGCATCCAGCGCCAGTTCGACAACGCCGCCAAGGTCGCCAATTTTCTGGCCAAGCATCCGAAGGTCGCCAGGGTCATCTACCCCGGCCTGCAGACCGGCCTCGACCGGGAGCGGGCGGACAAATATCTCGGGATCGGCTACGGCGGCCTCGTCGGCTTCGAGCCGACGGGCGGGGAAAAGGCGGCGCTCGGCTTCATCGACCGCCTGAAGCTTCTCTATCATCTCGCCAACATCGGCGACGCGCGCAGCCTCGCCATCCATCCGAGCTCCACCACGCACGGCCAGCTCAACCCGGAGCAGCAAACGGCCGCCGGCATCTCGCCCGCCTTTGTGCGCCTGTCGATCGGCATAGAGGATTCCGACGACATCATCGCCGACATCGCCCAAGCGCTCGAAGGCGTCTGAATCGCAACGAAGGCAGGAAGCTGATCATGGCCCGTGTCACGCAAGTCACGCTGGAGACCGCTACGCCAGCGCAGAAGGCGGTCTGGGACGAGACCGTCGCCGCCCACGGCGTCGTCACCAACATGAAGGCGACGCTTCTCCACTCACCGGTCGCGCTGCGAGCGGTGCTCGAATGGTACGCGCTGTTCGATCGGGTGAAGCCTTTCCTGAGCGAGCGTGAAGCGGTGCTGTTCTGCAACGCGATCTCGCGCGCCAACCGCTGCGAGCTTTGCTCGCTGTTCATGCGCCGGGCGATCGTCAAGTGGGGGGAAGACCCGGATCGCCTCGTGCTCGACGAGCGGGCGCAGGTTCTCACCGACTTCGGCCGCCAGCTCGCGCTCGACGCGAACGGCGTGTCCGATGCGCTGTACGACCGGCTGAAAGCCCACTTCACCGATGTCCAGATTGTCGACCTGACCGCGTTCGGCGCGCTCATGATCGTCAACAACCTCATCAACAGCGCCCTCAGGGTCGAGCCCGACGCCTCGCTCGATCCGTACAAGGTATCGCCCGAGGTTCTTTTCGGCTGAGCTAGGCGATGACGCGCGATTTCTCGAACAAGGTCGTCTTCATCACCGGCGCGGCGCACGGGCAGGGGCGCGCGGTGGCGCTCGCCTTCGCGCGCGCGGGCGCTGCGGTCGCGGGCTTCGACATTGCCCGCTCGCTCGCCTATCCCGCCTACCGGCTCGGCTCCAGCGCCGAACTCGAATCCCTGCGCGACGAGATCGCGGGCTTCGGCGGCCGGTTCCTGCCGCTCGTCGGCGACGTGCGGGAGGAAGCAGCCGTCGCCGCGGCGGTCGCCGAAACGGTCGCCGCCTTCGGCGGCCTCGACATCGTGTTCGGCAACGCCGGCGTCGCAGCCTATGGCGCGGTGACCGAACTCACCGAAGAGCAATGGGACACGGTTCTCGACATCAATCTCAAGGGCAACTTTCTGCTCGCCAAGCACGCCGCGCCCCAACTCGTGGCGCGCGGTGGCGGGGTGATCGTCTTCAATTCGTCGGTCGCGGGCCTGCGCGGGTTTCCGCGCCTCGCCCACTACGCCGCGTCCAAATGGGGGCTCGTCGGCCTCGCCAAGTCGCTCGCGATCGAGCTGGCGAAGGCGCGCGTGCGCGTCGTCACGCTGCACCCGACCGGCGTCGACACGCCACTCAACGACGGACTGGCCGAACTCGAGGGTTCGACCGCGCTCGAGATCGCGGAAAAATCCGCCGGCAACCTGCTGCCGACACCGTGGGTGACGGTCGAGGACGTCGTGGGCAGCGTGCTGTTCCTCGCCTCCGACGACGCGCGCTACATCACCGGCTCCGCGCTGGTGCTGGACGCCGGCCTGCTGACGCGATGATAGGCGAGGCCGCGATCGGCGAGCCACCTGGGCAGTGACCCCGTCTGGTCGCTCCCGAAGGCACTCCTTTCCAAATTCTCGGAGTCCATGCGCAAAACTAATAGTTGACAAAATCGCTGGACTTTAAGTACAAAATCCTCGACGGACTCGTCTAAGCTTCGGCGGGGTGAGGCCCGGACCCACAACGAGCTGGTCAGGAACGACCTCAACAGGGGAAAAGATATGACGAAACAAACTCCAATCCGCCGGGCGGCCGGCGTCGCGCTGGCGATTGTGGCCCTCGCCGCCGGATTTGGCGCGGCGACTTCGGCCCAGGCCGGTCCGACGGTGGACCAGATCAAGCAGCGTGGCGTCATCAATGTCGGCGTCGGAACGCAGGCGGGCTTTTTTGCGCCCGACGCCAACGGCAAGTGGCAGGGCTTTTTCATCGATTTCGGCCGGGCGCTCGCGGTGACCGTGTTCAACGACCCCGACAAGGTCCAGTTCACCAACACCTCGCCCCAGCAGCGCCTTCCCGCCCTTCAGGCCGGGCAGTTCGACGTCCTGCTCTCCGGCGTCACCGAGACGATTCTTCGCTCGTTCAAGCTGAACTTCAACTTCGGCCCGGTCGTGTTCTACGACGGGCAGGGCATTCTGGTGAAGAAGTCGCTCGGCGTGACCAAGGGGTCCGACCTCGACGGCGCGACCATCGGCGTGCAGAGCGGCACCACCGGCGAACTCAACATCGCCGACTTCTTCAAGAAGGCGGGCAAGACCTATAAGCCGGTGGTGATCGAGGACACCAACGCCTTCAATCAGGCGCTGCTCTCGGGACGCGCCGACGCGCTGACCCAGGACAGTTCCGACCTTGCGCTGCGCCGGGCGGCTTTCCCAAACCCAGACGACTACGTGCTCTTGCCCGAGCGCCTGTCGAAGGAGCCGCTCGCGCCCGCCATCCGCTGGGGCGACGACCTCTGGCTCCAGATCGTCAACTGGACCGTCTACGCCACCATCCAGGCCGAAGAGTGGGGCATCACCAGCCAGAACGTCGACAGCTTCCTCAAGAGCGACGATCCGGCGATCAAGCGCTTCCTCGGCGTCGATCCGTCGCTCGGCGAAGCGATCGGCCTCGATCCGAAGTTCGCCTACAACATCGTCAAGAAGGTCGGGAACTACGGCGAGATTTTCGAGCGCAATCTCGGCAAGTCGACCAAGATCGGCTTCGACCGCGGCCTCAACCGGCTCTGGACGCAGGGCGGGCTCCTCTACTCGCCGCCGTTCCGCTGAGAAAACGAGGGAGCCGGCGTCGCGCCGGCTCCCGCCATCCCTTGCGAACGACCCAGCGAATGGCGCCCCGATGACCGACGCCCCGGCCTTGCCCCCTCCCGCCGCCGACAGCCGCCTCGCGGCGTTTCGGCTGTGGTGGGGCGATCATGCGCTGGCGCAGGCGATCGGCCTCGCCGCCGCCGCCGTCGTCCTCGCGGTCCTGGCGTCCAACGTCGTCGCCAGCATGCGCCGGCTCGGCATGTCGCCGAGCTTCGACTATCTCACGCAGCCGGCGAACTTCGACATCTCCGAGTCGCTGATCGTCTATCGCGCCGGCGACCCGTACAGCCGCGCGATCCTCGTCGGGCTTCTCAACACCCTCAAGCTCGCCGTGTCCGGCTGCGCACTGGCCACCGTTCTCGGGGTGACGCTCGGCCTTCTGCGGGCCGCCTGCAGCGCGACAATTATGATGGCCGCTTAGCGACAATTAAACTGGCCAAATTGAGCGGCCATCGAGTAGCGATTGGAACGCTACTCGTATTAGTGTCGTTTGGCAAGAGGGTATC
>CAIZGR010000295.1 GCA_903932535.1 uncultured Hyphomicrobiales bacterium | reverse complement strand
TTCGGCGTGCTCCTCCTGCATTTCAAGGCCGGCGCGGCTCAACGCCTCGTCATAGTCCTGCCCCTGTCCCTCGTAGAAATCCGCGCGGTCGAGCATCTCGCGCAGGTCTTCCTCGACGTCGCGCGGGTCCCGCCCGGTGCGCGCCGCGATCGAATCCACGCAATCCCTGCGGTTGGTCACGACGTCGCCACCAGCAGGCACCCGACCAGTTCGCGCAGCGCCGTGGCGCGCTGGACGTCGTCCTCGGTCGTGCGCAGCAGCGCCGCGTTGATTGCGTCCCGCTCCTCCGGCTCCATGAACGGCTCGACCTCGCGCCACGCCGCTTCGGCGTCGGCCGCGCTCTTTTCAAGAGCGGCCTGCGCTTTGGCGAACCCCTCGACGGAAGCCGGCTCGGGCGCCGCCTCGGCCGCCTGCGAATAGGCCGTGACCTCCTCGCCGTCGGGATCGCCCTTGCCGTCCTGAAGCGCCGCCCAGCCCTGCTCCGCCGCCGCCGCCTTGTCGACGGGCGGGGAGGCTTCGGCGATCGCCCGCGGCCGGTCGCGCGCGGCGATCTCTTCGTCGGTCGCGATCATCCGGTCCATGACGCCCCGGATGTCGTCGGGCACCCGCGCGCCCATGCCGGTGAGGCTGTGGTAGATTTCGATGAGCCACCGCTTGAAATTCTCGAACGCCTGCGCGAGGAAGCCCGACGGCGCCCGCCCGTCGGCGAGATATTGCTCAAACGCCAGCGCCCATTTCTCGTGCTGCGCCGGCCCGATCTCGTCGCGCGACTTGACGCCCAGCCATTCCAGCACCGCATCCCGGTCGGCCTGAATCTGGCCAGGCGGCGCCGTCTCGGCGTCGCGCATCAGTTCGTCGAGCCAAAGATGCGCGCTCTCGTGCATGAAGGTCGAGCGGTCGGCCGTCTCGAACAGCTTGATGAGCGCCACGCCCTGGCGCAGTTCGATCATGCCGCGCGGCTCGGGCCCGGCGACGCCCGGCTGCTCGGCGGCCAAGGGTTTGTTGGCCTGCGCCTGCGCGTTGGCATCCTCGGCGACGTCGGGATGCGTCGGCGCCTTCATGGCGTCGGTGAGCGCCTTCACCTTGCCGAGCGCCTCCTGATATTCGGCCTGCCGCGGCCATTTGGCGCCGAGCGTCCCGGCCAGCTTCTCCACCGTCGCGCGATCCTGCGCCAGCAGCGCGGCCAGCCGCTGCGGCTGATCGGCGACCCTCATCAGCATGCTCTCGTAGCGCCGGATCAGGCCGCCCGGGTCGGTGTGCTGGTTGATGACGACGGTGTTGGTCGCCGAATGGACGACCTCGCCCTTGAGCATCGGCGTCCCGTTCAGATAATACCCGTCGTCGTAGGCGGCCCGCAGTTCGATATTCATCTCGAAGTCCGAGATGCGCCCCAGCTTGACGACCGTCGGCCGGAAGAACTCCGCCTGGCGCAGCGCCAGCAGCCGCTTCATGATCTGCTCGCCGGCCTCCTTGCGATCAAACACCGGCTTGCCGTTGATCTCGACGACGAACTTGTCGCCGGAGAGATTGGTCACCTTCTTCGCGTCCGCCTCCGCGCTGGGCAGCGCCCGTTCGTAATCCTGGATGCGGGATTGCGTCGCCTTGCTTTCCCACGTCGCCCGCTGGACCGTCGCCTCATGCACGCGGCGCTGTGCGGTCAGCGCGCGCACGCTGCGGTCGAGTTCCGCCAGTTCCATGATGCGGGGATCGCCGGAGGCCGCCGCCTTCATTTCCGCCGCCTCGGGCAGCGGATTGTCGATGTCCTCGGCGTGGCGCGAGCCCTTGGAGCCGGACAGCACCTGACCGATGAATTTCGACTTGGTGTCCAGTTTTTGCCACATGAAGGCGTCGAACGACCGCTTGGTCACGTAGCGATACATCTGGACAACCGGATTTCTGTTGCCCTGCCGCACGATGCGCCCGTCGCGCTGGGCGACCTCGGCCGGCTTCCAAGGCGCGTCCAAGTGGTGCATCGCGATCAGCTTGTCCTGCACGTTGGTCCCGACGCCCATCTTTTCCGACGAGCCGAGAAAGACACGGACCTCGCCGGTCCTGACCTTGGCGAACAGCCGCCCCTTGGCCGCATCGTCCTTGGCGTCGTGGATCGCGGCGATCTCGTTGGCGGGAATCCCCTTGGCGACGAGGCGGTCCTTGATGTCGGCGTAGAGGTCGATGCGCGCGGGTTGCCCTTGGGCCGGATCGCCCCCCTCGCCGTCGTCCGGCGCTGCGGCCCTGCGCGCGCCCCGCGTCTGAGGAACGCCCATATCCAGAAACACCATCTGGACCATGCCGGGTTCCTTGCCCTCCTTCCAGATGCGGTAAATGTTGTCGACCGCCAGCGCGATCTTGCCCCGCGGATTGAAATCAAAGTCCGGGTTGACGAGGCGCCCGTCGGTCGCGACCTTGCGTCCCTCCGTGACGACCGAAAGCATGTTGGGCTGACCCGGCTCGGGCCGCTTGCCCTTGAGGCTCTCCGCCAATTCGACGAGGTGCTGAATGTGCTTTTCCTCGGCTTCGGACGGCGTCGCCTCCACGATCTCGATGCCGGGCGCGCCGCTGCGCGTCCTGACCTCCGGCCGCTTCAGTTTCAGCATGTCGGCCGTCTTCGTGTCCGAGATCTCGGAATAGAGGGCGATCAGTTCCGGCACGTTCACGAATTTCGAGAAAGACGACTCTTCCTTGAAGGTGCGCCCGTCGGCCGAAAGCTCCATCGTGTTGACGACCTTGCCGAAAGTTGCGGCCCAAGCGTCGAAATGATCGAGCCCCGCCTGTTTGAGACGATCAAGTTCGAGATAGCGCATCATCGTCCACAGTTCGGCCATTGTGTTCGACACCGGCGTCCCAGTGGCGAACACCGCCGAGCGCCCCGGCCTGTTCTGTTCGAGATAGAGCATCTTGAGAAACAGGTCCTCGGCGCGCTGGCTGTCGCCTTGCGCGAGGCCCTTCACGCGCGTCAGCCGCGTGACGAAAGCCAAGTTCTTGAATTTATGCGCCTCATCGACGAACAGATGGTCGATTCCGGTTTCCTCGAAGGAGGTCCCGGCGTCCTTGCGATCCTCGTTGAGCAGCGCCTCCAGTCGGGTTTCCAGCTTCTTCTTGGCTTTCTCCAAGTCCTTCACCGAGGGAGCCTTCGCGCCCGCCTCATCGGCCTCCGCCTGGCGCGCGCGTTCAAGGTCGTTCATCTGCTCGCGGATGAACTGCTCGCGGAACTCACGGCCCATATTGATTCTGCCGAAGGCGTCATGAGTGATGATGACGCCGTCCCAGTCGTTCGCGGCTATTTTGGCGATGAACTCGCGCCGGTTATCGCGGGTCATCTCGTCCTTCTGCGCGACCAGAATCTTCGCGTTCGGATAGGCCTCGATGAACTCCCGGCTGAACTGCTCCAGCATGTGGTTCGGCACCACATAGGCGGGCTTCCTGATGAGCCCCAGCCGCCTCATCTCCATGCCCGACGCGATCATCGTGACCGTCTTGCCGCTGCCGACCTCGTGCGCGAGCAGGGTGTTGCCGTTCTGGACGATGCGCCACACCGCGTTTTTCCGATACCAGCGGTCGGCGAATTTCTCGTTCAGCCCGGGAAAGGTCAGGTGCGAGCCGTCGAACTGGCGCGGCGCCAGATTGTTGTAGGTGCGATTGTAGATCGCCTCGAGTCGCGCCGCGCGCTCGGGCTCTGCAAAGGCCCACGCTTCAACCCCCCGCTCGACGTCGCCGCCGAATGTCTCGCGCAGCAGTTCCGTCTTGATGCGCGCCGCCTCCGTCTCTTTCTGGTTGAGCACGCGCTTGTCGTCGATCGTGTCGTAGACGCTCACTTGTCGGTTGTTGAGCGCAGCCTCGACCAGGTCCTTGACCTTGACGCGGTCGGTCCCATACTTGGCCTCCGCCTCCCGCGTGAAATACCCGACGCTCAATCGAAACGCCCCCGTCGCCGGCAGTTTCGTCACGACCGGCCTGACGCCGCCGATTTCCTCGATGAACGTCTGATAGACGTCCTCGGGCACCCACGGCGCGCCTAACTGCGCCGTGATGTCGGTGCCGGTCAATGGCGTCGGCTGCACCTTCTCCAGCGCCGAGACGTTCCGGAGATAACCCGGGTCGCTCTTGGCGATGGTGCGCGCCTCCTCCAGTTTCTTGACCACGTCGCCCGACAGATATTTGTCAGCCGTCTCCCATTGCCGCCCGTCGGGATTCTGGAAGACAAGATCGCCCAGCCGCGCCGCGGCCTCCTCCTCGGTGCCGACGCCCAGCATCTCGCCGACGCGATTGAGATCGACGCCGCCGGTTTCGTCGAGCACGGCGGCGAGGGCGTCGGCCGGACCGTTGATCTTGCGCTCGGTGGGCGCGTTGAGAACGTCCTTGACTTGGACGTCAGCCCGCTTGGCGACGCCTGTTTCGGGATCGTAGTTCTCGATCGCCGCAACCTTCCAGGCGTCCGGGTCAGATCGAAACGCATCGAAATTGGGCTGCTTCGTGATCGTGACCGGCTCGCCCGCCTTGTTGAGCCGCTTGGTCGTCGTCGTCACCGTCTTGTTGATCGGCCCGTATTCGCCGACGAAGGCGTCATACGCCTCGCGCAGCGCCTCGCGCAGCGCGTCCGACTTCTTGGCGTCGTGCGCCGACGACAACTGTTCGGCCAGAAGATCGTTGTAAAGGTCGCGCATGCCGATCAGCTTGGACACGCGCGCCGCGTCTGCGCTCGGCAGCTTGGCGTTTTCGCCAGCGCCCTGCATGCGCCGGTAGATCACGCCGTCCTTCTCGAAGAAGGCGCCTTCCTTGATCTTGCGGTCGACGTCGTTCGCGTGAACCGGCGGCGGCCTGGGCGCGACACGCTCCACGAAAGCGCCCTCACGCATGCCGGTCGTCGCGTCCCTGATTTTGCGGTCGAGATTGTCCGTGTCGCCGATCAGGACCGGCTCGCCCTTGGCGTGCATGGTCCCCTGCAACCGCATCTCGCCGAGCATCTTCTCGGGATGCGCCGCGAAATATTCGTTGATCTTCACCGGACCGTCCGGCGTCTTGACCTCCTTCAGGTCCATCCAGTCCTCGCCGGGGAACG
>CAIZGR010000294.1 GCA_903932535.1 uncultured Hyphomicrobiales bacterium | reverse complement strand
GTGCCGGAGATCAGGGTGAGGCCGAAGGCGAGCAGCGCCATGAGCAGCGCATTGGCAAGCGTCTGCAGCACATACGGGTCGTTCCAGGCGAGCGGGAAGAGCGCCGCCGCAACGACGAGGGCGGCGAGCGCGGCGCGTGGAACACGCAGAGGCTTCGAGCGGGCGATGAAAGACCCGGTCATCGGCTCGGGCGGCGTCTCGCGGCGCCGGCTGAACACGCCGTTCGGCGCCGCGACGAGGATAAGGATCATGAGCGCGAAAGCGAACAGGTTGCGGTAGCTCGTGCCGAAAAGCGCGACGCCGTAGCTCTCGGCGAGCCCCAGGATCAGCCCGCCGGCAATAGCGCCGGGCACGTTGCCGACGCCGCCGATCAGCATCGCCACCATGCCCTTGAGCGTGGCGTCGAAGCTCATGGTGGTGTCGATGCTGTGATAGAACAGGCCGACGAGCAGGCCGCCGACGCCGCCGAGCGCGGAGGCGATGGCGAACACCGCCATGTTCACCCGATCGGTGTCGACGCCCATCTGCCGCGCCGCGTCGGAGTCCTGTGCGGTCGCCCGCACTGCCCAGCCGAGCTTCGAGTAGCGCAGGAAGGCGAAGAGCAGGGCGGCGGCGCTGACCCCGAAGCCGGCGATCAGGAGGTCGATCGCGCCGATCGTCACGCCGCCGACCGGGAGACGCCAATTCGGCAACTGGCTCGGCATCGCGCGCGGCTCGGCGGAAAAGATCAGCTGGACGATCTGGTCGAGCACGAGGGCGACGCCGATCGTCGCGAGGAGGGGCGCAATGGCCGAGCGGCCGTGCAGCGGCCTCAACGCGAAGCGCTCGATCGCCGCCCCGACCGCGGCGCTCCCGGCGGCGACGATCAGCATCGTCGCCGGCAACGGGGTATGCAGGGTGCGAATCGCCGTCCAGCCGATGTAGGCGCCGACCGTGAACACCGAGCCGTGGGCGAAGTTGATCAGGTTGGCGACGCCGAAGATCAGCGCCAGCCCGACCGCCAGCAACGCGTAGATGTTGCCGACGACGAGGCCGCTGATCGTGTAGTCGAGCCAGGCCACTCAGTTCGACTCTGGCCTGGCCCCGTCCCAGATCGTGAATTTGCCGTCCTTGACGATCAGGCGAACGAAACGCGCGCCGGATATCCGGCGGCCCGCCGGATCGAACGCGGCGTTCCCGAACACGACGCTCGGCAGGTCCTTGATCTTGCCGATGCCCTCATGGATCGCCTCGCGGCTCGAGCCGTACTGGCGCACGATGCGGTCGAGGAAGATCAGGCCGTCGTAGGCGGTGGCGTTGAACCAGTCGGGGTCCTTGCCGTACTTCGCGCGGAACGCCGTGACGAAGGCCTTGACCTCGGGCCGCGGCTCCCCGGGGAAGAAATAGGACTGGGTGTAAAGGCCGTTGGCGTCGTCACCGGCGAGCTCGATCAGCTTGGGCGAGTAGACGGAGCCGACGCCCGCGACTACCTGCTTCAGGCCGAGCTCCTTGATCTGGCGGAGGATGGTGGCGCTGTCGGCGTAATAGGCCTCGAGCACGATGGCGTCGGGGTTGGCGTCGCGGACGCGCACGAGCGTCGAGCGGAAATCCTTCTCGCCAGGCTGGAACCCTTCGACGGCGACGATCTCAGCGCCTTCGGCCTGAGCCGCTTTCACGAAGCGGTCCTTGCTCGCCGCGCCCCAGTCGGTGTTGAGATGCAGCACGGCGATCTTCTTCTTGCCCAGCCCCTCGATCACGTATTTCGCGAGCGACGGCTGCTCGTCCTGCTGGCTGACGCAATTGCTCCAGGTGTAGTCGCCGGCCTTGGTGTAGTCGGGGTGTGAATTGGTGATGCCGAGCTGCAGAAGCTTGCCGCGGTTGTAGATCGGCGAGGCGGCCATCGATGCGGTCGACGAGAAGTCGCCGAGCTCGGCGACGATGCGCGGGTCGTTGACGAACTTCTGCGCGATCGTGACCGCCTGCCGCGGATCGCTCTGGCTGTCCTCGAAAACGTACTGGAAGGTCGGGCCGCCGGTCTTCTTGATCTCGTCGATGGCGAGGTCGAAGCCGTCCTTCCACTGCGCGCCGTACTGCGCGTTGGGGCCGGTCAGCGGGCCGCTGACGCCGACGAGGATTGGCTCGTCGGCGCGGACGGGGCCCGAGATCAGCGCCGTCGCTCCAGCGACGGCGGCGGCGATCATGAGGGAACGACGATTGAGAGACATCTCGACGGCTCCTGCTGGCGAGGAATGGGATCGGATTCAGGCGTTGGCTTCACGCGG
>CAIZGR010000293.1 GCA_903932535.1 uncultured Hyphomicrobiales bacterium | reverse complement strand
TCGGCTGCGTCTTCCTCAAGAGCAACCGCACCTTCGGCCGGGTCTATTTCGCCGACCTCGCCGGCTCGGGGCTGTGCGGGCTCGTGTTCCTGCTGGCGATGTACGTCCTTCCGCCCGTCAATCTCGTCGTCGCCCCGCTCCTGCTGTGGCTTGCGGCCTGCCTCGCCTGGGCGCTCGGGCCGGGCGGGCTCGCCGCGCTGGTTCCCTTCGCCCTTGCGGGCGCGCTGGCGTTCGGCGGCCATTTCGTCGTCGCGCCGGCTTTCGGCCTGAAGACGCTGGCCGTCAACGACTACAAGGGCGTCTCCTACGCGCGGAAGTTTCCGGACGCGAAGAAGGTCTACGAGAGCGCCTCGCCCTTCGGCTTTCTGGAGATCTACTCCAGCTCCTACCTGCATTTCGCGCCCGGCCTTTCCGACAACGCCGGCTTCAGCCTGCCGGCCATGCCGGTTAACGCCTATCTCGGCATGTATATCGACAGCGACGGGCCGATCGGGATCATGCGCGATCTGACCGACAAGGAGACGGCGTATTTCCGCTTCCTGCCGATGGTGTATCCTTACGTCATCAAGTCGGCGCCCAAGACCTTCGTCACCCAGTTCGGCGGCGGCATCTCGACCGAGGTCGCGCTGCATTCCGGGGCGAAGGACGTGACCGTCGCGGAGGGCAACCAAGCGGTGCTCGCCGCGTTCGAGAGCCCCGTCATCCGCGATTTCACCGGCGACATCCTGTCCAAGGTCAGGGTGATCCCCTACGAGGGCCGGCACTTCCTGGCCGGCGCGAAGGAGAAGTTCGACGTCGTCGACCTGAGTCTGGCGGACTCCGTCGGCCTCTCCAATCCCGGCGGCTTCGCCATCGTGGAGAAATTCCCCTACACGAAGGAGGCGATGGCGACCTACATGCGCGCGCTCGCGCCGGGCGGCGTGCTGTCGGTGACGCTGTGGAACAAGGAGGAGCCGCCGAAGTCGGTGCTCAAGCTCTACGCCACCATGGCGGCGGCGGCGCGCGAGGTCGATCCCGACCATCTCGCCAATTCGTTCTTCGTGGTCTCGTCCTATCTGTCCACGGCGACCGTCCTCTACAAGAACGGCGGGTTCACGCCGGAAGAGATCGCGAAGCTGCGCGCGCACACCCGCGCCATGTCCTTCGACGAGATCTACTCCCCCGGCTTCCCCTTCGACCCGTCGCAGACCGGCGCCATGCTCGACGGCTATGTCCAGCAGATCTTCGCGGGCGCGGCCGGCGGCCCGCCGGCGCCGGGCGACAACGCCGCGGCGCCCGCGGAAGGATCGTCCGGCGAGGGCGCGCCGCCGTCAGGCAAGGCCGACGACAGCGTGCTGCCCGCGACCGCGATGGGGCGCCTTGCGTGGCATGCGCTGATCGCCGGCGACTGGCCGGACGTGGCGCAGCGCTACGTGTTCAACACCCGCGCCCTCACCAACGACGCGCCTTATTTCGCGGCTTACGTGAAGACCGGCGACCTGCCGAGGATCACCGACCGGCTCGAGCTCCTGCAGGACGAATGGGGCTATCTGCTGATCTGGGCGACGCTCGGCGTCGCGTGTCTCACGGCGGCGGTCCTGCTCGTCATTCCGGTTCTCTGGGGCTGGCGGACGATCTTCTCGCGCTCGCGCGGCAAGCTGCTGACCGTGCTCTATTTCGCCTGTCTCGGCGCGGGCTACATCATGGTCGAGGTCGGCCTCATCGCCCATTTCGTGATGGCGCTCGGCAATCCGACCATCTCCGCCTCGGTGCTGATCACCGGCATGCTGGTCTTCTCGGGCCTCGGGGCGCTGGCCTCGGAGCGCATCCTGCCCCACATGCGCGTCGTCATGCCGGCGCTGTTCCTCGCCATCGGCGCGCTGCTGATCACCTATGCGCATTTCGTGAACCTCGCGCTCGACGACATCGCCGCGCTGCCCTACGCCGAGCGGCTCGTTCTCTGCTTCCTGCTGATCGCGCCGCCGGCCTTTCTGATGGGGTTTCCGATGCCGGCCGCGATGACCACGCTCGGGCGGCTCGGGAAGGATCACCTTTTCATCTGGGCGTGGGGCGTCAACGGCTGTTTCTCGGTGATCGGCGCGGCGGCGGCGCCGGTGATTGCGACCAACTTCGGCCTCGGCGCGGTGATCGAGATCGCGGGACTCGCCTATCTCTTGGCGCTGCCCGCGTTTTTTGGAGTCGTAGCTGTGGATAAGTCTGGGGCGCGCATTTGACGGCAGCGGCGGATCGAACCCAAAGGTATTGGCGGCGACCTCGCCAGCCTGCAATACGACCATTTCAAGACGGAAAAGCGACATCTACAACCGAGCGTGCGAACACGAAATTTATCAAGGACTCAAGGGCTTGCTGAGCAAGGGGCCAATCGCGCGCGCGCTTCGAGCGGCGAGGCCGCGCCGGGCGCGCGCCGACGGCGCCGTGTCCGGCGGCCACAACGCGCAGGCCGACTCACAACCGACATGATCTTGGGCCTCGAATCAAGCGGTTGCGTTCAAACGGTTAATTCGTGTGGAAAATTTGCGGAAGCAGAGGCGGTCGCGGCTTTTTGCGACGAGCGAATACGGTTGCCTCGAGGCGTCGCCCGTGCCATAGTCTTTGTCGTTCCAAGCAATCAAAGAGTAAAAATAGACATGTCTCGGTATTGTAAAGTAAGGCGCGAATTGAAATAGCAAAAAAACTTCAGTCCTGTGATCGAACGATAGGGTGTCGACTGATGGACTTGAAGTCGCCTTCTGCGCCGAGATCTTCGAGGCCGGCCGCTTCATAGAATAATTTGAGAACAAGGAATCCGCGGTGCGGGCCGCGGAGGGAGAACTCATGACCAACGACAACGCCGTCGGCTACGCTGGAGACCTGCTCGCGACCGACGCTTTCCAGCTTCTCACGACCGACGCTTCGTCGGCGCTGATCGACGTCCGGACCCAAGCGGAATGGACCTATGTCGGGGCGCCCGACCTTACCGCGATCGGCAAGACGGTGCTGTTTCTCGAGTGGCAGAGCTTTCCTGCGATGCAGGTCGATTCGGGCTTCGCGGCCCGCCTTTGCGCCATGCTCGCCTCCGCCCGGGTCGAACCCGGCGCGCCTCTCCTGTTCCTCTGCCGTTCCGGCGCGCGTTCGCGACACGCGGCCGTCGCCATGACCCGAGCGGGCTGGTCGCCGTGCCTCAATATCTCGGATGGTTTCGAGGGACCGCTCGACCCCTATCGTCGTCGCAACGTGATCGGCGGATGGAGGGCGGGGAACCTCCCGTGGGCTCAAACGTAGTTTCGCGCGCGAACGCCGTTCAGCCGTTTCCCCCCATCCCTTTCCTGCGCTCGAGTTCCTGACATGGGCCTCCGTAACAAAACTGTCGCCCTTCCCGCGGAATCCGGGGTCATTTCCGGCGCGATCGGCGGATCCGCGCTTCACCAGTCCTGGGGGCGTTGCTGCGAGCGGCTGCGGGCCGAGCTCGGCGAAGACATATTCAACAGTTGGTTCGGCCGGCTCGATCTCGAATCCGTCGCCGGCGGCCAGGCGCGCCTTTCCGTTCCGACGCGCTTTCTCAAGAGCTGGATCGACACCCACTACCTCGGCCATATCACGTCGGCGCTGGCCGTCGAATTCGGCGCGCTCGCCCGCATTGCCGTCGTGGTTCGCTCGTCGACGCGCGTGGAGCCGCAAACGGCCGGCGCCGCCGTATGCGCGCTGCCGGCGACGGCGAGGCCCCCGGCCGCCCCTGCCGGCGGCGAGGCCCACGGGGCGCAGACTGCGCGTCGCGGAACGACGAATTCGCCGCCGCACGCCGTAGCCGAGGCCCTGGTCGGCTCGCCGCTCGACCGCCGGCTGACGTTTGCGACTTTTCAGGTCGGTCGCTCCAACCAACTCGCGTTCACGGCTGCGCAGCGCGTCGCCGACGACGTTGGCGGCGCCGCCTCCTCCTTTTGTCCGTTGTTCATTCATTCGGCGGTCGGGCTCGGCAAGACCCATCTCCTACAGGCGATCGCGCACACTGCGGCCGCCCAGGGGCGCTCGGCGATCTATCTGACGGCAGAGAAGTTCATGTACGGCTTCGTCGCCGCGCTGCAGGCGCAGACCTCGATCGCCTTCAAGGAGCGGTTGCGGGCGATCGATCTCCTGATCTTCGACGACGCGCAGTTCTTGCAGGGCAAGACGATACAGGCCGAGTTCGGGCACGCGCTGAACGCCCTGCTCGACGCCGGACGCGAGGTGATCGTGGCGGCTGACCGGCCGCCGAACGACCTCGAGGCGCTCGACGAGCGCGTGCGCTCGCGCCTCGGCGTGGGCCTGTGCGTCGAGATCGGCGCCCTCGACGAGGCGCTGCGGGTGAAGATCCTCGAGGCGCGCCTCGCCGCGGCGCGCACGATGCAGCCGAATTTCGAGATCTCGCCGCCGGTTCTCGCGTTCGTCGCCCGGTCGATCCGCTCCAACGGGCGCGATCTCGAAGGCGCGGTCAACCGGCTGCTCGCGCACGCGACCCTGACCGGCGCGCCGCCGACGGTCGAGGCGGCGGAAGTCGCGATCCGCGACCTGATCCGTACGCACGAGCCCAAGCGGGTCAAGATCGAGGACATCCAGAAGCTCGTCGCCACGCATTACAGCGTGTCGCGCGCCGACATTCTGTCGTCTCGCCGCACGGCCGTCGTGGTCAAGCCGCGACAGGTCGCGATGTTCCTCGCCAAGACGCTGACGATGCGGTCGTTGCCGGAGATCGGCCGGCGGTTCGGCGGGCGCGACCACACCACCGTGCTGCACGCGGTGCGCAAGATCGAAGCGCTCGCGCAGACGGACGGCGGCCTGCGCGACGAGATCGAGCTCCTGAAGCGGATGCTGCAGGATTGACGGCCACCGGCCAGCGGGATCGAGCGCCCCGATGACCCTCGTGTTCAAGATCGTCGCGACCGGCGAATGGCGCGCGGCCGAACGGGACGGCGTCTTCGCCGGGGCCGCGGTCGATCGCGCCGACGGCTACATCCATTTCTCGACCGCCGCCCAGGCCGCCGAAACCGCCGCGAAGTGGTTCGCCGGACGCGACGACCTGACCCTCGTCGGCATCGACGCCGAAGCCCTCGGGACGGCGCTGCGCTGGGAGCCGTCGCGCGGCGGGGCGCTGTTTCCCCACCTCTACGGGCCGCTGCCGTTCAGCGCGGTCGCGTGGTCGCGCCCCCTGCCGCTCGGCCCGGACGGCCGGCACGATTTCGGGAATTTGCAAGGATGAGCGCCGCCGAGTTCTTCCAGCCGCTGGTCAAGCTGCTGCCGCCGGAGACGGCGCATCGCGCCGCGATCCTCGGGCTGAAGCTCGCGCCGCCTCCGGCCGCGCGGCGGCCGGACCTGCGCCTCGCGGTCGCCGCCTTCGGGCTCGACTTCCCCAACCCGTTGGGACTCGCCGCCGGATTCGACAAGAACGCCGAGGTTCCCGGGGCCATGCTGCGGCTCGGCTTCGGCTTCGTCGAGGTCGGCACGCTGACGCCGCGCCCGCAAGCCGGCAACGCGCGTCCGCGCCTCTTCCGCCTCCCCGAGGACGGCGCGGTCATCAACCGCTTCGGCTTCAACAACGAGGGCTACGAACGGGCCTTGCGCCGGCTCGAGCGGCGGCCTGCGGGCCTCGTCGGCGTCAACGTCGGCGCCAACAAAGACGCCGCCGACCGGATCGCCGACTACGCGCTCGGCGTCAAAACCTTCGCCCCCGTCGCCGACTATCTGACGATCAACGTCTCCTCGCCCAACACGCCGGGCTTGCGCGATCTTCAGCGCCGGGAAGCGCTCGACGCTCTGGTCGCGCGGGCGGTCGAGGCGCGCGACCAGAGCGCGCCGCTCCGGCCGCTCCTCGTCAAGATCGCGCCTGATCTTACCGACCACGAGCTCGACGACGTTTTCGCCGTCGCGCTCGCGCGCGGCGTCGACGGCCTGATCGTCTCCAACACGACGATCGCCCGGCCGGCGTCGCTCCGCTCGCCCCATCGCGGGGAGGCGGGCGGCCTGTCGGGCAGGCCCCTGTTTGCGCCCTCCACTCGGCTGCTCGCGCGCGCCCGTCTCGCCCTCGGCGGCCGGGTCGCGCTGATCGGCTGCGGCGGCGTCGCGGACACGGAAAGCGCGCTCGCCAAGATCGAAGCCGGCGCCGACCTCGTCCAGCTCTACACCGGCCTCGCCCTCCGGGGCGTCGGGGTCGTAGGCGAAATTCTCGACGGGCTCGCGCGAACCGTCGAGGCGCGCGGCGTCGCGAGCGTGGCGGCGCTGACGGGGACGCGGGCGCGGGAGTGGGCGCAGGCCTGACGACGGGCATCCTTTGGTTTGCCGCGATTCCCTCTCGACGCGTCTCGGTCTAGTGTGCGCAGCGCGCCCGGGCCTTGCCGCCGGGCAAGGAGGAGACGCCCCATGCCGATGAACCTTCAGGTTCTCTTGGACCACCGCCCGACGGACAAAGTCTCGCCCGCGAACTTCCGCATCGTCGAGACGCCCGTTCCGACCCCGGGACCGGGAGAGGTGCGGGTCCGTCACGCCTTTCTCTCGCTCGACCCCTACATGCGCGGGCGGCTCAGCGACGCGAAATCCTACGCCAAGCCCCAGGAAGTCGGCGCGGTGATGCAGGGCGGCGCCGTGGGAATCGTCGAGGCCTCCAACAATCCGCGTTTCAAGCCGGGCGACGCGGTCGTCGGCATGGGCGGCTGGCAGCGCTTCTCCGTCAGCGACGGGCGCGACCTGAACGTCGTCGATGCGAAGGCGATCCCGATTCAGGCCTATCTCGGCCCGGTCGGCATGCCGGGCGTCACCGCTTGGTATGGCCTCAACAAGATCCTCTCGCCGAAGCCGGGCGAAACCGTCCTCGTCTCGGCGGCGACCGGCGCCGTCGGCTCGGTCGTGGGCCAGCTCGCTAAGGCCGCCGGCGCGCGGGCGGTCGGGATCGCCGGCGGGGCGGAAAAATGCGCCTATGCGATCAAGGACCTCGGCTACGCCGCGTGCGTGGACCACAAGTCCGCGACCTTTGCGGACGAACTGAAGGCCGCGGTTCCGAACGGCGTCGACGGCCTCTTCGAGAACGTCGGCGGCGAGCCTTTCCAGCAGGCGCTGCGCCGGCTGAGCGATTTTGCGCGCGTGGCGATCTGCGGCCTGATCGCCTCTTACGAAGGCGCGCCGACGGCGCTCCCCGACATGCGCATCTTTCTCGTCCGGCGAATCAGGATCGAGGGCTTCATCGTTTCCGACCATATGAAGCTGTGGCCCGAGGCGATCGGCGAGCTCGCGGCCCATGTCGCCGCGGGCCGCCTCAAGTGGCGCGAGACGATCCGCGACGGGATCGAGAATGCGCCGCAGGGGCTGGTCGACCTCCTCCACGGCGAAAACTTCGGCAAGATGCTGATCCGGGTGGATTGAGCGAAACTCAATATCCGCTCGGGTTTTGAGCGCTATTGAAATGCGCTCCGATTGCGTCTAGCTCATGGGGCGCGCGAGCGCCGGACCGCGGGCAGCGGGCTTGCGCCTTGAATCCTTCGCAACAGCGCGCGTGCCTTCGGGCGCAACCTTGTAACGGCGGCCGATGAAGCTCACCGACTGGCTCAAGCGCAACGGCGTCTCCCGCGCGGAATTCGCGCGGCGGGTGGGCGTCTCTCCCGGCGCGGTGACGCTGATCTGCCGCGACGACGGCGCGTGGCTCTCGCGCGACACGGCCGAGCGCATCGTCGCCGAAACCGGCGGCGCGGTCACGCCGAACGACTTCCTCCTCATTCCGCCGGCAGCGCGAAAGGGATCAGACATGATGAACGCCGTCACCGAAGCCATCGAAGCCTACGCGCGCGGCGAGATCGTGGTCGTCACCGACGACGACGACCGCGAGAACGAGGGCGACATGATCGTCGCCGCCTCGCTCTGCACCACCGAGAAGATGGCGTTCATCATCCGCAACGGCTGCGGCATCGTCTGCGCGCCGCTGACGGCGGCGGACGCCCGGAGGCTGAGCCTTCCGCCGATGGTGGCGGCGAACGATGCCCCGCTCGGCACCGCTTTCACCGTTTCGGTCGACGTCAAGCACGGCATGACCACCGGCATCTCGGCCGAACAGCGCTGCAACACGGTGCGGGCGCTCGCCAACGGCAACATGGGCGCGAGCGATTTCGCCCGGCCCGGCCATGTCTTCCCGCTGATCGCGAAGGAGGGCGGCGTGCTCATGCGCTCCGGCCACACCGAGGCCGCGATCGACCTCTGCCGGCTCGCCAACCTGCCCGAGGTCGCGGTCATCTGCGAGCTCGCCAACGACGACGGCACCGTCATGGTCGGCCCGCAGATCGCCGCCTTCGCCGACAAGCACAATCTCAAGCGCATTTCCGTCGCCGACCTCATCGCCTACCGGCAGGGGCGGGAGAAGCTGGTCGAGCGGGTCGGGACGTTCGCCGTCCAGACGCCGATCGGCGAGGTGCAGGGCTACGCCTATCGCACGCCGTTCGACGCGGTCCTGCATTTCGCCTTCGTCCACGGCTCCATCGGCGACGGCCGCAACATGCCGGCGCGGCTCCATCGCTGCGACATCGTCAACGACGTGTTCGGAAGCGGAACGATCCCGAAGGTCTTGCAGCAGTTCAAGGAGGAGGGGCGCGGGACGCTCGTCTACCTCCGCGACGGATCGGCCGGCGTGCCGACGAATTTCAGCGGCGCGGAGCCGTCCGGGTCGGACAACGCGCGCGCCACCCAATGGCGGGAGGTCGGCGTCGGCGCCCAGATCCTGCGCGATCTGGGCGTCTCGTCGATCAGGCTCCGGACCAACAATCCCCGCACCTACGTCGGCCTCTCCGGCTTCGGCATCGAAATCGCCGCCGTCGAGCCGATCGATGGGTGAGGCGCGGTCCGGCTGCGACGCCAGTGGAAACCGGGCTGCGCGGCCCGGGATCGCCGGCCAGGGGTCCCGGCGCTCGAGGCGGACATGCAAATCTTCTGGATGGAAAACAGCGTGAAACTGCCGCTCGCGACGGGTAGGGGCCGGGCGCTGACATCCGGCGCGCCGCGCACGGTCGTCATGATCTCGGACACAGACGACCCGGCCTTCGTCGGGGACGCCACGGTCGCCGGTCAGGCAGATTCGCGGGCTAGGCGCTCAAAAATCGCCACCGCCTCGGCCTCGGTCGCGCGATCGAGGGCGCCGGCGTTCACCTCGTCCTGAGTCCACATCCATGATTGCGCCGGGTCGTTGCGCATCGCCCAGCCCGGAAACAGTCTTTCGGTGACGTTGCGATGGCTCAGCAGCTTGAGCTCGAGGTGCCGACGATCCCTCTCGATTCGTCGATACGCCGCATCGACCACCTCTTGCGGTCCTTCGAGCAACTGGAGATACAAATCGCCGCGGCAGATCAGCGCCCCGGTAACGCCATCGCGCTCGTTGAAGAGTCGCGAAACCGTGAGGATCGCGGCAAGGGTGCCTTCGTCAAAGTCGAACGGACGTGAAGCGTAGATCAGTTGGATCATCGGCATATGCATACTCCTTCGCCGGCCTGTGCCGTGCAATCGGGGCCGGGCGATCAGCCACGATTTTATAAAGAGGCCATACGTGCCAGTCACAATCGTCTACGCCCAACTGACGCGGGCCTGTTCGAACTCTCATCGCCCGGCGCCGCGTTGGCATAGCCGTTCAGAAGGCGCTTCACTGACTTGGCCGGCGAGAAGGGGAGCTTCTTCGAAGCCGAAATCTTGATTTCTCCCCACTTGCCGGATTGCGCCCTTCGCGCTCTGGCGTCACTTTGCCCTTGAACTTGCCAAACCCCGGTGACGACACCTCTGTCCCGCTTGCCGCCGCCTCCACGTTAGCCTTCAGGCAGGATCTCGTCGATGATCGATTCGGCTTACGCTTTGCCGAGGCGATGCGCCTCGGCGATCTTTGCGACGCGTTCGCTCGTGTTCATTTTGAGAGATCCCAGCGATCTCCGCCGACGAACCGACCGGCTCGACGCCGGGCTTCCGCTTATGACGCAACGGTCGCTTTCCGCGATTGGCTTGGAACGGAAGCAAAGGGCCGGACATGACCCGCCCCCGAGATCGGCGGCGTCCGTCCGCGCGTCGCGCCCTGCCGTCGTCCTTGGCGCCGCCTTGAACGATCGCTATCCGCGCAATCAAAACCAACGTAGTCCGGACCCCTGCCGCGCCGCCTCGGGGACGCCCGTCCGCGGGTCTTTCGTCGTCACATCGTTCCGGCCCCGTGGCGCGGGCCGTTTCGGCCGTCGCCGGTCGCAGTCGCCACGCCTATCTGGCCGGCTGTGAGGCCGCTTGCGTTTCGACGAGGCCTGCCGGAGAGCTTCGAGCGACCCCGCCGCCCGGCCGCCGGCGCCTCAGCCCTCCATCAGCGCCGTGACGTGCGCGGCGACGGAGCGGGCGAGGCCTTCGAGGTCGTAGCCGCCCTCGAGGACGGAGACGACCCGTCCGCCGCAGCGTTTCTGGGCGATCTCCATCAGCTTGCGGGTCGCCCAGACGTAGTCCGCCTCGACCAGGTTGAGGTTGCCGAGCGGGTCGCGGCGGTGGCCGTCGAAGCCTGCGGAGATGATCACGAGGTCGGGCGCGAAGTCGTCGATCCGCGGCAGGATCGCCACCTCCATCGCCTCGCGGAAGGTGTCGCCGCCGTCGCCCGCCCGCAAGGGCGCGTTGACGATCTGGTCGTGCTCGCCCCGCTCGCTGATCGCACCCGTGCCGGGAAAATTGGGCATCTCGTGGGTCGACGTGTACATCACATTCGGGTCGCTCCAGAAGATGTGCTGGGTGCCGTTGCCGTGATGGACGTCGAAGTCCATGATCGCGACGCGCTCGGCGCCGTAGACGGCGCGCGCGTGCCGCGCCGCGACCGCCGCGTTGTTGAAGAAGCAGAAGCCCATCGGCGTCGCCATTTCGGCGTGATGGCCGGGCGGACGCGTGGCGACGAAAGCGTTGCGGACCTTGCGGGTCATCACCTCGTCGACGGCGAAGATCGCGCCGCCCGCCGAGCGGAGCGCCGCCTCGAAGGAGCCGGGGCACATGGAGGTGTCCTGGTCGATCGCGACATGGCCCTGCGCGGGCGTCGCCGCGCGAATCGCCTCGATATAGTCGAGCGGATGAACGCGCGCGATCGCGGCGATCTCGGCGCGCGGCGCGATGTCGCGCGCCAGCATCTGATAGTTTTCGCTTTCGAGAACACGATCGACCGCGCGAATCCGGTCCGGACGCTCGGGATGGCCCTCGCCCATGTCGTGGGCGAGGCAGGCGGGATGGCTGATGAGCAGTGTGGTCACTCTGGTGTCCTACTTGCCATACACGCCTCCCCTTCCCGCCGCACTGTCGCGCCAATGCCCCGGAAAGTCCACAAGCCCGACGTCTCACCGCGCGACCGGTTCCGGCTTGCACGTCAGTCGCCCGGCGCCGGCGTCGGCCTCGGCGTAAAGGCTCGGCAGCGCGCTGAAGACTCGGAGCATCACATAGCCCTCGCGCTCCGGCGCCGCAATGCGCAAGTCGCGCGAGGGGCTCTCTTCGTCGTCGCGCGCAGCGAGCGCCCGGAGGTCCGCGTGCATGGCCAGAAACGCCTCGATCGCGCCCTTCGCGCCGGCCTTTTCGGTCAAGGCGTAGAAGGCGAGGCCGCGGCGGGTGTGGAAGGCGATCGACGAGAAAGCACGGCCCGTCGGCCCGCGGACGGGGATCGGTCCCGCGGCGAGATTGTAGCGGCAGAAGGCCGCAGCCACCGCGGGATCGGCCAAGGGAAGCAGGCGTTCGCCGGGTCCCGTTTGCGGCAGCGCCACGGTTTCGTAGATTTTTCCGAAGGCCGCCAGCCGCGCGTAAGCGTCGCGGGTCGCAACGACGGGCGTGAGCAAGACCACGGTCAGGTGGGTAATCGCCGCGAGAAGCGTCGCCGCGACGACCAGCGGCGAGATCTCGCTCGCCCGAATCGTAAGTCTCGACGCCAGCGCGAACGGGCCTCGCGCTCCGATCGGCTGCCATGCGCCCGGCTGCGCCCCGGCCGCAGCAGGGATGGCGAAGTCGCCCGCGCCGCAGAGACGTTCGGCGACGGAGGCGGCGCGGCGACGCCGAACGGCGGCTTCGGCTCGAGGCCCCGATGCGCGAACGCCATGATCACGGTTGACGCCGCGCTTGCCGGCCTCGACGCCGCAGCGGTCCCTGGAACGCCACCGCGAGTTCGCCGCGTGTGAGGCGGGCCAGAGCGCGGGGCAGTCCGAGCGATCCTCCCTTAACATGAGCGCCTGCGCACCCTAAAGGGGGAGCGCGAAACGCCACGAGCGCGCCGCGAGGACGCGCCGCCTCTCGAGCGCCCACGAGCCGGCATGAGATGACCGAAAAACGCCCCGAAGCCACGCCGTTCTGGCAGACCAAGTCGCTCGAGGAGATGACGGTCGAGGAATGGGAGAGCCTGTGCGACGGCTGCGCGCGATGCTGCCTCGTCAAGCTCGAGGACGAAGACACCGGCGAAATCCATTTCACCGACATCGGCTGCACTCTGCTCGACGCCAAAGCCTGCCGATGTCGCGACTATCCGCGCCGCAGCCGCCGGGTTCCAGACTGCGTCCGGCTGACGCCCGAGGCCGTCGCGACGCTGAGCTGGCTGCCCGTCACCTGCGCCTATCGCCTGATTTCCGGGGGAAAGCCTCTGCCGGACTGGCATCCGCTCGTCTCCGGTTCCCCACAAAGCGTTCACGAAGCCGGGATTTCCGTGCGGGGCCGGGTCTACGCCGTCGAGGACGATCTGGCCCAGGAGCGGTGGCCGGAACGGATCGTCCTCTGGCCGAACCGCACCCAGACGCGGCGGCGCAGGCGCGGCGCCGGATGATCGGAGGGGTCCGGCCGTGTTCAGGAGGCGTTCAAGCTTGCTCCGTTAGAAGCGCGCGTCTCCTTCCTCCAGAGGTGAACGCATGCGAAATTTGATCCTGACATCGGCGGCGGCGCTCGCCGGCCTCGCGGCCGTTCCCGTCCAGGCGATGCCGTTCCCGGCGCTTTCCGAGGCTCTGCCGGGCGTGACGCTGGTCGCCCAGGGCTGCGGGCCGGGTTGGGCGCGCGATTTCTACGGGCGCTGCCGTCCCATGGGCTACGCCCGTCCGGCGCCCTATTACCGGCCCTATCCTTATGCGCGCCCTTACCCCTATGCGCCGCACCGCTGCTTTTGGGCCAACGGCGTGCGGGTCTGCCGGTAAGCGCAGGCCTGAGAAGTTACGAGGCCGCCGCGCCCTCGCGGGGCGCGGCTTCTTCCCCGTCACGCCGCCGCGCTCGGCCGAGCCTTCAGCGATTCATGCCAGCGCATGAGGTTTGTCAGGTCCGGCGGAATGGGAATCCGCGCCGGCTTGGCGAAGTCCAGCGCCACGAGCCCGGTGATGTCGGCGACGGTGAAGCGCTCGCCTGCGAGGAACGGCCGCTCGCGCAGGATGTCGTCGAAGATCATCATGTTCCTGAGCGCGCGCGGCCGATTGGCCGCCGCCCAGTCGGGGACCTGCGGGTCCTCGAGCTTGGCCATATGCGGATGGGAGTGGCGGAAGACCTGCGCGATCGGCAGCAGGAGATGCCACTCGACCCGGCGCTGCCACATCTCCACCGTCGCCCGTTCGAGCGGCGTCGCGCCGAAAAGATTCGGCTCGGGATAGAGCTCCTCGATGTAACGGCAGATCGCGATGGATTCGCCGATGATCGCGCCGTCGTCGAGCTCCAGCGCCGGAATCACCTGGAACGGATTGACGGCCGAATACTCCGGCGCCTTGTGCTCGAACCGCGCGAGATCGACCTCGACGCGGGGGATCGAAACCGCCTTTTCGGCCAGAAAGACCCGCACCCGGCGCGGATTGGGCGCAAAGTTGGAATTGTACAGCTTCATCGGTTCCTCCCAGCCAAAGCTATGCGCCGAGTTTAATCGCCTTTTGACGGAAAATCCTCTCCGGCGTCGTCCGCGTCAGCCCGCCGTTAATCCTTCGGACAGCATAGTCCCTGCGCGGGGTTCGGCGCGTGTCGGGAGTCATGAGCGAGTCGAAGGCGCAGAACAGGGCTGGCGGGCGGTCCGATCCGATCGGCGCCGCGCGCCGCCGAAAGACCGGCCTCGACTGTCTTCGCGCCCGTCCGATCCCGGCCGGACCCGAAACGGCGCCCGCCGAACCTATGGAGACGACGCGGCTGTTCGCCCGGATCAACCGCCAATCGGCGCCCCTGTTCGGCCTCGTCGCGCTCGGGACCGCCGCGGTCGCCTCGAGCGTCGTCGGCGCCCCGGCGCTCGCGACCTGGGCGGTGTTCATCGGCTGCGCGGCCGGTCTCGTCTATGCGCTGCCGATCGCCTATCTCGACAAGGGAGAAGCCGACAAAACCGCAGCGGCGTGGCGGCGGAAGTTCGTCCTGACCACGGCTTTTTGCGGTTCGGCCTGGGCCTGTCTCGTTGTCGCGCTCCTGCGTTCCGAAGAGCCGGACGCGCTGGCGTTCGCCATGCTGGTCATGCTGCTCGTGTCGACCGCCCTGTCGCTTCTGGCCGCGACGATTCCCGAGGCGTTCGTCGCCGGCGTGCTGCCGATGATCGTCGGCGTCATCCTGGCCTATTCCTCGCGCCTGCAGAGTTCGGCGCTGCCCGTGGCGGCCATGGCCATCGGCGTGATCGGCTATTTTCTCGTGGTCGTCCGGCGCCTGCGCGCCGCCGCGGCGCGCAACGTGTCCCTTCAGGCGGAGAAAGACTCGCTCATCGCCGAACTCGAGCAGGCCAAGCTCAATTCCGACGAAGCGCGACGGCGGGCGGAGAGCGCCAATCTCGCGAAGTCGCGCTTTCTCGCCACCATGAGCCACGAGCTGCGCACGCCGCTCAACGCCATTCTCGGCTTCTCGGAGGTGATGAAGGGTGAGCTGTTCGGTCCGCACGGCGTGCCCGCCTACAAGGAATACTGCAACGACATCCACGTCAGCGGCCAGCACCTGCTGATGCTGATCAACGAGATCCTCGACCTGTCGAGGGTCGAGGCCGGCCGGTACGAGCTGAAAGAGGAGTCCGTGTCGCTGCCGCGGCTGGTGGACGACTGCATCCGCCTCCTGTCGATGCGAGCGAAAAGCCGCAACCTGACGATCGTGGAGGCGCTGGACAACGACCTGCCGGACATCTGGGCGGACGAGCGGGCGGTGCGCCAGGTGACCCTCAATCTGCTGACCAACGCGATCAAGTTCACGCCGCAGGGCGGCTCGATTGCGATCAAGGTCGGTTGGACCGGATCGGGCGGCCAGTATCTGTCGATCCGGGACTCCGGCCCCGGCATTCCCGCCGAGGAGATCCCGGTGGTCCTCTCGTCCTTCGGCCGTGGTTCCCTCGCGCACAAGAACGCCGAAGAGGGGAGCGGGCTCGGGCTGCCGATCGTCAAGGGCCTCGTCGAACTCCACGGCGGCCAGTTCCGCCTGACGTCGAAGGTGAGGCAGGGCACCGAGGCGGTCGTCATCTTCCCGTCGGAGCGCGTCATGGACGCAACACCGGCGCGCGACCCCGACGCGGCGGAGCCGCGGGCGCGCGGCCGCAGCCGTCGCCACGACGCCGCGGCAGCCGCGTAACCGTCAGCTCGAAGCCTTCTCGCCGAAACCCGCAGCCTCGAGCGCGAGATGGACCTTGTTCTGAAAGCTCGCGTCCCGGCCCTCGACCAGCAATGGGGCCGCGTCCGCCACCGCGCGGCAGACGGCGTCGACCCAGCCCATCTCCGACTTCGCGAAGTCGCTCAGCACGTAGTTGTGGACCATCGCTTTGTCGCCAGGATGGCCGATGCCGAGCCGGAGGCGCCGGTAGTCGTTGCCGACATGCGCCGAGATCGATCGGAGGCCGTTGTGCCCGGCATTGCCACCGCCGGCCTTGACCCGCACCTTGGCGGGGGCGAGGTCGAGCTCGTCGTGAAGCACCGTGAGGGCGCCCGTGTCCAGCTTATGAAAGCGCAGCGCCTCGCCGACGCTGCGGCCGGATTCGTTCATGAAGGTCTGCGGCGCGAGCAGAAGGACGCGCTCGCCGCCGATCAGTCCTTCCGAGGCGAGGCCGGAAAAGCGGGTGCGGAACGGCCCGAAGCGGTGCGCCGCGGCGATCGCCTCGACGCCCATGAAACCGATATTGTGGCGGTTGCGCGCATAACGCGCGCCGGGGTTGCCGAGTCCCGCGATGACGAGCATGGGGGTCCCCGATCGGACGCACCGCAATACGCCCCCGCCGCCGTAGCGGCGGAGGGCGCGGCGGCTCCGTCCTACTTCTTGGCGGCGGGCTTGGCCGCGGGCGCGGCGGCCTTGGCGGGCGCCGCGGCCTTGGCCGGCGCGGCGGCCTTGGCGGCCGGAGCGGCGGCTGCGGCGGCGGGCGCTGCGGCGGCGGAGCCCGGCTCGTCCTGCATGACGGTCGGCGGCACGATGGTCACGACCGTGAGGTCCGACTTCGTCGCCGCCGGCTTGCAGCCTTCCGGCAGCTTGAGCGCCGAGAGATGCACCGAATCGGAGAAGTCGAGGCCGGCGAGGTCGACCGTGATCGCTTCGGGAATGGCGTCGGCCGGCGCCAGAACCTCGACCGTGTGGAGGACGATGTTGACCGTGCCGCCCTTCTTGATGCCCGGCGAGGCCTCGCGGTTCTCGACGTGAACCGGAACGCCGATCCGGACGCGCGAGCCCGGGGTGAGGCGCAGGAAATCGACATGCACGGGCCGGTCTGTGACGACGTCGAGCTGATAGTCGCGGGGGAGCACGCGCTCCAACCGCCCGTCCATCTCGAGATCGAAGATGGTCGTCAGGAAGTGCCCGGCGTAGATGAGTTTGTTGACGTCCTTGAAGTCGACCGAGATCGGTTCGGGCTTCACGCCGCCGCCATAGATGACGGCGGGAACGCGGCCTCCGCGACGAACGGAGCGGGCGGCCCCCTTGCCTGTCCCGCTACGCGTCACGGCCGCGAGTTGCTTGATCGCTGCCATGATGATGTCCTTATGAGTTGATCGCGCCACGCCTCCAGGGGTGTCGGATCCAGCGCGAGGGGCAGGTCTATAGATCAGCGCGTGCGGCGCCGCAAGTTCGAGGATCGTCAGGCAGCAAAGCGGAATCCCTGGCCGGAATGCGTCGGAATTCGCAGTCTTCCGCAGAAACATGGCGAAAGGCAGTGTGACACGGACGGCCGAGTCGAGGAATCCGGCTCAGCCCGACTTGGTCTTCACTACAGCCGATTTCGGCGCTCCTTCCCAAGACCGCATCAATCAACTCAAATACATAC
>CAIZGR010000292.1 GCA_903932535.1 uncultured Hyphomicrobiales bacterium | reverse complement strand
GCGGGATCGGTGCAATCGCCGCAGACGAGGCGATGACGCCCCAGCCGCCAGACGCGGCCATAAACCTTACCCGACGGAACTTCTTGAACATGCGGCATGAACGAGGCCTTTTCGCCCCGCCGCGCGCCGGCGGCGGGATGACCGGTCGAACCGGTCGGCTACGTCATGCGAGTCAGGCCTCGCGGTTGGGAGCGCTCGAACGCTCCTCCCCCGCCCTTCGGCGTCGGAACAGAAAAAGCGCCGTGCGTCCGGGCGCGTGATGTGCAGTAATGGCGTCGACGGACGTCGCCGCAGCGGCGCTATCTCACGGAGGGAACGATGAAACGCCCGCTGTTCGCGATTTTGACGCTCAACCTTTTGGCGTTGGCGCTACCAACGAAGGCCGCGCAGAACGTCATGTACTATGGCGTCTCCGAGAAGCTCAGCAGAACGGCGACGACCTGGTCGGGACCGATGTCGATCCTTCCGCAAAACGTTTGCATCCTGCCGACGCCGACGACGCTGAACGTTGGCCAGATCGTTTCGACGACTCCGTGGGGAACCTGCGGCGGCTCGCCAACCGGCCACATCGTGGCGATCCTCTACAGCCCCTAGGTCGATGAAAGGCGGTCGGGCTTGCCCGGCCTGACTTCCGATAATCTTCCTTCCCGGACGCCAGCGGCGCTCAGAGAAACTTCGCGCCGGCGTGGTCGCGAAACGCCTTCGCGCGCCGGTCGTAGCCCCGCAAAGTCTTGACTTCGCGATGCCGCGTCACGTCCATCACGCGAAACAGATCGGCCCCGGCGGCGAGCGCCGAGGTGACGAATCCCGCGCGCAGCGAGTGCCCCGAGAACAGGTCCGGATCGAGCCGCGCCGCCCGAGCCGCGCGCTTGACGATCAAAGCCGCGCTACGCCCGTCGAGCGCCTGGCGTCCGACCTGCCCATGCCGGTTTATTTTACGAAAAATCGGCCCCTCGCGCGTGCCGGAGGCCTCCAGCCAGGCGTCGAGCGCGGCGACCGGCTTCAGCTTGCCGCCCGACGGCACCGCGATCAGCGCGCCCTGCCCTTCCTGATCGGTCTTCGACCGCCGGATATGCAGGAACAGGCCCTCGTTATTGCGTTCGACGTCGCGAATATGCAGCCCGACCAGCTCGGAGCGCCGCAGCGCCGCCGCGAAGCCCAGCACGATCAGCGCCCGGTCGCGTTTGCCCGCCAGCGTGTCGGGCAGCTTGCGCACGACCTTGGCCACCAGCGCCGCCGTGAGCGGCTGCTTGCCCTTCGGCGCGACGCCGAGCGTGCGGCGAACCCCGCGCAGCACGGCCTTCACGGCCTCCAGCCCCAAAGGCGAAGCCTCGTCGGCCAATTTGTGGGCGTAGGCGATGGCGGCGGCGCGGCGCTGGATCGTCGAGACCGTCAATCCGGAATCGGCCAGATGCGCGAAATAGACGGCGCAGGTCTCGGCCGAAGCCGGAACCGCGCGCCGTCCGACGCTATCACACCACGCAACAAACTGTTTGAGGTCGGCCCGATAGGCGCGCCGCGTATTGTCGGCCTTCTCGGCCAACGCATAGTTGGTCGCCGACGCCAGTGCATCCGTGACGCCGACGACCCCGGC
>CAIZGR010000291.1 GCA_903932535.1 uncultured Hyphomicrobiales bacterium | reverse complement strand
CGCGCCGCCGCCGCCCGCGGAAACGCCGCCGCCTCCGGTCGCGGTCGCGCCCCCGCCCGAGCCTGCGCCCCCGCCGCCGGTCGCGGAGACGCGTCCGCCGCCTCCGCCGGCGCCCGTCGAGCTTCAGCCGGCGAAGCCGCCGCCGCGCGTCCAGCCGCCGAAAGCCGTCGAGGCGAAGCCGCCGAAGCCGCAGCCGGTCTCCCCGAAACGCGCCGAGGCGGAGACGAAGCCGGAGCGGGCGACGAAAGCCGCGGCGCCCGCAGCGCAGAGCGCCCATCCCGCGGCGCCCGCGACGGCGAGCGCCCCCTCGCAGTCGGCCTATGTTTCGGCCATGACCGCCGCGATCCGCAGCCATCTTTTCTATCCGCCCGCGGCGCGGGCGCGCGGCGCCAAGGGCGTCGTCGGCGTCGCCTTCACCATCGGCCCCTCGGGCGGGCTGACCGCCTTCGCGATCACCCGCTCGTCCGGCGACGACATCCTCGACGGCGCGGCGCGCGCGCTGGTTCAATCGGCGCATTTCCCGCCGCCGCCCGGCGGCTCGGCGCATGTCTCCACGAGCTTCAACTATGTCCCGCACTGACGCCCCGGTTCTCAGAGCGCTCGTCCTCGGCTCCGGGGGCGGGGGCGGCGTGCCGCAGTGGAACTGCAATTGCCGCGTCTGCCGCCTCGCCTGGGCGGGCGACCCGCGCGTCAAGCCACGCACCCAGTCGAGCCTTGCGGTCAGCGCCGACGGAGAACGGTGGCTCCTGCTCAACGCCTCGATCGACCTGCGCCAGCAGATTCTCGCAACGCCCGCGATGCAGCCTCGAGGCGAGGGGCGGCGGTCGCCGATCGCCGCGGTCCTCCTCACCAACACCGACGTCGACCACGCGGCGGGCCTGCTCGCGCTGCGCGAGCGCCAGCCCTTCACGATCTGGGGGACGCGCGCGACGCTCGACACGATCGGCGCCAATCGCGTCTTCGACGTCGTCGGACGCGACATCGTTCCGCGCCGGGCCGCGCCCCTCGGCGAGCCGTTCGAGCCGCTGCCGGGGCTGAAGCTCGAGCTCTTCGCCGTGCCCGGCAAGGCGCCGCTGTGGCTCGAGGAGGGCGAGGTGAAGACCGACGAGATCGGCGAGGGGACCGTCGGCGTCGCGGTCGAGGCCGGCGGACGACGGCTCGTCTACGCCCCGGGCTGCGCCCGCGTCACCGACGACCTGCATGCACGCATCGCACGCGCGCACGCGCTCTTCTTCGACGGCACGCTCTTTGCCGACGACGAGATGATCGCGGCCGGCCTCGGCGAGAAGACCAGCCGCCGCATGGGCCATCAGCCGGTGTCGGGGCCGGGCGGCACGCTGGAGACTCTGGCGCGGCACACCAACGTGCGCCGCGTGCTCATCCACATCAACAATTCCAACCCGATCCTCATCGAAGGGTCTCCCGAGGAAACAAAAGTCAAGGCGGCGGGGTGGGAGGTCGCCTGGGACGGAATGGAGGTGCGCCCATGAACAGACACGTTTTGTCCGAGCCGATGAGCCCCGACGCCCTCGAGGCCGCGCTGCGCGCGGTCGGCCCGGAGCGCTATCACGATCTGCATCCGTTCCACGACCTGCTGCACGGCGGCAAGCTGAACAAGGGCCAGGTGCAGGCCTGGGCGCTGAACCGCTACGTCTATCAGGCGGCGATCCCGCGCAAGGACGCCTCCCTCATGGGCCGCTGCGACGACCGGGAGCTGCGCCGCGAATGGCTGCACCGCATCACCGACCACGACGGCGCCGGCGAGGACAAGGGCGGCATCGAGCGCTGGCTCATCCTCACCGACGGGCTCGGCCTCGATCGCGATTACGTGGTCAGCCAGCAGGGCGCGCTGCCCGCGACCAAATTCGCGGTCGAGGCCTACGTGCGTTTCGTGCGCGAGAAGCCGCTGCTGGAGGCCGTCGCGTCGAGCCTCACCGAATTGTTCGCGCCCTCGATCCATCGCCGCCGCATCGACGGGATGCTGGCGAACTACGACTTCATCGACGAGAAGGTCGTCGCCTATTTCCGCCGCCGCCTCGATCAGGCGCCGAAGGACGCGGATTTCGCGCTCGAATATGTCAGGCGCAACGCGCGCACGGTCCCCGAGCAGAGAGGCGTGCTGGCGGCGCTGACGTTCAAGACCGAGGTCCTGTGGGCGCAGCTCGACGCGCTGCATCACGCCTATGTCTGCGGCGCCATCCCCCCCGGCGCCTTCCGGCCGGAATGAGCACGATGGACAGCACGACCAAGCCGCGCCTGCCGCGCGGCGTGAAGCTCCGCCGGGACGACGTGCGCCAGCGCTGGACGCTGCTCGCGCCCGAGCGGATCTTCGAGGTCGACGAAACGGCGGCGGCGGTATTGCAGCTCTGCGACGGCGAGCGCGACCTCGGAAGCATCGTCGCCGAACTCGCCGCGCGCTACGGCGCGCCGCCGGAGGTGGTCGAAAAGGACATCGTCTCGATGCTCGGCGGCCTGAAGGACAAGAGGGTGCTCGAAACATGACCGCTCATCAGGCCCCTCCGCCTGCGCCGCCGATCGGCGTTCTGGTCGAGCTCACCCATCGCTGTCCGCTCGGCTGCCCGCATTGCTCGAACCCGTTGGCGCTCGAGCGTCCGGCGGCCGAGCTCGACACGGAGACGTGGAAGCGCGTCTTCAGCGAGGCGGCGGCGCTCGGCGCGCTGCACGTCCATCTTTCCGGCGGCGAGCCGACCGCGCGGCGCGACATCGTGGCGCTGATCCGCCATGCCGCGCAATGCGGGCTCTACACCAACCTCATCACCTCTGGCATCGGCGTGAGCGCGAAGCTCTGGGCCGAAATGGTCGAGGCGGGGCTCGACCACGCGCAGCTCTCGTTCCAGGGCGCGGACGAGGCGACGAACGACCGGCTCGGCCATTACCAGGGCGCATGGGCGAAGAAGCGGGCCTTCGCCGCGATGGTGACGGGGGCCGGACTGCCGCTCACCGTCAACGCGGTCGTCAGCCGCCCGAACCTGCATCAGGTCGGCGCCTTCGTCGACCTCGCCCTCGAACTCGGCGCGCGCCGGCTCGAGGTCGCCCATACGCAATATTACGGCTGGGCGCTCGCCAACCGCGCCGCCCTCATGCCGCCGCGGGCGGAGACGGAGGCGGCGATCCGGCTCGTGGAGGCGGCGCGGGAAAAGCTGAAAGGCCGGCTCGTGATCGACATGGTCGTGCCCGACTATTACGCGCGCTATCCGAAACCCTGCGCGGGGGGATGGGGACGGCTCGCGATCAACGTCTCGCCATCGGGCAAGGCGATGCCCTGCCATGCGGCGGAGACGATCCCGGGGCTGGAGTTCTGGAACGTGCGCGATAAGTCTCTCGGCGACATCTGGCGCGACAATCCCGCCTTCAACGCCTTTCGTGGCGCGGACTGGATGCGCGAGCCCTGCCGGACCTGCGACCGGCGGGAGATCGACTGGGGCGGCTGCCGCTGTCAGGCGCTGGCGCTCGCGGGCGACGCCGCCGCGACCGACCCGGCCTGCTCGAAGTCGCCCCATCACGCGCGGATCGAGGCCATGGCCGCGGCCGAGGCGGAGGCTGGCGCGGGGGAGATCCGCTGGCGGTCGTACAAGGAGACGGTGGGGGCATAGGGGCGGCGGCGATGCGATGACGGGGAGCGAGGCTGCGACGACGGGCAGATCGACTTTGCCGACCGCATCGGCGTATCGCCAGCGACGCTGTGTCGGCATCTACCCGCCGCGCGAACCGCCAACAGCTCATCCCCTTGATGAAATGCCGCTTTTGGATTGTCCCGTCCCGCCAGTTTTGTGGTATTATTTATGAATTACCCGTCGCCCGAGAAGCCCGTTCCTGAATCGATCGCCGTCAACCTCGCTCTCGGCGAGGCCCAGTTTGCGGCGGGGCAGATCGTGCTGCTGGAGCCGGTGCTCGACCGGCTCCGGGCCAGCATTGCGCGGATGCAAGCCAAAGAGAAGCCGGCGCCGCTCGCACCGAAGGCATGATTGCGCTCAGTCCCGAAGCCGAAGCTCAACTCGACGCTCTGATTGCCCATGACGAGGCGTTGGGTCGCGTCGAGGCGTCAATCAATCTCCTCAATGCCCTCGAGCGAGCGAAAGCGCGAATTTCACAGAGGCCGGAGGCTGGGTTGCACGCGCCGCGTCCCTATCTTTCCCTTGCGAAGGCTGGCCGTCGGAGGATCATCGAGGGCGCCTGTTGGATTTCCTACAGCGCGACGGCCCCGCCGGTCATCTCCGGCGTTTTCTATGCGATGACGGCGCATACCATGATCCATCGCCGGTGCAGACTCGAGCCGGCTTGGGCGGACAGACTGCGCAGGGAATTATTCCCGATCTTGCGTTCCCGGCCCGCTAGGCGCCTTCGCACAGGTGACGGCCGGCGCGGCTGTTGGTAATCTCGGACGCGTGAAGGGGATGAACGCCCTTTTTTTTCGGAAACGCGCCTCTAGGAGAGCCCAATGAGCTGGACCGCCCCCGTCGTCGTCGAAGTTTGCGCCGGCCTCGAAGTCACCGCCTACATGTCCGCCGAGATGTGAGCCAAGCGCGGCTTCGCGGACAAAACGCGAAACCGTCGATTTCGCGGCGCCGGCCCGATGGGTCCGGCGCCGTTTCTGTCTATGAGCCGATGCGCCTCACTTCGTGCAGTCCGAGAGATCCTTTTCCTCGATGGCAAATGCTTTGCCGGCTTCGATCGTCACGTTTCGCGCCATGCACGTCCGCCCGTCGGCGAGCCGGAGCCGCGCGTCATATGCGCCGGAGGCGACGCCCGTGACCTTGACCCGCTCGTCGTGGTCGATCGCGCCGTCGGGATCGTTGAGGCACTGGTTGGGGCCGAAGGCGCCGGCGCCCGCCGGGGAGAGCTCGAGCGACTTGACCGTCGAGGCGGTCAGGTTCCAGAAGCGGGTGTCCTTCGCCATCGCCGGATGGGCGAGCGCGAAAGCGGCGGCGACGACGGCGATCCTGAGGCGCATGCGGTTTTCCCTGACGTTTCCCTCGACGCATCATGGCGTCCAGCGCCGGCCTGCGCAACGGCGCGGACCGCGGGCGGCGCTCGTCGCCGCGGCGATCGTCGGCGTCGCCGGCGCGGCCTTTGCCGATCCGCTCGCGATCAAGGTCGGGGTGCTGCGCCAGACCCATTCGCGCGAGACGATCTCGATCCTCGACATCCCCGCCGCCGACGATTTCGTCGCCGGCGCGAAGCTCGCGATGGCCGACAACAACACGACGGGACAGTTCCTCGACCAGTCGTTTTCGCTGCAAGACGTGAAGATCGCTCCGGGCGGCGACGCGGTCGCCGCCGCCAAGGGGCTGCTCGACGCGGGCGCCGGCTTCCTGATCGCCGACCTGCCGGCCGACGCGCTGCTGAAGGTCGCCGACCTCGCGCGCGAAAGTCATGCGCTCGTGTTCAACGCCGGCGCGCCGGACGAGCGGCTGCGCGAGGAGGACTGCCGCGCCAACGTGATCCACACCGCGCCCTCGCGCGCGATGCTCGCCGACGGCCTCGCCGAATATCTGTTCTGGAAGCAGTGGCCGAGATGGCTGCTCGTCGTCGGCTCCCATCCCGAGGACGTCGCGCTCGGCGCGGCCTACGAGCGGGCGGCGAAAAAGTTCGGCGCCAAGATCGTCGAGAAGCGCACGTTCGAGGACGCCGGCGGCGGGCGGCGCTCCGATTCGGGCGTCGTGCAGACGCAGCGGCAGATGCCGGTCTTCACCCAGCGGGCGCCGGATTACGACGTGCTGATCGCCGCCGACGAGAACGAGGTGTTCGCCGGCTATCTGCCCTACCGCACCTGGAACCCGCGCCCGGTCATGGGGTCGGGCGGCCTCACGCCGACGAGCTGGGACCCGTCCCACGAGCTCTGGGGCGCGCAGCAGTTGCAGAACCGCTTCGAGCGCATGGCCCATCGCGGCATGAATGCGCGCGACAATCAGGCCTGGGTCGCGATGCGGATGATCGGCGACGCCGTCAACCGCACGAAATCGGCCGACCCGAAGGCGGCGCGCGACCTGATGCTTTCGCCCGACTTCGACGTCGCCGACTTCAAGGGCGTCAAGCTGACCTTGCGGCCGTGGAACCTCCAGCTCCGCCAGCCGATCCTGCTCACCGACGGACGGGGCACGGTCAGCGTGTCGCCGCAGGAAGGCTTCCTGCATCAGGTGACGGAGCTGGACACGCTCGGCCTCGACAAGCCGGAGACGAAATGCAAGCTCGACTGAAGCGGGATGGATTCAAGTCGAGTCGCACCCGTCCTTGCGAGGACCCCCGGGCTGCGACCCGGGGGGAAGCCATCCGGAACGAAGGGCGCCCTGCGGCCCCTGGATTGCTTCGTCGCTGCGCTCCTCGCAATGACGGCGGGGGGCGAACCTATGTCCCCGCCGGGGTCGGCGGGCCATGAACGCCAGCGCGCCGCCCGGCGTCGCGGCGTTCTCGCCGCCGGCGCTTTCCATCGAGCGGGTCTCGCACGCCTACGGCGCGCGCAAGGCGCTCGACGACGTGAGCTTCACGGTCGAGCCGGGCTCCTTTGCGGTGCTGCTCGGCCTCAACGGCGCGGGCAAGAGCACGCTCTTTTCCATCGTGACCCACCTCTACGCCAGCAGGGCGGGGGCGGTGCGCATCTTCGGCCACGACGTGGCGCGTCAGAGCGGCGCGGCGCTCGCCGAGCTGGGCGTCGTGTTCCAGAGCCGCACGCTCGACCCCGACCTCACCGTCGAGCAGAACATGCTCTATCAGGGCGCGCTGCACGGGATCGGCGCGCGGGAGGCGAAGGCCCGCGCGCGCGATCTCGTCGGCCGCGTCGGGCTCGCCGACCGGCTCAAGGACCGCGTGCGCCACCTCTCGGGCGGCCAGATGCGGCGGGTTGAGATCGCCCGCGCGCTCATCCACGCCCCCCGGCTCGTGCTGCTCGACGAGCCGACCGCCGGGCTCGACATCAAGGCGCGCGCCGGCATCCTCGCGCTGACGCGGCGCCTGGTGGACGAGGACCGCGTCGGCATCCTGTGGACGACGCATCTCGTCGACGAGGTGCGGCCGGAGGATCAGGTCGTGGTGCTGCACAAGGGCCGCGTGCTCGCCTGCGACTCCGCCCGCGCGGTGATGCGCGCGACGGGCGCGGATTCGATCGGCGCGGCCTTCGGCAAGCTGACCGGCGGCGCGGGAGAGGACGACGCATGAGCGCGGTCGTGCAAGGCGCGCGCCGGCCGTTCGGGCTCGCCGGCTACTGGGTCTGCCTTCAGGGCATCGTCTGGCGCGAGAGCCTGCGTTTTCTCCATCAGCGCGAGCGGTTCGTCTCCGCGCTGGTCAGGCCGCTCGTCTGGCTCTTCATCTTCGCCGCCGGCTTCCGCCAGACGCTCGGCATCTCGATCATCCCGCCCTACGAGACCTATGTGATGTACGACGTCTACATCACGCCCGGCCTGATCGCGATGATCCAGCTCTTCAACGGCATGCAGTCGTCGCTGTCGATGGTCTACGACCGGGAGATGGGCTCGATGCGGATGCTGCTGGTCAGCCCCGCGCCGCGCTGGTTTCTGCTGACCTCGAAGCTGCTCGCCGGCGTCGCCGTCTCGATCCTCCAGGTCTACGCTTATCTCGTGATCGCGTATTTCTGGGAGATCGAGCCGCCGACCTGGTGGGGCTACCTGACCATCCTGCCGGCGCTCGTGCTCTCGGGCCTCATGCTCGGGGCGCTCGGCATGGTGCTGTCGTCGCTGATCAAGCAGCTCGAGAATTTCGCCGGGGTGATGAATTTCGTGATCTTCCCGATGTTTTTCGCCTCCTCCGCGCTCTATCCGCTGTGGCGGGTGCAGGAGGGCAGCCCCTGGCTCGCGACGGTCTGCGCGCTCAATCCCTTCACCTCCGCGGTGGAGATGATCCGCTTCGCCTTTTGGGGCAAGCTCGATCCGGTGTCGGCCGCGGTCGTGCTCGGCTGCACGATCGTCTTTCTCGCCGCGGCGGTGATCGCTTACGACCCGGCGCGCGGCATGCTGATGCGGCGCGGCGGATGACGGGGAGGTCGCGTTGAGAGTCGGAGCTTGGATCGCCGGAGCGATCGTCCTGTGTTGCGCATGGAGCGCCGAGGCCGCGGACACGATCCGCGTCGCGGTGCAGAAGACCGGCACGGTCTCGTGGGAGCTTGCGGCGATGAAGGCGCTCGGCCTCGACAAGGCGGCGAACCTCGACATCGCCATCACCGAGGTCGCCACCACCGACGCCGGCAAGATCGCGATCCAGGGCGGCGCGGCCGACCTTATCGTCTCCGACTGGCTGTGGGCGGCGCGCGAGCGCGCCCTCGGCGACAAGCTCCTGTTCACGCCCTATTCGACCGCGCTCGGCTGCGTCATGACGCCCAAGGACTCGCCCGTCCGAACGCTTTCCGATCTCGCCGGCCGCTCGCTCGGGGTCGCCGGGGGGCCGCTCGACAAGAGCTGGCTGCTGGTTCAGGCGGCGGCGCGCAAGGACGGGCAGGATCTCGTCAAGACCGCGCGCCCCGCCTACGGCGCGCCGCCGCTCTTGGCCGAGAAGCTCGCGCAGGGCGAGCTCGACGCGGCGCTCGAATTCTGGACCTTCTGCATCGACCTCGAGACCCGGGGGTTCCGCCGGGCGATCGACATGGCCGACGTCGAGAAGGCGCTCGGGGCGAAGGGGCCGGTCGCCATGACCGGCTGGGTCTTCACCGAGCCGTTCGCCAGGGAGCACGGCGACGCGCTCGAGCGGTTCTTCGCCGCCGCGGCCAAAGCGCGCGCGGCGCTGGCGAGCGACCCGGCGCTCTGGGCGCCGATCAAGGCCCGCCTGCATTGGGCCGGCGACGCCGAGCTGGACCTCTACCGCAAGCGCTGGCTCGAAGGGGTTCCGAAGCGCCCCGTCGCCGAGGAAGCGGAGGACGCCAGGGCGCTCTATCGCGCCATCGCCGCCGTCGGCGGGCCGGACCTCGTCGGCGGCGCGCCGGACCTCGACTCGGGCCTCTTCTTCGATCCGAACGCGGCGCGGTGACGTGTGATCGCGCGGCTCGCCTCGCTCGTCGCGCTCGTCGCGCTCTGGGCCGCCGCGTCCCACTTCGGCGACGCGCGCCATCTGCCGGGGCCGGTCGCGGTCTTCGCTGCGATGGGCAAGGCGGCGGCCTCGGGCGAGCTTTTCGCCGCGATGGCGATCACGATGGCCCGGGTCGCGGCGTCCTTCACCATCGCCATGGCGCTCGGCGCGGCGCTCGGCTACGCGATGGGGCGCCGGGACTTCTTCGACCAGATCGCCGATCCGTGGATCGTCATCCTCCTGAACCTGCCGGCGCTGGTCATCATCGTGCTGCTCTACATCTGGGTCGGGCTCAACGAGACGGCGGCGGTCGCGGCGGTGGCGCTCAACAAGCTGCCGAACGCGACGGTGACGATCCGCGAGGGCGCGCGCGCGCTCG
>CAIZGR010000290.1 GCA_903932535.1 uncultured Hyphomicrobiales bacterium | reverse complement strand
GCGCATTGTTCCTCGCCGCCGGCGTCGATTCGATTTCGCGCGGCCGATATCAACGGCTTGGGCGCCAAAATCTGCAACTTTGTAACTGCCAAGCCGCCGCCTCCCCTCTCCCCTTGTGGGCTAGCGTGCGCACACATTTGGTTCGCGGCAGCGTCAAGCCGTTTGTAGTGAGGCATTTTGAATCGTTGAAGCCGAGGACCAAGGTGTGATTCTGTGTCGACCGCCCCTTGATCGGAAAGGATCGGCGATGGCGGACGAGAGCATCGGATGCTTCGGCGACGTGCGGCTCCAAAAAAGGGGCGGCAGGCGCTGGAGCGAATGTGCGCGCGCATCAGCGCGGGCCTGCGCGCGCTTGCCGACAGTCGGGCTGAGAAGGTTGGGCTCACGCGGTTTTTCCGCAATCCGCGCGTGACGGCGGACGAGATCCTGCGCAGCGCGGCGGAGCGGACCGGCGCTGCGGCGACCGGGCGGCACGTCCTGCTGATCGAGGACACGAGCGAGATCAACTACGAGGCCAAGGTCGGGCGCAAGCGCGGCCTCGGCCGCGTCGGCAACGGTTCGGACGTCGGCCTGTTCGTCCATCCGGCGCTGGCGGTCGACGCCGCCGACGGCGCCGTCCTCGGGCTCGCGGGGGCCATGATCTGGCGGCGAAGCCGGGTCAAGGAGGATGACGACCAGAGCCTGCCGATCGAGGAGAAGGAGAGCTGGAAATGGCTCGCCGCGCCGCTGGCGGCGAAGCCGTTCCTGAGCCGGGCCGCGCTCGTGACCGTGATCGGGGACAGGGAGGCCGACATTTACGAGGCGTTCGTCCGCCTGCCCGACGCGCAGACGCAAGTCCTGATCCGCGCAGTGCGCGACCGCGCGCTGGCGGAGGCGGGCGGCCGGATGCTCGACAAGGTCGCCGCCACGCCGGAAGCAGGCCGGCTGACCTTCGAACTCTCCGGCCGGCCGGGACGATCGGCGCGGCAGGTCACGCTGGCGGTGCGGTTCTGCCCGGTTGTCCTGCGCCAGCCACGGCGGGGGGCCGACAAGCGCGACGCCCCGACCATCGCGCTCAATCTCGTCGAGGCGCGCGAGATCGACCCGCCGCCGTCGGAAGAGCCGATCGTCTGGCGCCTGTTGACGACCCACCCCGCGACGACGCTCGCCGAGGCGGCGGAGATCGTCGGCCTCTACCGCCTTCGCTGGATCGTGGAGCAGCTGTTCCGCACCGTGAAATCGCAGGGTTTCGACCTCGAGGACAGCTTCCTGAGCGACGGCGACGCGCTGGAATGCCTGGCCGCGACCGCGCTCGTCGCCGCCGCGAGCGTCATGCAGCTCGTCCAGGGCCGGGGTGAAGCCGGCCACGCGCTCCCCGCCGCCCGCCTCTTCACCCCCGCCGAGATCACCGTCATCGCGACGCTGGTCGGCACGCTCGAAGGCAAGACCGCCAAACAGAAGAACCCACATCCGAGGCAAAGCCTCTCCTGGGCCTCCTGGTGCGTCGCCCGCCTCGGCGGCTGGAACGGCTACGCCAAGGAGCGCCCGCCGGGCCCGATCACCTTCGTCCGAGGCCTGCGACGCTTCCACGCCATCGCTGAAGGATTCCGTCTCGCAGCCGCAACCGTAGAAAAAGCACCTTGACACACACTCGAATCGAATGTGTGCGCACGCTAGCCCCTTGTGGGAGAGGGACAGCCGGGCGAAGCCCGGCAGGGTGAGGGTCCGGAACACCGACGGTCGGCGTGGCGAACCCTCACCTGGCCGCTTCGCGGCCTGTCCTCTCCCACAAGGGGAGAGGGGGACTGCGCCCGGCGCCGCCCTCTCTCTTGCAATGGGTAGCGGGAATGGGGCCTCCTGAAGCGGAGGGGTCCGCGCGACCGCGGTCTGGTCGTCGCGCCAGCCCCCGACCCGCCGCCAACTCCCTGAAATCCTTGAGTCCCGGGATCGAAAACCCGCGCCTCGACCCGCCAAGGCCCTGAAATGACGAGGGTCCGGTCCAAAACACGCGGTCGGCGGCCGGGTCCCGGGGCCCCGGGAGGGCGAGACGCGGCCCCGAGCGGCGCGGCGCTCGCCCGCCCCGCCGGCGCCAATTGGCCGCACCGGGCGCCGCTTGACGGGGCGGAGGATTCTGGCGTCCATCGGCCGCGCATGCGCGCGGGG
>CAIZGR010000289.1 GCA_903932535.1 uncultured Hyphomicrobiales bacterium | reverse complement strand
GACGGTGAAAATATCGCCGATGTTGAGCGACCCGGCGAGCGCGTTCACCGTGATGTTGAGCCCCGTTTGCCCGGCGCCGTTCACGGTCGCGGAGCCCTGGGCAAGGGACCCGGTGGTGTGAATGATCGCCGTCTGATCCCGCATCCAGATGAAACCCAGGGCGTCATACATCCGTCCGGTGATGTACTGATTGCTCAGCTCGGTTTGCGGGTTCAGCAGCCCCGAAAGCGACGCGACCACCCTCGCTTCGGTCCGGGGGCCGTTGACGATCTTCCAGTTCGCTGTCGGAGCCGAGTTGATGCTGAGCGACGCGCCGGCGTTGAGGTACGTCGAGGCGTTGGGGGTAAGGATGTTGTTGTTCGCGTCCTGGTTGGCGACGAAATTCGAGATACCCCCCTCGGCGCCGGACATGATATCCATCGCCACGGACCCGACGAGGTTGTTCACTGCGGGGGCGAGCACCCGCCGGGAGTAATCGTCCAGCGACATAGTCCGGTCGACCGTGGTGAAGCTCACGCCGACGTTCTTCTGCGTCGAAAGGACGAGGGTGGTCGACTGCTCCACCGTGTCCTGCACGCTCAGCGCGGGGCCGGTTGCCACGGTGTAGTCGTTGGGGAGCCGGATGCGAAGCGCCGTGCCGATCTTAGCGCCGCCAACGGCGAACGTGTTGTCATACTGCATATCCACGTTCTGGATGAACGCGTTGGAGTTCTTCCACAACCGCACCGCTTCGCGGGTGATCATGTTGATGGTGAGGAGCGAGTTGGCCACAGCCGAGGTCCTTCGACGAAATCGGGCGAAATTGCCCTTTGAGGTGGCGAGCCTCGATGCGGCCAAACGAGGGTTTGCGGGACTCAAGAACCCGGAGGGCTTTATGGCCCCTCACGCCAACAGAGCCTTGCGGTGGCTCAGAACCGACTCAGGCGGCGCGACGCGTCCTTACGGAATCACCCTCCGCCCCGCGCGCTTGTTGACTTCAGCGACGTGTGCCCCTCGGCGCTCCATCCAAACCTGCATATCCAGCGCATCTGCCCGCTCGGGGTCCTCCGCACTCACCGCGACGTGGGTCCGGCCGACCCCGGTGATCGGCGTAACCGGCTTCGGCGCCGCGGAGACATCCGCCGCCTCACGGAACGCCAGCCGCCCCAACTCGACCCCCATTTTCGTCGGCGTGAGCCCCATGATCCGCGCGGCTTCGGAGGGGTCCTCGCCGAGCTGCGCGATCAGCCTCGGCGCAACGCCGGTGTCGAGGACCGCCTGAAGCATCCCCAAATACGCCTGGTTCGCCGCCTGGTCGGTGTGGTCGTGAAGGGTCCGCAGCTTTGCCACCGCCGCGTCGAACTTCTCGGCGCCAAATTCCTTCTGCCCCTCCGCAATGGCGGAGTTAAGCGAAGTCGTGAAGGAGTTCCACTGTGCGATCTCGGCCGCCCTCGCGGACGCAAGCTCCGCGGCCCGTGCTTCCACTTGCGCCGCGACGTTGGGTGGCGTGGCGGCCTTCGCCCGTGCGACCTCCGCTTCGAGCGCGGCCTTCTGCGCGGTAAGCTTGTTGATACGGTCCTGCATCCGCTCGGCGGCGTAGTCACGCTTCGCGGGGGGCGGCGCGTCGGCTTTCGGCGCTTCGGGGGCCTTCGGAGCCTCCGGCGCTTTCGGCGCCTCCTCGGGCTGCGATGTGGCGGTCGTGACGGGACCGCGCTCGGGGGGCGGGGGCGGGGCTTCGGGGGAAGGCGCTGCCCCGGCTTGGGGTGGTTGCTGGGCGGCGTCGGATTCGGTCGTCACAGGGTCTGCCTCTTGCTGTTAAGTGCTGCCACGTCGCGCCCGCGCCCGCGCAATAAGGTGCCGTCCAACAACAGCGCCTCATAAATCGCGTCCTTGGTCGCGTCGTCAAGCGGGGCCTGGAGCCGTGCGGCCATCATGGCCCGCGCAGCCGGCACAAACCGGAACGTAAAAGCCTTCAGGAACGCGAGTTCGAGATGCCGCGCGGAGAACCCAGGATGCGACGCCCGCCACGCCGCGTGGATGTCGTTATCCGCCATCAGAGCCTCGTAAGCGCTCATGCAGAGTTCGGTTGCTTGGGAGTAAACCGCCTCGTGCGCGTGGAGCTTGCGGCGGGGGCCGCCCTTGGAGATCAACCCCGACATCACTCAACTCCCTCGTTCACATTCACTTTCGTCCCGAGCCCCTGCGGCACCGCCTTCCACGGGTCATACTCCACCGGCTCGATGCGGTGTTGCGGGAACAATCCCCGCAGCAGTTGGAGTTTCATCTCGTCGCGGATGCGGTCGGCTGTGGTTGGTTGCGGCGCGGGGGCGGGTGGCGGCGACTGAAGGGCAGCGACGAGAGGAGCGCCTCCCGCCACAGGCCGTGGGACCACAATCGGTGAAGTGCTTGGCGCGGCGGGGGTCGCAGGCGATGCCGTCGCCGCAGCCGCCTCTCTCGCCGCCTCGGCCTCTTGTGTCTTGCGGTAGTTCACCAACGACCCCGCCCCGCCCGCCGGAGCAACGAGCGGCGACTGTACCGGCGTCGCAGGCGCCGGCGGCCACTTCGGCGGGTTCCACTCCGGCGGGATGTAGTCGCCCCGCTTAAACGCCGCAACGCCGAAGGGGTCGTCGTCGAAGCGGTTGGTGACTTTGTCCGTCATCGCGGCGCTCCCAACTTAGCCCCCGGCACGGGATGCAGTTGCGCCAGCGGCGCGACCTTCAGGTACTTCCCCTTCCGCGTGGGGTCGGAAAGGTACCATTCGCCGTCCGGGGCCTTTCGGGCGCCCTGGATCGGCGGCGGCTCAGGCGGCGGCTCAGGCGGCGCCGCAGGAGCGCCTTCTCGGTCGCCCGGAGCGCCGTCGTTTACCTTCACATCCGCCATGATCCCAGCGATGGACGTTTTGAGCGAATCCTGCACCGCTTGCGCGATCAGGGCCTGCAACCCAACCGGATCTGTAGGGAGTAGTTTACTGAGCGCCGCAATCCGCTTCGTCTCAGCGTCATAAACCTCAACCTCCCGTAGATCTTCCTTATTCGACAACTTAATACGATCTCTCGCATGTAGGTCCATCTCCTTCGTCAACGCACTCGTAAGGGCCTGGACCTGTTGCTGAAGCTGCGTCTCCTGCGCCGTCGGACCCTGACCGAGCGCGACGGGCGGGACCATCCTGCGCAGCCTCAACGACGCCTCCTGCGCGCCTTCGAACTGCATGTTTTTCAGCAGCACATCGCCAAGGAGCGGGATGAGCCCCGGCGCCTGGGTGAGGAGGACCGTCATGTTCTCGACCGTCTCCTCGCGCCTGGTGTCATGCGACGGACCGACGCTCGCCCCGACTTCGTACTTCCCAACGAGCGGATTCACCACCCTCCGGATCACCTGCCCCTTGAAGTCCTGCTCCGCG
>CAIZGR010000288.1 GCA_903932535.1 uncultured Hyphomicrobiales bacterium | reverse complement strand
CAGCCCCTGCGCGGCGCGGCCGAGATCGGCATGGCCGTCGGCGCCGTGCTCGGCAAGCACAAGATGGCCAAGCATTTCGAGCTGACGATCGCCGACGACCGGTTCGCCTTCGCCCGAAAGCGCGAGCAGATCGCGCAGGAGGCGGCGCTCGACGGGCTCTACGCGGTGCGCACCAGCCTGCCCGAACAGACCCTCGGCGACGAACACGCGGTCAGGGCGTACAAATCCCTGGCGCGGGTGGAACACGCCTTTCGCTGTCTCAAGACGGTCGATCTGCATGTCCGGCCGATCTACCATTGGCTCGAGGATCGGGTCCGCGCCCACGTGTTCCTGTGCATGCTCGCCTACTACGTCGAGTGGCATATGCGCGCGCGCCTCGCCCCGATGCTCTACGACGACGACGACAAGGAAGCCGCCGAAGCCCTGCGCGAAAACCCTGTCGCCAAGGCGCAACGCTCGCCGTCCGCGCTCGCAAAGAGCGCCACCGGACGCACCCCCGACGGCGCCCCGGTCCACAGCTTCCAGACCCTGCTCGCCGATCTCGCCACCCTCGCGCGCAACACCGTCGTGACCGCGAAGGCACCCGATCGCCCCTTCACCATCCTCACCCGCCCGACCCCGATCCAGCAAAAGGCCTTCGATCTCCTGGGATTCCCCATCGCCTGTACCCAGTAGCCGCAGCCCCGAAACCGCTCGCCATGCGCGAGATCAAGGCTTTATGCGCCGCGGAAGAAAGAAGCTCCGGCTAGGAGCGAATTCCAATTCGCTCCGACCCTTTGCCGGGCCGCCGATGCGCTCTCGTTTTCTCCGCGCGGCGGACTTCGGTTGTCGCCGGGGGTCTTCAATCCTAGCTCACCCCGATCAGCACGCCCGCCGCGAACACCAGCGCGCCGCCGATCATCACCTTGGCCGCCGCCGACAGGGGCGGCGTCTCCATGAAGCGCCATTGCACCCAGGAGATCGCGAGCAGCTCGATCACGACCACGCCGACCGCGATCGCGGTCGCGGTGGTGAAGTTCGGGATGAGGAACGGCAGGGTGTGGCCGATGCCGCCGGCCATCGTCATCAGGCCGCAGACAAGGCCGCGGAGCAGCGGCGCGCCGCGCCCGGAGAGCTTGCCGTCGTCCGCCAGCGCCTCGGCGAATCCCATCGAGATGCCTGCGCCGACCGAGGCCGCGAGACCGACGATGAAGGCGTTCCAGGGGTCGCGGGTGGCGAAGGCCGCCGCGAACACGGGGGCGAGCGTCGAGACCGATCCGTCCATCAGCCCGACGAGGCCCGGCTGGATGATCTGGAGGATGAACCGGCGCCGTTGGTGCTCCGCCTCGGTGTGGCGGGCCGTGTCGGTGAGCAGCTCCCGCTCGAGCACCGCCACCCGGTTGTCGTGCTGGTCCTCGACCGCGGCGAGATCGCCGAGCAGCTTGCGGACGGCGGCGTCGGAGGCGCGCCCGATCGCCCGCCGATAGAACTGGGCGGCCCCCTTCTCCATGGCGCGCGCATGGGCGCGCACCGCTTCGAGGTTCAGCGGCCGAACCTGCCACACCGGCGTCTGCGGGATGTAGCCGCGGATGTCCTGCCGGCGGATGAGCGGGATGTGCTCGCCGAACTTGGCGACGAAAAGGTCGATGAGCTGGCGGCGGTGGCCGTTCTCTTCCGCGGCCATTTCCGTGAAGACCTGGGCGCTGGCGGGATAATCGGCCACGAGGCCGTCGGCGAAGTCGGCGTAGATGCGGCTGTCCTCCTCCTCGTTGCTGATGGCCAGCGCCAGCATCTCGCGTTCGGAAAGGTCGTCGAAATTCCGCATCGTCGCGTCCTTCAGGAGTTCTGCGGTCTCGGCTCGGGTTCGAATGGCCGGGCTCGCCGCGGGCGGCGCCTGCAAGGCCGCGCGGGCCGTTTTGCCGGCATGCTAGTAGTAGCGCCCCTGCTTGTGGTCAACGTTGGGCGGGCGCGATCGGATCACGCTCGCGCCCGGCCCCTGTTCGCCCGCGCCCGGGGCGCGCGCCCCGCCGGCCGCGCCTTGCCATCCCAGCCCGGCTGAACTAGACGGTGGCGGCCCCGGGGCCGGCGTGTCTTTTCCGCGCGCTCGGGCGCCAACAGTCCTTTCAAGCCGGCGGCCGTGGCTCAGGTTCCCTCTCTCGATCAATTCCGCCACGTCGTCGTCAAGGTCGGCTCGTCGCTCCTGGTCGATTCCGTGCGCGGCGCGATCAAGCAGGCGTGGCTCGACGCGCTGGTCGAAGACATCGCCGCGCTGCACGGGCGCGGCGCGAGCGTCACGGTCGTCTCCTCGGGCGCGGTCGCGCTCGGGCGCACCGTCGCCGGCCTGCCGAAGGGGAAGCTCAAGCTCGAGGACAGCCAGGCCTCCGCCGCCATCGGCCAGATCGCCCTGTCGAGCGCCTGGTCGCAGGCGTTGCGCGGCCACGGGATCGTCGCCGGACAGGTGCTGGTCACGCTGCGCGACACCGAGGTGCGGCGCCGCTACCTCAACGCCCGCGCCACGCTCGGGCGGCTGATCGCGATGCGCGCCATCCCGATCATCAACGAGAACGACACGGTCGCGACCAGCGAGATCCGCTACGGCGACAACGACCGGCTCGCCGCGCGCGTCGCCACCATGGCGAGCGCCGACCTTCTCGTCCTCCTGTCGGATGTCGCCGGGCTCTACGATTCGCCGCCCTCCGACAACGCGCAGGCCCAATTTTTGCCGGTGGTCGAGCGCGTGACGCCCGAGATCGAGGCTATGGCGGGCGGGGCGGCCTCCGAGCTGTCGCGCGGGGGCATGCGCACCAAGATCGAGGCCGCGCGGATCGCGACCTCGGCCGGAACCCACATGATCATCGCCGACGGGCGCATCGCGCATCCGATCGCGCGGGTGGCCGCGGGCGGGCGTTGCACCTGGTTCCTCACGCCCTCGAACCCGGTCGCCGCGCGCAAAATCTGGATCGGCGGCTCGCTGGAGCTGAAGGGCACCGTGTTCGTCGACGCGGGCGCCGCCGCCGCGCTCGCCCGCGGCAAGAGCCTGCTGCCGGCCGGCGTCACCCGGATCGAGGGCGCCTTCTCGCGCGGCGACTGCGTCGCCATCTGCGACGAGCGGGGCGCGGAGATCGGGCGCGGGCTGATCGCCTTCGACGCGCTTCACGCCGAGCGGATTCGCGGGCGCAAGTCGCGCGACATCGCCCATCTGCTCGGCGCGCCAGGACCCGCCGAGATGATCCATCGCGACGACATGACGCTCGGCGGGCGCTGAGCCGGCCGGCCTTGGCTTCGGACGGCGCGCCGCGCATAAATCCGGCCATGCCGCCAAGCGTCTCCGATCCCCTCCGCGCCCGCCGATGAAAGCCCCCCGCCCGGCGCTCCTGCTGCTCGCGAGGCTCCGCGCCGGTCTGCGCGGGGGCGAGCTCGGGCTGGTGGCGCTCGCGATCGTGGTCGGCGCGCTGGCCGGGGTCTCGGTCAGCGCGATGACGTTCGTCGTCAATCTGGCGCATGTCCTCATCTACGGCATTCCTTTCGACGTGCGGCTCAGCGCCGCCGAGCGCGTCCCTCCGATCGCCGCTTTCGCCGCGCCGATGCTCGCGGGGCTCCTGCTCGGCGCCGTCGACGTCCGGCGCGCGCGCCTCAAACGGCCTCCGGCGGTCGATCCGATCGAAGCCAACGCGCTGCGGGGCGGGCGGATGTCGCTGGCCGACAGCCTGCTCGTCACCGCGCAAACCGTGACGTCGAACGGCTGCGGCGCCTCGGTCGGCCTCGAAGCGGCTTACGCGCAGATCGGCGGCGGGCTCGCCTCGCGGCTGGGCGTCAACGGCCGCCTGCGCCGGCAGGATCTGCGCATGCTGGTCGGCTGCGGGGCCGGCGGCGCCATCGCCGCGGCCTTCGGCGCGCCGCTGACCGGCGCCTTTTACGCCTTCGAGCTGATCATCGGCGTCTATTCGCTCGCCATCGCCGGGCCGGTGTTCGCGGCCACCCTCGCGGCTGCGCTGACGACCAAGGCGATCGGCGGCGCGCCCTATGTGATCAACGTCGCCGACGTGCCGCCGCTGACCTTTCCCCATTACGGCGCGCTGATCGGTCTCGGCCTCGTGGCGGCGGGGCTCGGCGTCGGCGCGATGCGGGCCGCGGCGCTGATCGAGCGGGCGTTCCGCTTCGTCGTGCCGTCCCGCCTTCTCCGGCCGGTCGCGGGCGGCTTCCTGCTCGGCGCCCTCGCGCTCTACACGCCGCAGATTCTCGGCGCCGGGCACGGCGCGCTCGAGCTGGACTTCTACTGGCCCCTGAGCGCCGTCGATCTCGCGATCCTCATCGTGCTGAAGCTGTTCGCCAGCATGGCCTCGCTCGCATGCGGATTCCGCGGCGGGCTGTTCTTCGCGTCGCTGTTCGTCGGCTCGCTGCTCGGCAAGCTCTATGCGGCCGGCGTGACGGCGGCGTTCCCATCGCTCGGGCTCGACCCGGTCGCCTGCATCCTGGTGGGGATGGGGGCGCTGAGCACCGCGATCGTCGGCGGGCCGCTGACGATGACCTTTCTGGTGCTCGAGAGCACCAGCAATCTCGGCATCGCCGGGGGCGCGCTCGCCGCCTCGATCGCGACCTCGCTGACCGTGCGCGCGACCTTCGGCTATTCGTTCACCACCTGGCGCCTGCACCTGCGCGGCGAGACGATCCGCGGCGGGCAGGACGTCGGCTGGCTGCGCGACCTGACGGCCGGCAAGATGATGATCCCCTCGCCGCCGGTGTTCCCGGCCGACGGCAGCGTGCGCGCCTTCCGCGAGGCGCATCCGCTCGGCAGCGCCAACGTCGTGGTCGCGGTCGGCGAGGACGGACGCTATCGCGGCCTCGTTCCTGTCGCGGAAGCGCATTCCCGGACGCTGACGGAGGACGACGACGGCGGCCCGGCCGGCCTCCTGGTCCACCTGCCGGCGACGACGCTGCATCCCGACGACGACATCCGGACGGCGCTCGACCTGTTCGGCGCCGCGCAGGCCGACACGCTCGCCGTCACCGAGCGCGAGACGGACAAGCCGCTCGGGACGCTCGGCGAAGCCTTCGCCGCCCGCCGCTACGCGCAGGAGACCGACGGCGCGATGAAGGGCGTGCTGGGGGGAGGGTAGCCCCCCTCGCCCTGCGCAAAAGGGAAGAGGAGCGGCGCCGCCCTGTGCGGCGACTCGCGCCGCCTCCCCCTCCGCGTCGCGAACGGCCTTCTGCGCCTTACTCGCCCCGATTTTCCTTCGCCAGCCGCGAGACGGCGCGGACGATCGCCCACGGGCCGCCGACCGTGACGACGAGCCCGACCAGCATGACGCCGAGCATCCACGGGTTGTCGCCGAAGACTTTCCACAACACGTCGGGCAAGGCTCGCTCCACTGCTTTCGGACATGACCTATGCGCCGCCGCCCGTCGCGCGGCAAGGCCGGCGCCGATCGTTCGCCGCCGCTTACCTCAGCATCACGGCGACGTGCTGGAACCACGTCACCAGGGGGGGCGGAAGATAGACGCCCGCGATCAGGACCAGCGCGAAATGCGCCAAGATCGGCAAGGCGGAGGACTTGGCCGGCGCGGTCGAACCGGCCGGCGCGCCGAAGGCCATGGCTTGCATCCTCAGGACCAGCGCGCCGAGCGCCAGCAGGAGGCCGAAGGCGAGCGGCAAGGCGAGCCATGGCGCGCGCGAGAAGGTCGACGTGACGATCAGGAACTCGCTCATGAAGACGCCCATCGGCGGCAGGCCGACGATGGCGAACACCCCGAACACGAGGCTCCAGCCGAGCAGCGGGTGGGTGACGGTGAGGCCCCGGATTTCGGCGATCTGCTGGGTGCCCTTGACCTGCGCGATCTGTCCGACGGTGTAGAAGATCGCCGATTTCGTCAGGCTGTGCATCGCCATGTGCAGGAGCGCGGCGAAATTGGCGAGCGGGCCGCCGATGCCGAAGGCGAAGACGATGACGCCCATGTGCTCGATCGAGGAATAGGCGAACATGCGCTTCACGTCGCGCCGGCGGTAGAGCATGAAGGCGGCGAAGACGACGGAGACGAGCCCGAGGGTCGCCATCAGGGGCCCCGGGGCGAGCGCCCGCGCGTTGGCGTCGAGCAGCAGCTTGAAACGCAGCACCGCGTAGAGCGCGACGTTGAGCAGGAGGCCGGAGAGCACCGCCGAGATCGGCGTCGGCCCCTCGGCGTGCGCGTCCGGCAGCCACGCGTGCAGCGGCGCGAGCCCCACCTTGGTGCCGTAGCCGAGCAGGAGAAAGACGAAGGCCAAGTCGAGCAGCGTCGGATCGAAGCCCGGCGCGTGCTGGATGAGGCTCGTCCACAGCATGCCCTGGACGCCTTCGCCGACCACCGGCTGCGCCGCCATGTAAATCAGGATCGTGCCGAACAGGGCGAGCGCGATGCCGACGCTGCCGAGGATGAAATACTTCCACGCCGCCTCGATCGCCGCCTGCGTCTGATAGATCCCGACCATCAGCACCGTCGTCAGCGTCGCGAGCTCGATCGCCACCCACATCAGGCCGATATTGTTGGCGATCAGCGCCAGGTTCATCGAGAAAAGCAGGAACTGATACATCGCGTGGTAGAAGCGCAGATGCTTCGCCGTGAGCCGGCCGGTCTCGATCTCGTGGGCGATGTAGGTGGCGCTGAACACGCTGGCGGTGAAGCCGACGAAAGTGTTGAGGACGATGAAGACGACGTTCAAATCGTCGATCAGGATGTAGGCGTTGGGCGGCGGCGCCACGACGAACAAGGACGCGGAGGCGAGGAAGGCGGCGAAAGCGGCAGCCACGTTCAGCGCGGCGGACAGGCGATACGACGGCAGGACGGCGAGCAGCGCCGCCGCGGCCAAAGGCAGAGCCAGGAGGACGACGGTCGCGTCCGGCAAGACGCTCATCGGCCTCGTTCCCGGAAGCTGTCGAGCGCTTCGGCGTCGATCGACTCGAACCGCTCGCTGATGCGGAACAGGAACACGCCGATCACCACCAGCGCCACCAGCACCGAAAAGGCGACCGAGACCTCGACCACCAGCGGCATGCCCTTCGCGCCCGCCCCGGCGAGGATGAGCCCGTTCTCGAGCGACATGAAGCCGACCACCATCGAAACGGCGTTGCGCCGCACCACCATCATCAGGAGGCCGAGCAGCACGACCGAGAGCGCGAAGGCGAGGTCCTCGCGGGCGAGCACGTCCGCGCCGCCGGCGATTCGCAGCATCACGACCTCCGAGAGCGCGACCAGCGCGAGGCCCGCCAGCATGGTCGGACCGACGCCGACGACGTTCTCGACGTCGCGGTCGATGCCGAGTTCTATGATGATCCGGTGGAGCGCGATCGGGATCACGATCGCCTTGAAGGCGAAGGCGATGACGGCGGTGACGTAAAGATGGTCGGCGCCCTGCACATAGGCCTGCCAGGCGACCGAGAGCGACAACACGACCGCCTGGAGGGCGAAGGTGTTGAGCAGCGCGTAGAGGCGGGTTTGGTAGAGCAGCAGGAAGCTCATAAGCACCAAGCCGCCGGCGAGCAGATGCGCGACGTCGAAGGCGAGGCCCCTCATTTCAGCGTCCTCGACACGAACAGGAGGAGCGCGCCGAGAAAGCCGAGCATCAGCGCGCCGCCGACGAAATCCGGCACGCGGAAGACGCGCATCTTGGCGATGCTGGTCTCGAACGCGCCGAGCGCCACGCCTGCGGTCAGAAGCTTCACGACGTAGACAATCGCGCCGAAGACGCGGTCAGCCACGCTCGCGTCGGCGATCGCCGCGCCCCAGGGAAAGAAGACGCAGATGATGAGCGAGACATAGAGCGAGAGCTTCATCATCGCGGCGAGCTCGATCACGGCGAGATGCCGGCCCGAATATTCCAGGATCATCGCCTCGTGCACCATGGTCAGTTCGAGGTGGGTCGACGGGTTGTCGACCGGGATGCGGCCGTTCTCGGCGATCGCCACGATGATCAGCGCGACCAGAGCCATGCCGAGCGAGACGCGCAAGCCCACGGCGTCCGACGTCATATAGGCTGCGACGGTCGACAATTGCGTCGAGCCTGCGACCAGCGCCAGCGTGAAGACGATGACGATCATAGCCGGTTCGGCGAGCGCGCCGAACAGCGACTCGCGGCTCGAGCCCAGGCCGCCGAAGCTCGTTCCGACGTCGAGCCCGGCGAGCGAGAGGAAAAACCGGCCGGCGCCGAGCAGCGCGATAATGGCGATGAGGTCCGCCGCCCACGAGAACAGGAGGTCGGTGGCGAAGGTCGGGATCAGCGACGCGGCGACCCAGGTCGAGGCGAAGACGATATAAGGCGTGTGATGGAAGAGCCACGAGGCGCTGTCGGCGACGATCGCCTCCTTGCGGGCGAGCCGCAGGATGTCGCGATAGGGCTGGAGGAGCGGCGGCCCGCGGCGGCGCGTGAGCCGCGCCTTGGTGGCGCGCACCACGCCCGTCAGAAGCGGCGCGATCAGGATGACCAGCATCACCTGGAGGAGTTGGAAGACGAGGTCGAGGATCATGGCCATGACGCGAGCACGACCAGAAGGACGACCAGCGCGCCGAACACCACGCTCATGTACTGCCGGATGGTGAGGAACTGCAGGCGGTTGAGCTGAACGGCGGTCCGCTCGACGACGAGGATCAGCGGCACGTACAGGAGGTTCCAGATCCGGTCGGTGAGCCTGAGATTGAGATGAGCGGCCCGCGTCTCGCCCGGGCGCGGCATGTCGATCCGCTCCTCGACCACGAAGGCGAGTTGCCCGAACACCCGGCGGACCGGCTGGCTGAAACTCTCGCCGGTGTACTGTGTCGTGGGCGCGGGATCGGGAAAGCCGCAGTCCCAGGCCGGGGCGCGCCGGAGCGCGCCCGAGGCGAAACGATGGATGACGGTCGAGGCCATGCTCGCCGACGCGACGATGAACGCCGCCACGAGCAGGCCGTTGTACGAGCCGCGGCTCGCGGCGACCGGCGCGATCGTCAGCCAGGGCATGGAGGACTGGTTCGGCACGTGCGCGCCGATCAGGAGATCGACCGCCGGGCTCAGCGCGTCGATCGCCTGACCGGGAAAAATGCCGACGATCGCGCACAACGCGGCGAGCCCGGCCATCGCGGCGAGGGAAAGCCGGTCGGCTTCTTTCGCGCGCTCGGCCGCCTCGCTTCTCGGCCGGCCGAGAAACGGGATGCCGAAAGCGCGCACGAAACAGGCCGCCGCGAGCGCAGCCGTGAGCGCGACGCCCGCCCCGACCGCGGGCGCGAGGATCTTCAGCGTCCATTCCGAAAAGGCAGGGCTGAGCAACACCGCCTGAAGGATCATCCATTCCGAGACGAAGCCGTTGAGCGGCGGGAGCGCGGAGATCGCGGCGGCGCCTACGAGCATGAAAAGCCCGGTCGAAGGCATCCGATTGAGAAGGCCGCCGAGCCGGTTGAGCCGCCGCTCGCCGGTCGCCGTCAGGACCGCGCCGGCCCCGAAGAACAGCAGGCTCTTGAAGAGGGCATGATTGAAGATATGCAGGAGCGCAGCGGTCATCGCGAGCGCCGCCGCGGCGTCGAAGTCGGTGGCGTGGAAGGCGTAGGCGAGGCCGAGCGCGACGAAGATGAGACCGATGTTCTCGATCGTGCTGTAGGCGAGGACGCGCTTGAGGTCGTTGTCCATCAAGGCCTGAAGGACCCCGATGAGGCCGCTCGCCGCGCCCACGATCAGCACCGGGATGCTGAGCCGCCAGTCGGGCGGGCCGGCCAGATCGAAGGCGATCCGGATGAAGGCGTAGACGGCGACCTTGGTCATCGCCCCGCTCATCAACGCCGAGACATGGCTCGGCGCCGCGGGATGGGCGAGCGGCAGCCACACATGCAGAGGCACGAGCCCCGCCTTCGAGCCCGCGCCGATCAGCGCGGCGGCGAAAGCGAGCATCGCGACGCCCGCGGCCGGCGGCGCGGCGCGCATCGCCTCGAACGCGAAGCGCCCGTCGAGGCCGGCGACGAGGGCGAAGGCGATCAGCAGCGCGAACGTGCCGAAACTCGCCATCACCAGATAGACATAGCCCGCGCGCGCGTTCTGGTCCTCGCTGTGGCGCGCCATCACCAGCGCCCAGGAGGCGAGCGACATGAACTCCCACGACAGCAGGAACGTGTAGGCGTCGGCGGCGACGAGGACGAGGTTCATGCCCGCGAGGAAGGCGGGATAGAACGGCAGCACGCGCTCCGGATCGTGCTCCGTGCGGCCATAGCCGAGCGCGTAGAGGCTCGCGGCGGCGGCGGAGAGATTGACGACGACGAGAAAGAACGCCGACAGCGCGTCGATGTGGAAGCGCGCGCCGATCCAGGGCAGGCCGAGCGGCAGAACGAGCGTCTCGGCTCCCCCGCCGAAGGCGAGCGCGCCGGCCGCGACGGCGAGCATCAGCGCCGAAAGGACGAGCGCCCCGCCGTAGACCAGCGGCCGGCCCAGCGGCTTCGCAGCGAACAGCGCCCCCGCGACGGCGAGCGCCAGGAGCCCGGCGTCTCCCGCGAGACAGAGCGCTTCCGCGCTCATTGCGCCCAGCCGGCGAGCCGCGCGTTCAGACCCCTTTTCACCGCCCCACCAACCCCATGAGAGAATCGACAGTCTCGGACGAACCCGAACCTAGCAGAAATCCGGCGGGCGTTAAGCCGCGTTCTTCAAGAGCGCCAGCAACTCGCGGTGCATGATCTCGTTGCCGCAGCAGATCGATCCGGTGGTCAGGAAATCCGGGGCGCCGTCGGCGTCGGAGACGTAGCCGCCGGCCTCGCGGATGAGCAGCGCGCCGGCTGCGATGTCCCAGGAGTTGAGGCCCCGCTCCCAGAAGGCGTCGAAGCGGCCGGCCGCGACATAGGCGAGGTCGAGCGAGGCGCAGCCGAGCCGGCGCACGTTGACGACGCGCGCCATCACGGCGGCGAGCTCCGCCTTGAAGCGGGGATGCTGCGCGGCCTTGCCGAGATGCGGGATGCCGCAGCCGAACACGGCCTGCGACAGCTCGGTGCGCTGGGCGACGCGCAGGCGGCGGTTGGAGCCCCAGGCGCCCTGGCCCTTTTCGGTCACGTACAGATCGTCGTCGGCCGGATTGTAGATGACGCCGGCGACGATCTGGCCCTCGCGCTCGAGCGCGATCGAGACAGCGAAGATCGGCATCGCGTGCAGAAAGTTGGTGGTCGCGTCGAGCGGATCGATGTGCCAAGTGTGGCTCTTGTCCGTGCCTTCGATCCGCCCGCCCTCCTCCATGACGAAGCCGTAGCCGGGGCGCGCCTTGGCGAGCTCCTCGTAGATGGTCTTTTCCGAGCGCTTGTCGGCGAGGCTGACGAAGTCGCCCGGCCCCTTCATCGACACCTGGAGCTGGCCGATCTCGCCGAAGTCGCGCTTCAGCCCCCGCCCGGCCTTGATCGCGGCGGCGGTCATCACGGTCATCAGGGCGGAGCGGATCATGGGCGGAGGGTTCCGGGAAGGGCCGTCGCGCCGGTTTAGGGGATGCGCCGCAGCGAGGCAACCGAGGGCGTCGGTCGCGGCGACCGGTCCCGACTCGGGGCGGGAGCCGGGTTTTCCCCGGCACCGCGCATTTTTGCGAGCGCTTGAGCGATTTCAACGCGCTGGACCCGATTTCCTGATTCGCGGTAACTGCTATGAAAATGAACTGCACATGCGCTGGTCACGTGGGCTGGGCATTGGGTTCGAGGGTGACTTTGTAGCCGAGGCGTTCGAGGCGGCGCTTGAGGTTGGCGACGGTCCGGGTCTGTCCGATCTGGTCGAGATAGGCCTCGCCGAGGTCGCGGTAGGGCAGGTTCTTGGCGAGCATGTGATATGCGGAGACGAGGATCTTGTGGGCGATGGCGAGCGCGGCGCGCAGGCCGCCGCGGCGGGCCTTGAGGCGGTGGAACTTGTCCTTGAGGTAGGTCCCCTTGGTGCGCGAGGCGGAGATCGCGGCGCTGACCAGGATGGT
>CAIZGR010000287.1 GCA_903932535.1 uncultured Hyphomicrobiales bacterium | reverse complement strand
GCGAGACGCCGCCCCTCCGAAGCCGCGCCGCCTCCTCGGAAGCGCCTCTGCGGCGGCCTCTGGACCCTCGCGTTCGCGGGGGTGACAATGGCCCAGCCTGGCAGCCGCCTTTATGGAGCCCTCCCGTGTCGTCCAAGCCGACCGCGATTCCGACCTCGATCGACGAGACGCAGGCGCTCCTGCAACGCGCGCACTACGTCTCCGACCGATCGCTGGCGACCGTGCTCTTCCTCGCCCTCCGGCTGGGTCGACCCCTGTTTCTCGAAGGCGAAGCCGGCGTCGGCAAGACGGAGATCGCCAAGGTCCTCGCCGCCACGCTCGACCGCAAGCTCATCCGCCTGCAATGCTACGAAGGGCTCGACATCGCGACCGCGGTCTATGAATGGAACTATCCGGCGCAGATGATGGCCATCCGGCTCTCGGAAGCGGCGGGCGAGCACGACAAGGCGCGGATCGAGCACGACGTCTTCTCCGAGCGCTATCTCATCAAGCGCCCGCTCCTTCAGGCGATGGAGCCGACGGTGGCCGGCGCCCCGGTGCTGCTGATCGACGAGATCGACCGGGCCGACGAAGCGTTCGAGGCGTTCCTGCTCGAAATCCTGTCCGACTTCCAGGTGACGATCCCCGAGCTCGGTGTCATCAAGGCCCCGGAGCCGCCGATCGTGGTCATCACCTCCAACCGTACCCGCGAGATTCACGACGCCCTCAAGCGGCGCTGCCTCTATCACTGGGTCGGCTATCCGGACACGGCGCGCGAAATGGCGATCGTGCGCGCCAAGGCGCCGCGCGCCCCGGAGCGTCTGACCTTGGAGCTCGTCGCTTTTGTCCAGCGCCTGCGCAAGCTGGACCTGTTCAAGTCGCCCGGCGTCGCCGAGACGCTCGACTGGGCCTCGGCGCTGACCGAGCTCGACGCGGTCGCGCTCGACCCGGCGCAGGTGTCGGACACGCTCGGCGTGCTGCTCAAGTACCAGGACGACATCGCCAAGATCGAAGGGGCAACCGCGCAGACGCTGATCGACGAGACCCGCGCGGAACTGCGCCGGTCGGAGCTCGGCTAGCGCGGGAGGGCGCGCAAAATGACCGATCTCTCCGACTCCCCGCCGATCGGCGGCGGCGCGCTGGCGGAAAACATCGTGCATTTCGCGCGCGCGCTCCGCGAAGCCGGCGTGCCGCTCGGTCCGGGCGCGGTGCTGGACGCGCTTGCGGCCGTCGAAGCGGCCGGGTTCAGCAACCGGCGGGACTTCTACGCCACGCTGCACGCCATCTTCGTCAAGAAGCACGAGCACAGCCTCCTGTTCGACCAAGCGTTCGAGATCTTCTGGAAGCGCCGAGGCCTGCTCGAAAAGCTGATCGCGATGATGTCGCCGCAGGCCCCGGCTTCGAAGCCGCCGAAGCCGGCGCAAGCCGGCGCGAGCCGGGTCGCGGACGCGCTTTTCAAGTCGAGGCCGGAGGAGCCGAAGCCCGTTCCGGCGATCGATCTCGACGCCCGATTCACCGTCTCCGACCAAGAGATCCTGCGCGCCAAGGATTTCGCCCAGATGACCGCCGCGGAGATCGAGGCGGCGCGCAAGCTCATCAAGGCGATGGTCATGCCCGACGACCGCCGGCGCATCCGGCGATTCGCGCCGACCGCCCAGCGGCTGCGCATCGACCCCCGGCGCAGCTTCCGGCGCTCGCTGCTCCCGGGCGGCGCGATCGGCCTCGCCTACCGCGCGCCGCTCGAACGCGCGCCGCCGATCGTGGCGCTCTGCGACATCTCCGGCTCGATGAGCGAGTACACCCGCCTCTTCCTGCATTTTCTCCATGCGCTCGGGGAGACGCGGCGCGTGTCGACCTTCCTCTTCGGAACGCGGCTCACCAACGTCACACGCGCGATGCGCGCCCGCGATCCCGACGAAGCCCTCGCCCAGTGCTCCAAACTGGCTATCGACTGGTCCGGCGGCACGCGCATCGGCGACGCCGTTTCGCGCTTCAATCGGGACTGGGCGCGGCGCGTGCTCGGCCAGGGCGCGATCGTGATCCTGTTCACCGACGGTCTCGAGCGGGACGGCGCCGCCGACCTCGGCCGCGCGGTCGAACGCCTGCGCATGGCGAGCCGGCGCGTGATCTGGGTCAATCCGCTGCTGCGTTTCGACGGATTTGCGGCCCGCGCGCAAGGGGTCCGCGCGATCCTGCCGCACGTCGACGCCTTCCGTCCGATCCACAATCTCGCCAGCATCGCCGACCTCTGCGCAACGCTTTCCGGCGGCCGGGACCGCGGGAAAGACCCACGGGCATGGCTCGAAGCGTCGGCGTGACCGAAGGCGCGGCCTTGCGGCGCGCGCGCGACACGTCCATTTTGTCCCCCACGAATAAGCCACGGGCAGGAAAGGCCGCGACGCCATGCTGACACGCGAGGAAGACGTTCTCTCGGCCGCCGAAGCCTGGCGCTACGCCGGGCGCGAGGTGGCGATCGCCACCGTCGTCGAAACCTGGGGCTCGGCGCCGCGCCCGGTCGGGTCGCATCTCGTCATCGACGCGGAAGGTCATTTCCTCGGCTCGGTCAGCGGCGGATGCGTCGAAGGCGCCGTGGTCGAAGAGGCTGCGGACGTGATCGCGACCGGCGCCCCGCGCATGCTGGAGTTCGGCGTCGCCGACGAGACGGCGTGGCGCGCCGGCCTCTCCTGCGGCGGACGGATCAGGGTCTACGTCGAGAAGCTGAACTGATGCGGCTCGACGTTCTCAGGGCGATGAATGCGGCGCGCCGCGCGCGGCGGGCGGGCGTGATGGTCACGCGTCTCGCCGACGGCGACCAGCGCTTCGTCGAGGCCGCGGCCTTCGGCGCCGACCCCCTCGCCGACACGCTCGATTCCGCCCTCCGCATGGGCAAGAGCGCCGCCGTCACGGTCGACGGCGCCGATTATTTCCTCGCTGTGCAGGCCCCTGCCCCGCGCCTGACGCTGATCGGCGCGGTCCACATTTCCCAGGCGCTCGCGCCGATGGCGCGGATCGCCGGGCTCGACCCGACCATCGTCGACCCGCGCACGGCCTTCGCCACGCCCGAGCGCTTTCCCGACACGCCGGTGATCGCCGAGTGGCCCGACGAGGCGCTCGCCGGCGCGCCGCCGGACCGCTACACGGCCGTTTGCCTCCTGACCCACGACCCCAAGATCGACGATCCGGCGCTCGTCCTCGCGCTCGGGGCCGACTGCTTCTACATCGGCGCGCTCGGCTCGAAGAAGACCCACGCCAAGCGGCTGGAAAGGATGCGGGCGAAGGGGTTCGACGAGGCGGCGCTGGCGCGCATCCATGCGCCGATCGGGCTCGACATCGGCGCCGTCAGCCCGGCCGAGATCGCGGTGTCGATCATCGGCGAGATCGTCGCTGCGCTGCGCAGGAAGCCGCTGCGGTCGGCAGCCGGCGCGCCATGAAATTCGGCGCCGTGCCCATAGACGAGGCAGACGGGGCGATTCTCGCGCACGCGGTCAGGATCGACGGACTGGTCCTGAAGAAGGGCGACGTCGTCACCTCCGATCGCCGCAAGCGGTTGGCCGACGCCGGCGTCGAGAGCGTTCTCGCCGCCCGCCTCGAAGGCGACGACATCGGCGAGGACGACGCGGCCGCGCGCTTGGCGGCACGCCTCGCCGGGCGGAACGTCCGCTGCGCGGCGCCGTTCACCGGCCGGGTCAACCTGTTCGCGGAGGCCGCCGGTCTCGCCCTGTTCGACCGCGACGCGATCGACCGGGTCAACGCCGTCGACGAGGCGATCACCGTCGCCACCCTGCCGGCCTTCCGCGCGGTCGAGGACGGCGACATGGTCGCGACCGTGAAGATCATTCCCTTCGCGACCCGCGAGGCGACGCTCGCCGCTGCGCTCGACGCGCTGGGCTCGTCGCGGGCCGTGGCGGTGGCGCCGTTCCGGCCGCTTCGCGTCGGCGTCGTCTCGACCGTCTTGCCGGGCCTGAAGGAGAGCGTCATCGCCAAGACGCTGCGCGCGCTCGAGGCGCGGCTCGCGCCGACCGGCGCGCGGCTCGTCGAGCCCGTCGCCGTTCCGCACGACGCCGGCGCGCTCACAGGCGCGCTCGAGCGGCTCGAGCCGGAAAGCGACGTGCTCGTCGTCTTCGGCGCCTCCGCGATCACCGACCGGCGCGACGTCATTCCGGCCGCCATCGAGGCGTTCGGCGGCCGGATCGAGCGGTTCGGCATGCCGGTCGATCCCGGCAACCTGCTGCTGCTCGCCGCCCGGGGCGAAAAGCCGATCATCGGCGCGCCCGGCTGCGCCCGCTCTCCCAAGGAGAACGGGTTCGACTGGGTGCTGCAAAGGGTGCTCGCCGGCGTGCCCGTCGCCGGCGCCGACATCCGCGCCATGGGCGTGGGCGGACTGCTGATGGAGATCGCCTCCCGGCCCCAACCGCGCGAGCCCCATGCGTAGAGTCGGCGCCATCGTCCTGGCCGCAGGCCGTTCCTCACGTTATCGCGCGGCGGGCGGCCCGGAAGCGACGAAGCTCGTCGCCGAGCTCGCCGGCAAGCCGATCGTCCGCCGCGTCGCCGAGGCCGCGCTGGCGTCCCGCGCAAGCCCCGTCGTCGTGGTCGTCGGGCATGCGAGCGACGTCGTCGAGGGCGCGCTCGCCGGATTGCAAACGGTAATCGCCTTCAACGCGGATTTTGCGTCGGGCATCGCCTCGTCGCTTCGGGCCGGACTGCGCGCGACGCCGCCCGAGATCGCGGCGACGCTCGTCCTGCTCGGCGACATGCCGAACGTCGAGGCCGGGTTGATCGACCGCCTGATCGACGCCTGGGAGGCCGCCCCGGGCATGCTGGCCGTCGCGCCGCTTCAGAACGGCCGCCGCGGCAACCCGGTTCTGCTGGCGCGGGCGATGTTCGAGAAGGCGATGCGGCTCGAAGGCGACGAAGGCGCGCGCCGTCTCCTTGCAGGGCTCGGCGCCGGCCAGATCGTCGAGATCGAAGCGGCCGGCGAGGACGCCGCCTTCGATGTCGACACGCCGGACGACCTCGAGGCGGCGATTTTACACCGCGCCGTCGATGGACACGGCGGACAGGGCTCGATTTGAGGCTCGAGGGCCTTTGGCGCGCGTCACCCGGGAGCGACCGGGAGGACGCCTTCTCCGCGACAGAGGCGCATTCCGAGCACGCCGAGGCCGCGGAAGACCCTTTCCTGGTGAACGGTCCCGCCACCCGCCACCCGCCGGACCAACCGGCCCTCGCCCGGGCGGGACGCTCATCCAAAACGGCGATCGCACCCTGCAGGGCGCACGGAAGGATCACGAAGAAGTCCTTCGTGGCGAACCCTCCCGGTGCGCGACTCGATGGCGTTCGCCGGCGAGGCGTGCGAGGCTGCCGCCGGAATTCGCGTCCAGGCGGATTATCCGCGCCGGGGGGGTCGGATGAAGTCCATGTGGGGAATTGGCGCCGCGTCGGGATACACGCGCCTCGCCGCAGCCGCGCTCCTCGCCGCCATGGCGGCCGGCTGCGCGTCTCCTTCCGAGGGCGTGCTGGTCCCCGTCTCGGCGGCGGCGCCGCCGGGCGCGGCGCAGGTGGACATGCTCGCCGCCACCACGCGCCAGCGCAGCGCCGATCCGGGCGTCGTGTTCAACGGCGAGCGCGGCGACGCCGTTTCGTTCGAAGAGATCGCGGTTTCGATCCCGCCGAACCGCGCGGTCGGCTCGGTGCAATGGCCCCGGCCGGGGGCGGCCGATCCGTCGCGCGATTTCGCGGCGGTGTCGCTGACGGCTCTGAGCCCTCGGGACGTCGCGGCCTGGGTCGGCCGTCATGCCGCGAAGAGCGGGCGCGTGCTCGTCTTCGTGCACGGCTACAATACGCGCTTCGAGAGCTCGGTGTTCAATTTCGCCCAGTTCGTTCACGACATGGGGACGGACGCGGCGCCGGTCCTGTTCTCGTGGCCCTCGCGGGGCCGTCTGATCGACTACAACTACGATCGGGAGAGCGCGAACTTTTCGCGCAGCGATCTCGCCAGTCTCCTGAGCACGGCGGCGAAGAGCCCGAACGTCAAGGACATCGTCGTGGTCGCGCACTCCATGGGCGCGTGGCTGACGGTCGAGGCCCTGCGGCAGATCGCGCTCGAGCACGGGCGGGTTCCGGCCAAGATTTCCAATTTGATCCTGGCGTCGCCGGACCTCGACATCGACGTCTTCCGCCGGCAGGTCGCGGAAATGGGGCCGGATCGGCCCCTCATCACGATCTTCGTCTCGCGGCACGACCGGGCGCTGGCGCTGTCGAGCCTGATCGCGGGCGGCGTCACACGCGTCGGCGCCGTCGACCTCACCCGGCCCGAGAACGTCGCCGAGCTCGAGTCGGCGCCCGGGATCGTGGTTCTCGACCTCTCGGCTTTGCAGACGAGCGACCGGCTGAACCACAGCAAGTTCGCGACCAGCCCGGACGTCGTGCGTCTGCTCGGCGACCGGCTGATCGCGGGCCAGCAGATCGGCGCGGCCGACATCGGCGCGGGCGCCGCCGCGCAGGCGGTGGGAAACGTGGTGGCTGCGCCGATCGTGCTCTTTACCGGGGTGCTCGGCAACTGATCGCTATCGCGAGCGCCGGTCCAAATTCGGCGGTCACGAAGGCGTGATATCGCCGGTCGGCCGAGGACCCGAAGTATTTTCGCTGCGCGACCGGTCGACAGGGGTCGCCACGGACGCCGTGGCGCGCGCCCTTTCGTACGTAGAGCGGTTCGGAGGTTCGATCGTGGCGCGCAATCGACCCCCTTGCTCGAGCCGCCGGGAGGCGGTTACAAGGCGTTGCTTCGAACGCCAAGAGTCAAAGCGAAAAAATTCAGGGACGCCGGCCCTGGGCCGGAAACGAGCCTTTTTCTCCATACCGGGGGCCAGCATGCCGAACCAAGCCGGGAACGCGGGCGACGCGCCGCGCGAACAGATCCAGGTGGATTTGGCCCTCCAGGGCGGAGGGTCCCACGGCGCCTACACCTGGGGCGTGCTCGACCGGCTGCTCGAAGAGCCGTGGCTGAAGATCGAGGCGATCTCCGGCACCTCGGCCGGCGCGATGAACGCCGCCGTGCTGGTCAGCGGCTACATGCAGGGCGGCGCGGCGGGCGCGCGTGCGGCGCTCGACGGCTATTGGGCGAGCGTTGCCGAGGCCGCCCGGTTCAGCCCGATGCAACGCTCGCCGATCGACCGGCTGATGAACCGTTGGAGCCTCGACACCTCGCCGGTCTATCTGGCGATGGACCTGATGTCGCGGGTGGTCTCGCCCTATAACCTCAATCCGTTCGGCATCAATCCGATCAGCGGCATCCTGGAAAAGAACATCGATTTCGCCCATCTCGGCGAAGCCTCGATCAAGCTCTTCATCACCGCGACCAACGTGCACACCGGCCGCGGGCGCGTCTTCCGCAACAAGGAGATCACGCCCGACGTCCTCCTCGCCACGGCCTGCCTGCCCACGATGTTCCAGGCGATCGAGATCGACGGCGAGCCCTACTGGGACGGCGGCTATGTCGGCAACCCGACGATCACGCCGCTTGTGCGCGAGAGCGAAGCGCTGGACGTGATCCTGGTCCAGATCAATCCGGTCGTTCGCCGCGAGACGCCGCGTTCGGCGGCCGAGATCCTCAACCGCCTGAACGAAATTTCCTTCAATTCTCCGCTGATGAAGGAATTGCGCATGATCGCGCTCCTTCGGCAGGCCGCCGACCCCGGAACGGGCGAGGGCGCGCGCTGGGCGCGCATGCTCATGCACCGGATCGTCACCGACAAGCTCGCAGAGTTCGGAGCCTCCTCGAAGCTCAACGCCGAGGGCGAATTCCTGACCATGCTGAAGGCGGAGGGCCGGCGCGCAGCCGGCGCGTTTCTCAGCGAGCACGGCGACAGCCTCGGAAAGCGGTCGACGGCGGACCTCGACGCTCTGCTGAAGGAGGTCTGACGCGATGAGCCATTCGGATCTCGTCGGCCTTCTGGGAATCCTCGTCGGCCTCGGCGTCCTGATTGGGTTCGCCTTCAAGGGCTGGAGCGTCCTCCTGCTCGCGCCGATTGCTGCTGCTGTGGCGGCGCTGTTTGCGCAGGAGCCCATTCTCGCGCACTGGACGCAGACCTTCATGCGCAGCGGGGCCGGGTTCTTCGCCCAGTTCTTCCCGCTGTTCCTGCTCGGCGCCCTGTTCGGCAAACTGATGGAGGATTCCGGGTCGGTCACCGCCATCGCCGACTATATGACCGAGAAGCTCGGGCCCGGGCGGGTCATTCTGGCTGTCGTTCTCGGGGGCGCGATCGTCACCTACGGCGGCGTCAGCCTGTTCGTGGCGTTCTTCGTCATTGCGCCCATGGCGCAGAACCTGTTTCGCGCGGCGGCGATCCCGCGGCGGCTGATGCCGGCGGCGATCATGCTCGGCACCGCGACCTTCACCATGTCGGCGATGCCGGGGACGCCGTCGATCCAGAACACGATCCCGATGCCGTTCTTCGGCACCACGCCGTTCGCGGCGCCCGGGCTCGGCATCATCGCTTCGGCGATCATGCTCGGCTTCGGCCTCTGGTGGCTTCAGCGCCAGGAGGCCGCCGCGAAGGCGCGGGGCGAGGGCTTCGGCGCCGGCGCGCCGGCGACCGCCGAGGCGCTCGCCGAGGACGAGACCCTGCGCGAGCGCGCGACCACCGCCCACGCGTTCGACCCGGCCGAGATCGTCCACGGAAAGGCGACCCTGCCGCAGCCGTCGTTCGCCGCCGCGGCGGCCCCGATCGTCGTCGTCATCCTGGTCAATCTCGTCCTGTCCCTGATCGTCTTGCCCCGGATGGACCTGAGCTTCCTCGCCAAGCCCGAGTGGGGCGGCGTGTCGCCGGCCGCCGTCTCCGGGGTCTGGTCGGTCATCGCCGCGCTCTCCTGCGCCATCCTGACAGTGCTCGCGCTCAACGTCCGGCGCATCCCCGACCTGCGCGCGACCATGGACGCCGGCGTCAACGCCTCCGCGCTGCCGGTGATCAGCGTGGCGAGCCTCGTCGGCTTCGGCGCGGTCGTGGCGGCGCTGCCGGCTTTCGCCATGGTGCGCGACGTGGTGCTCGGCATCGGCGGCGGGCCGCTGGTGTCGCTGGCGGTGGCGACCAACATCCTGGCCGCGCTCACGGGCTCGGCCTCCGGCGGCCTGACGATCGCGCTCGACGCGCTCGGCGGAACCTTCCTCGAGCGCGCCGCGCATATCGGGATGGACCCGGCGCTCCTCCATCGCGTGGCCGTGATCAGTTCCGGCACGCTCGACAGCCTGCCGCACAACGGCGCGGTGGTGACGCTGCTCTCCGTTTGCGGCTCGACCCATTCGGATTCGTACAAGGACGTCTTCATCGTGGCCATCGTCGGCGCGCTCGTCGCGCTGGCGGTCGTGATCGGCCTCGGAACGCTCGTGGGGTCGTTCTGATTTCAGCCGCCGGCCCGAACCGCGCTGCTCATTGCAAGGATCGTATCGTGTCGTCATACGGCTTTCATTCGATCGCGAGACGCGGGCCGCGGCTCGCGCTGCTGGCTGTGGCGGCGCTCGCGCTCGTCGCCGCGGGCTGCAAGCGGGAAACGACGGCCGAGGCGCCGCCTCCGCGTCCGGTCCGCACCGTGGTCGCCGAAAAGGGGGAGATCGGTCAGTCGGTCGTGCTCACCGGCCAGATTCTGGCGGAGAAGGAAACCGCGCTCGCCTTCCGCATCGGCGGCCGAATCCTCCAGCGGTCCGCGACCGTGGGCGATCACGTGACGCCCGATCAGGTGCTGGCGAAGCTCGACCCGCAGAACGAGCTCAACGCCCTGCGTTCGGCGCGCGCGGCGCTTTCGGCGGCGAAGGGCCGCCTCGAGCAGGACGCCAATCAGTTTCAGCGCCAGCAGCAGTTGCTGGACCGCGGCTTCACCACCCGGGTGCTGTTCGATCAGGCGCAGCAGGCCTTGCGCACGTCGCAGGCCTCCGTCGACGACGCCAAGGCGCAGCTCGAGATCGCCGAGGACAGGGTCGGCTACACGGAGCTGAAGGCCAATGTCGGCGGCACCATCACCGCGCGCAGCGCGGAGGCGGGCGAGGTCGTCCAGGCTGGGCAGCCGGTGTTCCAGATCGCGCGCGACACCGGCTGGGACGCGGTCTTCGACGTGCCGGCGCAGGTGATCCGCTCGGCGCCGGCCGACGCCGACATCGTGATCGCGCTGACCGACGATCCGTCGGTGAAGGCCAGGGGACGGGTCCGGCAGGTCGATCCGCAGGCCGATCCCGTAACCCGCACTTTCAAGGTGCGCGTCGCCGTCAACGCGCCTCCGCCCGCCATGCGGCTGGGCGCAACCGTATCCGGCCGCATGGATTCGACGTCCGGCACGGGCATCGCGATCCCCGCGAGCGCGCTGACCGCGGCCGACCGCAGTCCGGCGGTATGGGTCGTCGACCCCAAGGACCTGACCGTGGCGCTGAAGCCGGTCGAAGTTCTGCGCTTCGATCCCGGCACCGTCATCATTTCCGGCGGGCTCGACGGCGGCGAGATCGTCGTGACCGCAGGCGTTCAGGCTCTCCACCCCGGTCAGAAGGTCCGGCTCGTCGGAGCGCAGTCATGATCGGCCCCAATCTCTCGGATTGGGCGCTCAAGCACCGGTCCTTCATGGTGTTCGCAATGCTGGCGATCACTTTGGCCGGCCTCATGTCCTATTACCGGCTCGGGCGGAGCGAGGACCCGGCGTTCACGTTCCGCACCATGATCGTGCAGGCCGCCTGGCCCGGCGCGACCCTCGACGACACCCTCGCCCAAGTGACCGAGCGGCTCGAGCGCAAGCTCCAGGAGACCAAGGGCCTCGACTATCTGCGCAGCTACACGAGCCCTGGCCTCACCACCATCTTCGTCAATCTCAAGGGGTCGACGACGGCCTCCGAGGTGCCGGACATCTGGTATCAGGTGCGCAAGAACATCGGCGACATAAGGCGGACCTTGCCGTCCGGCGTCGTCGGGCCGGGCTTCAACGACGACTTCGGCGACACCTACGGGCTCATTTACGGATTCACGTCCGACGGCTTCAGCCATCGGGAACTCCGCGACCATGTCGAGGACATCCGCTCGCGGCTCCTGCAAGTGCCGGACGTCTCCAAGATCGAGATCCTCGGCGCGCAGGACGAGCAGATCTTCGTCGAGTTCTCGACGCAGGTGCTCGCCGGGCTCGGCATCGACCGCGCGGCCCTGATCGCGGCGCTTCAGGCGCAGAACGCCGTCATTCCCGCGGGCACGCTTCAGACCGGCGACGAGAAACTCTCGATCCGCGTGACCGGCGCGTTCCGGTCGGAGAACGATCTCCTCGACGTCAATTTCCTGTCCAACGGGCGGCTGATCCGGCTGCGCGACATCGCCGAAGTGCGCCGCACGCTCGCCGATCCGCCCCAGCCGATGTTCCGCGTCAACGGCAAGCCGGCGATCGGCCTCGCGATCGCGATGCGAGACGGCGGCGACATTCTCGCGCTCGGCCGCAACGTGAAGAAGACGCTCGACGGCGCGATGGCCGACATGCCGCTCGGCGTCGACGTCGCGCTCGTCTCCGACCAGCCGGTCGTCGTGAGCAATGCGATCGGCGAATTCATGGAGTCGCTCTGGCAGGCGATCGCCATCATCATGGCGGTGAGCATCGTCAGCCTGGGCTTCCGCCCCGGGGCGGTGGTCGCGCTGTCGATTCCGCTCACGATGGCGATCATCTTCCCCATCATGGAATATCTGGGCATCGACCTCCAGCGCATTTCGCTCGGCGCGCTCATCATCGCGCTCGGTCTCCTCGTCGACGACGCGATGACCACCGTGGACCTGATGACGTCACGCATGGCGGCAGGCGACAGCAAGGAGAAGGCGGCGACCTTCGCCTATAATTCGCTCGCCTTCCCGATGCTGACCGGCTCCTTCGTGACCGCGGCGGGCTTCGTGCCGATCGGCTTCGCCAAGAGCTCGGCCGGCGAATACACCTTCTCCATCTTCGCCGTCGTCACCATCGCCCTGATCGTGTCCTGGTTCGTCGCGGTGCTGTTTGCGCCCCTGCTCGGCGTCTGGCTCCTCAAGGCGCCAGACAAGGCCAAGCCGCAGAAGCCGAGCCGGATCGTCGAGATGTTCCGGTCGATCCTGCTCGCAGCGATGCGCTACCGCTGGCTGACGGTCGCGCTGACGCTTGTGTGCTTCGTGCTCTCGGTGCTGGCGGTGCCCTATGTGCCGCGGCAGTTCTTCCCCGCGTCCGACCGGCCGGAGCTGGTCGTCGATCTGACCCTGCCGCAGAACGCCTCGATCTTCGCCAGCGACAAGGTCGCCGCGAAACTCGACGCCATGCTGAAGGACAACCCGGACGTCGCGAGCTGGAGCACCTATGTCGGGCGCGGCGCGATCCGCTTCTACCTGCCGCTGAACGTCCAGCTCGCCAACGACTTTTTCGCCCAGGGCGTCGTCATCGCCAAGGACGTGGCGGCGCGCGAGCGCCTTCAGGCCACGCTCGAGAAGACGCTGGCCGAGGAGCTGCCGGGCGTGGTTGCGCGGGTATCGCCGCTCGAGCTCGGGCCGCCGGTCGGCTGGCCGGTTCAGTACCGGGTGAGCGGTCCCGACCCGGCGAAGGTCCGGTCGATCGCCTTGCAGCTCGGGCGGATCATGGGCGGCGACGCCGGCTTGCGGCGGGTGAACTACGACTGGATGGAGCCCGCCCGGAAAGTCCGCGTCGAGATCGACCAGGATCAGGCGCGTCTGCTCGGCCTCAGCTCGCAGGCTCTCTCGTCCTTCCTCAACACCGTGATGACGGGAGCGCCGATCACGCAGGTGCGCGACGACATCTATCTTGTGGACGTCGTCGCCCGCGCCCAGGACGAGCAGCGCGTCTCACTTTCGACGCTGAGCGCCTTGCAGGTTCCGCTGCCGAACGGGCGCACGGTCCCCTTGAGCCAGATTGCGACCTTCGATTTCGACCAGGAATCGCCTTTGATCTGGCGGCGCGACCGGACGCCGACGCTGACCGTCCAGGCCGATGTCGCCGCAGGCGCGACGCCGGAGTCGGCGGTCGAGTCGCTGACGCCCGCCATCGACACGCTGAGGTCGACGCTTCCCAAGGGATACAGCGTCAGCGTCGGCGGCACTGTGGAAGAGAGCGCGGCGTCGCAGGCGTCGGTGTTCGCCAAGATCCCGGTGATGCTGTTCCTGATGCTGCTCTTCCTCATGGCGCAACTGCACAGCTTCAGCCGTCTGGCCCTGGTGCTCAGCATCGTGCCGATGGGCCTCATCGGGATCGTCGGCGCGTTGCTGATGGCGGGACGCCCGCTCGGGTTCGTCGCCATCCTGGGCATTCTCGCGCTCATGGGCATGATCGCCCGCAACGCGGTCATTCTCATCGAGCAGATCGAGACGGAACGAAAGCAGGGGCGCGGAACCTGGGACGCCGTGGTGGAGGGATCGGTCTCCCGCTTCCGGCCGATCATGCTGACCGCGATCTCGACGGTGCTCGGATTCATCCCGATCGCCCCGACCGTGTTCTGGGGCCCGATGGCGTTCGCCATCATGGGGGGGCTCTTCGTCGCGACCGTGCTGACGCTGCTCGTGCTGCCGGCGCTCTATGTGATCTTTTTCCGGGTGCGGGAGACGCCGCCGGAGGGCGCGGGCGGCCTAGTCTCCAAGCCCGAGGTCGTGATGCTATGACGAAACGGCTGGATGAAAGGAGATGATGCGATGAATGCGATGGACCGACGCAAATTCCTGTTCGCCGCGCTTTGCGGCGCCGGCGCCGCACTGGCGCTCGCGCCCGGCCCGGCCGAGGCGCTGCCGCTGGACGCCGGCGCCGCCGGGCGGCTCGCCGATCGATCGAGGGACGACGTGAAGCCCGCCCAGGTCGTGGTCGTTCCCCGGCATCGGCCGCGGCGGCGTCGCTGGGTCTGCTGGTGGTCGCGCGGCCGCCGCGTCTGCGGCTGGCGCTGGGTCTGACGGAGGATCGGCTCGGCCATGGAGGCTCTCGGGCGCGCGCTCGCCTTTCTGCTGCTCTGGCTCGCCGTCGCGGGCCTGAAGCTGTCGGACCTGCCCGTCGGCGTCGCGACCGCCGCAGCCGCGGCGTGGGCGAGCCTGCGTCTCATGCCGCCCTCCGGCCGGCCGGTGAACGGTCCCGCCGCGTTGTCCTTCCTCGTCGAGTTCCTGCGCGTGTCGTTCACGTCGGGGCTCGATGTCGCCCGGCGGGCGCTGCGGGACCCGCCGGATCTGAGGCCCGGCATGGTCGAGACCCGTCTCAGCCTCGCGCCCGGCTTCGCCCGCGACGCCTTCTGCGTGGTCGCGAGCCTTTTGCCCGGCACGCTCCTGACCGGCTTCGACCCAAACGACGACCGGAAGACCTGGCTCCACGGGCTCGACGTCCGCCAGTCGATCGCAGCGGACCTCGCGGCCGAAGAGGCCTCCTTCATCCGGATCATCGGCCATGAATGACGTTCTGCTCACAGCCGCCGGGATCATCCTCATGACGGTCGCCGCCGGCCTCGTGCGCGTTCTCGACGGCCCCCGCGAGGTCGACAGAATGATGGCCGTCCAGCTTCTGGGCACGGGCGGGATCGCCGCGCTGCTGCTGGCCGCCTCGGCGACCGAGGTCGCGGGCGTCGAGAACGTGGCGCTCGGGCTCGCGCTGCTGTCGAGCTTCGCCTCAGTCGCCTTCGTCACCGCTTCGCCAGGGACGGCCAAGCGAGCGCGGGCCGGCGAGCGATGAGCGTCCTCCTCGGTCTCTTCAGCCTCGTCGCCATCGGCGCGGGCGTGTTCTTCTTCGTCGCCGGGACGTTGGCGCTCCTGCGCTTCCCCGACTCGCTCTCCCGCCTGCATGCGCTGACCAAGGCCGACAATCTCGGCCTCGGCCTCGTGGTGCTCGGGCTTCTGCCGCGCGCGGGTTCGCCGCTCGCGGCGCTGAAGCTGATTGTGCTCTGGGCGATCGTGCAGCTTTCGAGCGCGACGGTGGCGCAACTGATCGGCGGCGCGCTTCGACGGCAGGACGCGGCCGAATGATCCTGTTCGATCTCGGTCTCGCTGTCCTCGTGCTCGGCGTCGCGGCCTGGACCATCGCCGCCCGCGAGATGTTCAGCGCCGTCGTCGGCTATGTCGCCTACGGGCTCCTGCTGGCGATCGTGTGGGTGCGCCTCTACGCCCCCGACGTCGCCCTGACGGAAGCCGCCATCGGCAGCGGCGTCACCGGCGTCCTGCTGGTCGTCGCCTCGAAAAGGCTCAGCCTGTTGCCGCAGGCTGACGCTCCGCCCGGCCGAGGGCTGAAACGCGCAGCCGCCGCGCTTTCCGTGCTCGTCGCCGGCGTCCTCGCCGCAGCCGTGCTCACCCTCCCCGATCCCGCCCCCTCGCTCGCGCCCGAGGCGGACAGGGAACTCGCCGCCACCGGCCTCGGCAACGCCGTCACGGCGGTGCTCATCGCCTACCGTTCGTTCGACACCATGCTCGAAAAGGTCGTGCTCGTGCTTGCGGTCGTGGGCGTGTGGTCGGTCGCGCCGGACCGGTTCTGGGGCGGAAGGCCGGCGCCCCTCGGCCCGCCGAGGCCCGACGCCGCGCTGGTCTTTCTCGCCCGGGTCCTCGCGCCGATCGGAATCGTGATCGGCGTCCAGATGTTCTGGGTCGGCGCCGACGAACCGGGGGGCGCCTTCCAGGGCGGCGCGATCCTCGCCGCCATGGCGATGATCGTGATGATGGCCCGCCTGACGGAGCCGCCGCGGATCGACTCGGGCCGGCTGCGGCTCGCCCTGATCGCGGGGCCGGCTGTGTTCCTCGTCGTCGGGCTCGCCGGGCCCCTCATGGCCGGGAGCTTCTTCGCCTATCCGGCCGGCTTCGCCAAACCCCTCATCCTGTTCATCGAAGGCTTCATGGTGCTGTCGATCGCGGTCACGCTGCCGCTGCTCGTCGCGGGGCCGCCGAGCCGGAAGGGCGAAGAATGAGCCCCTGGATAATCGCCGGGTTCGTCGGCGCCGGGCTCGTCGGGCTCGGGCTCTACGCCCTCGTCGTCAACGCGCAGCCGCTCAGAAAACTGCTCGCCTTCAACCTGATCGGCAGCGGCGTGTTCCTCGTCTTCGGCATCGTCGCGCGGCGCGGCGCGGTCGGTCCGTTTCCTTTCGATCCCGTGCCCCAGGCGATGGTGATCACCGGCATCGTGGTGGCCTTCGCCGCGAGCGCGCTCGCGGTCGCGCTCATGCTCCGGTTCGCCGAAGAGACCGGGCGGGTCACGCTCGATCCGGACGTCTGGACGAAGCCGAAGCCGGACGACGGAGCCGAGGACCAATGACTCCGGCCGAAACGACGACGGCGGGCGGGGCGCTGCTCGTCCTCGCGATCCTGCTGCCCGCGGCGGGGATTCTCGCTTCCTTTGCGCTGGGCGGCCGCAACGCCGAGAAGATCGCGCTCGGCTCCGCGCCGCTCGCGCTCCTGATCGCGCTCGCGATCCTCGCGGAGGTCTGGCGATCGGGCCGGCCGATCGTCTACGCCATCGCGGGCCTCTCCCCGCCGCTGGGAATTGCGCTGCGAGCCGATGGAATCTCGGCGGCGATGCTGGTGACGACGGCGCTCATTATTCCGGCCGCCGGGCTCTACGCCCGCGCCGGCTTCGCCACCCCGCCGGAGAAGCGCGAATCGCGCAAGGCGCTCACTTTCTGGATCATGCTCCAGGCGATCAGCGCCGCGCTCGCGATCGTCTTCGTCAGCGGCGACCTCTTCAACCTCTATGTCGCCCTCGAGCTTCTGACCTTCGCCGCCGTGCCGCTCGCCTGCGTCGAGGGCCGGGCCGAGACCTACGCCGCCGCGCTGCGCTATCTGCTGTTCGCCCTGTTCGGCTCGATCTTCTACCTGCTCGGCTGCGCGCTCCTCTACGGGGCTTTCGGGACGCTCGACATCGCCCTGCTCGCGGAAAGGATGCGCCCGCTGCCCGCCGTCACCGCGGCGGCGGCGCTGATGACGGCGGGGCTTCTGGCCAAGACGGCGCTCTTCCCGCTGCACATCTGGCTGCCGCCGGCGCACGCCAACGCCCCGGCGCCGGCGAGCGCGGTGCTCTCCGGTCTCGTGGTCAAGGGCTCGTTTTTCCTGACCGTGCGGCTGTGGTTCTATGTCCTGCCCGCGCTGCCGGCGGCCGGCTTCGACGCGATCCTCGGCGCGCTCGGATCGGCGGCGGTCGTGTTCGGCAGCGTGCTCGCGCTGAGGCAGGCGCGGCTGAAGCTCCTGATCGCCTATTCGACCATCGCCCAGATCGGCTATCTGTTCCTGATCTTCCCGCTCGCCTCGGGGCTCCACCCGTGGACGGTGGACGGCTGGAACGGCGGCATGATGCAGGTGCTCGCCCACGCCTTCGCCAAGGCCGCGATGTTCCTCGCCGCGGGCCTCCTCTACGAATCGCTCGGGCACGACAAGATCGCCAAATTCTCCGGCGCGGCGCGGGCGATGCCGATGACCTTCCTGACCCTCGGCCTCGGCGGCCTGTCGCTGATGGGCCTGCCGCCGAGCGGGGGCTTCGCCGCGAAATGGCTGCTCCTGCGGGCGTCCGTCGCCTCGGGCCAGTGGTTCTGGGCGCTCGTGCTCCTGGCGGGCGGCCTGCTCGCGGCGGGCTACGTCTACAGGATTCTCGCCCCCGCGCTGTCGAGCCATCCCGTCGTCCTGAAAGCCCCGCCGCGACGGGCGGGGGAGGCGATCGCGCTGACGCTCGCCCTCGTCGCGGTGGCGCTGGGCTTTGCGCCGGAGTCGTTCTTCCAGCTCATCGCTATCGGCCGGCCCGGGCTGGCCACGGCAGGTCTGCCATGACGGCCCTCGGCTCTTTCCTGCTGGCCGCGAGCCTCGCCGTCCCCGCGGCGTTCTTCGCCGCCTGCTTTTTCCCGCGCCGGCGTGACGCCGCGCTGGCGTGGCAATGGGTCGCGCCGGTCCCGGCGCTCCTTGCCGCGCTCGCCGCGCTGGCGGCGGGTCCCTTCGACCTCGAGGCGCCGGCGCTGAAGCTCAGCCTGCGGCTCGACCTGCCGGCCGCCCTGCTGCTTCTGGTTTCGGCGCTGCTGTGGATCGCCGCCGGAGCCGGCGCCTTCGTCGACCGAGCCGAACGGCCGGAACGGCGGGCGGCCGTCTCCTGGCTTCTCACCATGATCGGCAGCCTCGGCGTGTTCGTCGCCGACGATCTCGTCTCCTTCTATCTCTTCTATGCGCTCGTCAGCATTCCGGCTTATGGGATGTTCGCCTTCGATCCGTCGCCGGAGACGCAACGCGCGGGCCGCATCTATTTGGCCTTCGCCCTTCTCGGCGAGGCCTTCCTGCTCTTCGCCTTCGCCATGCTCGCCGTTGGCGAACCGCACGGCAGCCTCCGAATTCCCGACGTGGTCGCCGCCCTGCGCGGCTCTCCCTGGCGCGACGCTGCGCTCGCGCTCCTCGTCGCCGGCTTCGGCGCCAAGATGGGCCTCGTTCCGCTGAACGGCTGGATGCCGCTCTCCTATGTGGCGACGCCGGTGCCGGCGGCGGCGGTGCTCGGCGGCGCGGGCGTGAAAGCGGGCGTGATCGGCCTCATCCGCTTCCTGCCGCTCGGGATTCCCCTCGCGGGCTCGGGCGAGGCGCTGGCGTTCATTGGCTTCGCCACCGCTTTTTATGGCGTCGTCGTCGGCGTCACGCAGCAGAACGCCAAGGCCGTGCTCGCCTATTCGAGCGTGAGCCAGATGGGGGTCATCGCCGCCGCGCTCGGCATGGCGCTCGCCGCGGGCGATCCCGACGCGCCCGCGCTCGTCGCCTTCTATGCAGCCAATCACGTGCTGGTGAAGGGGGCGCTGTTCCTCGCCATCGGCGCTTTCGCAGCGCGCAGCGCGCGCCCGGCCGCCTGGACGCCGCTGGCCGTCGCGCTCGCGCTGAGCCTCGCAGGCCTCCCCTTCACCGGCGGTGCGCTCGCCAAGGCCGTGACGAAACCGCTGTTCGGCTATGGCTTCGCCGCGGTCCTGGCGAGCGCCTCCTCGGCGGGAAGCGCGATGCTGATGCTGCATTTTGTGTCGCGCCTGCCGTCCTTGCGGCGGTCCGACGCGACGGCAAGCCCGGAGCCGCTCGTGCGCTTCTGGCCCGCGGCCGCCGCCGGCGCGCTCGTCGTGCCTTATGTCCTCCTGCCCTTCGTCGGGTCGTTCGAGGATGCGTTCGCGCTTTCGAAACTCTGGGACGGCCTCTGGCCGATCGCCGTCGGCGCGCTCCTGGTCGTCTGGCTCGCGCGCGCAGCCCACCGGCTTCCGCGCATTCCGGCCGGCGACACCATCGTCTTCGGCGAAAAGGCGTTCAACCGGACGATGTCCTCGGGCTCCCTCTTCGATCGGATCGACGCCGCCTTCGGCCGCTGGCCGGCGGCGGGGCTCGCGCTGCTCGCGATCGTGCTTGCGCTGGCTTACGCGACGGCCGGCGCGGGCTGAACCGCGGGCTCCGCGGCGATCTCCACCCGCTCCGGCTCGAGCAGGCTCACCCGCCCGCCGGGGCCGACCGTCAGCGCGTGCACATAACAATGCGTGGCCCGGCCATCGGGCGCCATCACCGGCGACGGTGCGGAAACGACGGTCAGCGCGCCGCAAGCGCCCACCCAGTCCACATGCCGATGGCCGTGCATGACGACGATCCGGTCGGCGTAAGGCTTCAACTCGCGCAGGAACCAGGCGCCGTTGATCAGCGCGGTGCCGATCCGCTCCGAGAAGGCCGCGACCGGCCGCGGGTATTCGGTCACGTGATGATGCAGCGCCACGATCCAGCCGGCGCGGGGATGCGCGTCGAACGCGGCGATGAGCCGCTTCGCCTGCTCGACGGGGATCAATCCGAGCGCGTTGGTGAACGAGAAATGCGTGTCCGCGTTCGAATCGAGGATCGCGACGCCGAGCCCGCTTTCGCCCTCCGGCGGCAGGATGAGCGGAAAGGTCTCGTTCCACAGGCGCTGCAGGCGCCGGGACAGCGCGAAGCCGCTCCGGTCGGCGAAAGTCTCGATGTCGGCCCTCCACGGCCCGAGCGCCTCCCCGAGCGGAACCGTCGCGCCGTCGCGCGACACGCGCACCCGGTCGCCGTGAACCGCCGCGAGCGCCGAAAGCGTCCGCATCCGCCGCAAGACCTTGATCGGGCTGAACGGCAGGTCGAGCCGGGCGGGATTGGCGCGGTCGACGATGTTGACGTCGTGGTTGCCGGGCGCGATCAGCGTCAGCGCCGCAAGCTCCGGAAACCTTTCCAGGATATCGAGGAATTCCGCCCATTCGGCGGAAGTCCCGGCGTCCGTCACGTCGCCGGTGACGAGCACAAGGTCGAGCGGGTTTTCCGCGTGGATGGCGGAGAGCCGCGCGAGCGTCCGCTCGAACCGCCCGTTGCCGCGCGCCCCCGCCCGTCCGCTCTCGATCCGCATCCCGTAGCGCTCGCCGATGACATGCACGTCGGAGAGGTGCGCGACGCGGAAGACGCGCGCGCCGGCCGGCGGCGCCGGAGCCGGCGCGAGGTCGAGCGGCTGGTCGGCGAGGGCTTCGGAGAAACCCCAGATCAATGCGGCGACCGCGAGATAGGCCGACATCACGACGATCGTGTTCGCCACCGTCGGCAAAATGAGCCGTTGCGGCGCCGTCAGGTCGGCGACCGAGCCGATCCATTGCGTCTCCGGCCAAGCGAGCGTTGCGACGAACGCCGCGACGACAAAAAGTAAAACGCCCGCCGCCGCGCAGCTCGCCGCGCGCATCCGCGCCAGCCCCGGGCCAGTTCGCCCGCCCAGCGAGCGCTCGGTCGCATGACGGATCGCCTCGCGCCAGAAGGCGTAGCCCGGCTGGACGCCGAGCGCGTTCAGCGACCAGAAGTTCTGCTCGAGGAGACGGAACAGCGGACGTCCGCCATAAAACGCGGCGACCGCCGCCGCGATGACGAGGATCGCCGCGCCGATCCAGGTGGCCTCGGCGAGGCGGCTCGACGCCTTGCCGATCGACGCCGTCAGGATCAGCGGCGCAAGGCCGAGCAGGACCGCGGGCGCCAGGATCTGCATCGTCCAGATGACGGCGAGCTTGGGCAGGCTGATCTCGCCGAGGAGGCTGCCCGCGATGGCGAGCAGCGACCGCTGCTTGGGGGCGGAATGGTCGCTCTCGAAGTCGCCGAGGCGCGGATCGAGGATCGGCGCGCTCATGGGCGGGGGTCGGTCGTTCATGTCGGACGCTCTCGTTGGACGGGTTCCGCATAGCAGGCGGGGTCGGCCTTCGATAGCGCCGTGGCGCGAGGTGGACGGTTCGCGCTATGGAGAAGCCCGCGGCGGCGCGAAGCGGCCGGCCGGTTTCCCGGGGTAGCCATGACGTCCGACACGGTATCAAGGAACGCGATCGCCATCGTCGCGGTCGTCACGGCGGCGGCCGCCGCTTATTTTGCCGACACGGTGTTCGCGCCGCTGACCCTCGCGCTCTTCATCATGGCGCTCGTCTGGCCGTTCCAGCGCTGGCTCCAGTCCCGCGCCCCGGCCCTCCTCGCGCTCGCCGTCACCATGACGCTGACGATCATGACGATGCTCGTGTTCGCCTCGCTGGCCGCCTGGGGGTTCGGGCGGGTCGGACGCTCGCTGATCGCCGATTCCGGCCGCTATCAGGCGATCTGGGACGCCGTGGTCGCATGGCTCGACGGTCACGGGGTTTCGGTGGCGGGGCTCTGGGCCGAGCATTTCAACGTGAGCTGGATGCTGCGGGGCGCGCAGCAGATCACCGGCCGCGTCAACACGACGCTCAGCTTCTGGATCATCACGCTCGTCTACGTGATCCTCGGGCTGATGGAGGTCGAAGACATGGAGCGAAAGCTCCGGGCCTTTCTCAGCCCCGAGGCGGCGCGCACGCTCACGGGCGCGACCGCCGACACGGCCCGGAAATTCCGCAAATACATGGAGGTCAGGACCCTGATGAGTCTGGCGACCGGCGCGCTCGTGTGGGCCTTCGCCGCCGCGACCGGGCTTCAGTTCGCCCTCGAATGGGGTGTGATCGCCTTCGCCCTCAACTACATCCCCTTCATCGGGCCG
>CAIZGR010000286.1 GCA_903932535.1 uncultured Hyphomicrobiales bacterium | reverse complement strand
CGGTCAACGACACCAAGAAGGTGACGACGGCGGCCGCGGACCTCGCGCTGATCGCCGGGCAGAGGCCGGTCATCACGCGCGCCCGCAAGGCGATCTCGACCTTCAAGGTGCGCGAGAACATGCCGATCGGCGCCAAGGTCACGCTGCGCAAGACGCGGATGTACGAGTTTCTCGATCGCCTCGTGACCGTCGCCCTGCCGCGCGTGCGCGACTTCCGCGGCCTCGATCCGAAGTCGTTCGACGGCCGCGGCAATTATGCGCTCGGCGTCAAGGAGCACATAATTTTCCCCGAGATCGACTACGACAAGGCCGAATCGATGCTCGGTCTCGACATCGTCGTGTGCACGACGGCCAAGACCGACGCGGAAGCGCAGGCCTTGCTGCGCGCGTTCAACTTCCCGTTCCGGCAGTGAGCCCAAAGAGCTCAGACGCGGAAAATTGGAGGCCTTAATGGCAAAGAAAAGTGCAATCGAGAACAATCTGCGCAAGCAGCGGCTGGTGAAGAAGTTCGCAGGCCGGCGCCAGCGCCTGCTCGACATCGCCAACGACGACGGGCGTCAGATGGAGGAGCGCTTCGAGGCGCGCCTGAAGCTGGCCGAGCTTCCGCGCAACGGCGCCGCGATCCGTGTGCGCAACCGTTGCGAGGTGACGGGGCGCCCGCGCGGCTTCTACCGCAAGATGAAGATGTCGCGCATCGCGCTCCGCGAACTGGGCAACAAGGGCCTGATTCCGGGCCTGGTCAAGTCGAGCTGGTGAGGAGTCAGGGATCATGGCAGTGAACGATCCGCTCGGCGACATGCTGACTCGCATCCGCAACGCGCAGATGCGCAAGCGCGGCAAGGTTTCCACGCCGGGCTCCTCGCTTCGCAAGAAGGTTCTCGACGTCCTCGAGTCCGAGGGCTTCATCCGTGGCTACGCGACCACCGAATTCGGCAACGGGCGCACCGAGTTCGAAATCGAGCTCAAGTATTTCGACAACGAGCCGGTCATCCGGAAGCTCGAGCGGGTGTCGAAGCCCGGCCGCCGCGTCTACGCCACCGTCGACGCGATGCCTCGGGTCGCCAACGGCCTCGGCGTCGCCATCCTTTCGACGCCGAAGGGCGTCATGGCCGACCATGCCGCGCGCGACGCCAACGTCGGCGGCGAAGTCCTCTGCACCGTCTTCTGACGGGGCGCTCGCGAAGATTGGAATTGAGCCATGTCTCGTATCGGCAAGAAGCCCGTGGTCATTCCGGCCGGCGTCACCGCCAAGCTGGAAGGTCAGACCATCGCCGTCAAGGGCGCGAAGGGCGAGCTCTCATTCACCGCGCCTGAAGAGGTGTCGGTGTCGATCGACGGCGGCGCCGTGCATGTCCAGCCGCACGGCGAGGAGAAGCGCGCCCGCGCCATGTGGGGCATGACCCGCGCGCAGATCGCCAACCTGATCGGCGGCGTCACCCACGGCTTCGAGCGGAAGCTCGAAATCAACGGCGTCGGCTACAAGGCGGCGGTGGCGGGCAAGAACCTGCAATTGTCGCTCGGCTACAGCCACGACATCCAGTATCCGATCCCGGCCGGCGTGACGATCACGACGCCGAAGCCGACCGAGATCACGATCGCGGGCATCGACAAGAGGCAGGTCGGCCAGATTGCGGCGGAGATCCGCGCCTTCCGCGGCCCCGAGCCCTACAAGGGCAAGGGCGTCAAGTACGCCGGCGAATTCATCTTCCGCAAGGAAGGCAAGAAGAAGTAAGGGGCGCCGCCATGGCCAAGTCCAACACCTCCACCGAGCGGCGCAAGGCGCGCATCCGTCGCACGATCGCGGCCAACGCCGGCGGCCGTCCGCGGCTCAGCGTCTTCCGCTCGTCCAAGCAGATCTACGCGCAGGTCATCGACGACGAGCAGGGCCGCACCCTCGCCTCGGCCTCCACGATGGAGAAGGCGATGCGCGAGCAGCTCAAAACCGGCGCGACCGTCGAGGCCGCGCGCATCGTCGGCAAGGAGCTCGCCGAGCGGGCCAAGAAGGCGGGCGTCGCCAAGGTCGTGTTCGACCGCGGCGGCTACATGTACCATGGCCGCGTCAAGGCGCTGGCCGAGGGCGCCCGCGAGGGCGGCCTCGACTTCTAATCCCACGAAACGGAAGCGAGCGGCGCCGCATTCGGGCGCGCGCCGCGATTGAGTGACGGAAGCGAGATATGGCGCGAGAAGAAGGCGGCCGCGGCCGCGATCACAGGCACGAGGAGCGCGACAGCGAGTTTGTCGATCGCCTCGTCCACATCAACCGTGTTGCAAAAGTCGTGAAGGGCGGCCGTCGCTTCGGCTTTGCCGCGCTGGTCGTCGTCGGCGACCAGAAGGGCCGGGTCGGGTTCGGCCACGGCAAGGCGCGCGAGGTGCCGGAGGCGATCCGCAAGGCGACCGAGGCCGCGAAGCGCGGGCTCGTACGCGTGCCTTTGCGGGAAGGCAGAACCCTGCACCACGACGTCAACGGCCGCCACGGCGCGGGCCGCGTCGTGCTGCGCGCGGCGCCTGCGGGCACCGGGATCATCGCGGGCGGCCCGATGCGCGCGGTGTTCGAATCGCTCGGCGTCCATGACGTCGTCGCCAAGAGCCAGGGGTCCTCCAACCCCTACAACATGATTCGCGCGACCTTCGACGCGCTCGGGCGCGAGGACAGCCCGCGTTCCGTCGCGCAGCGCCGCAACCTCAAGGTGTCGACGATCCAGTCGCGCCGCCAGGGCGTCGAAGCCGACGCCAGCGACTCGTGAGTCGGGAGGCCGCCATGACGGACGAAAAGACGATCACGCTGGTGCAGGTCTCCAGCTCCATCGGCCGACCCGGCTCGCAGCGCGAGACGTTGAAGGGGCTCGGCCTCAACAAGATCGGGCGGAAGGCGAACGTCGCCGACACCCCGGCCAACCGCGGCATGATCGCCAAGGTCGCGCATCTCGTGCGCGTCGTGGAAGTCGAGTAGAGGATCGTGCGATGAAACTCAACGAGATCAAGGACAATCCCGGCTCGACAAAGGCGCGCATCCGTGTCGGGCGCGGCATCGGCTCGGGCAAAGGCAAGCAGGCGGGCCGCGGCGGCAAGGGCCAGACGGCCCGTTCCGGCGTCCGCATCAAAGGCTTCGAAGGCGGCCAGATGCCGCTGCATCGGCGCCTGCCGAAACGCGGCTTCACGCCGCCGTCGCAGCGCGTCCTCAACGAAGTCAATCTGGGCCGGATCCAGAGCGCGATCGACGCGGGCAAGCTCGACCCCGTCGAGACGATCACCGCCGAGGCGCTGTTGAAGGCGGGCGTCGTCACCCATCCGCGCGACGGGGTGAAGATTCTCGGCTCGGGCGAACTGACGGCGAAGGCGAATTTCGAGGTCACGGCGGCGTCGAAGAGCGCGGTGGCGGCGATCGAGAAAGCCGGCGGCGCGGTCAAGACGCTCCAGGCGGAGGCCGAACCCGCGGCGTCGTGACGACGGCGTCCGGGCTGGCGATGGCGCGCGCGCCGTCGCTGTGATAGGGGCGTTCCCGCCACGCCGGTCGGCGCGGCGGGAATGTTGTTTTTTCAATCTGCGCGCTCTTTCGGGGGCGCAGCCTGGAGAGCGCTATGGCGTCGGCCGCCGAACAGCTCGCAGCCAATATCAACTGGTCAGCCTTCTCCAAGGCCGATGAGCTCAAGAAGCGCATCTGGTTCACGCTGGGCGCGCTCGTCATCTTTCGCCTCGGCACCTACATCCCTCTCCCCGGCATCGACTCGGACGCGTTCCAGACCGCGTTCCTCGGCCAGAAGCAGGGCGTGCTCGACATGTTCAACATGTTCTCGGGCGGCGCCGTGCAGCGCATGGCGGTGTTCGCGCTGAACATCATGCCTTACATCTCGGCCTCGATCATCATTCAGCTCCTGAGCTCGGTGGTGCCGTCGCTGGAGGCGATCAAGAAAGAGGGCGAGCAGGGGCGCAAGGTTCTCAACCAATACACCCGTTATCTGACCGTGGCGCTGGCGATGTTCCAGGCTTACGGCATCGCGATCGGCCTCGAGGGACGCAGCGGCGTGGTCGCCGATCCCGGAATCCTGTTCCGCATCTCGACCATCGTGACCCTGACCGGGGGGACGATGTTCCTCGTCTGGCTCGGCGAGCAAATCACGGCGCGGGGCGTCGGCAACGGTTCGTCGTTGATCATCTTCGCGGGCATCGTCGCCAGGCTGCCGCAGGCGGTCGTGCAATTGTTCGAGCTCGGCCGGCAGGGATCGATCTCGACCGGGCTCGTGCTCGCGGTCATCGTGATGGTGTTCGTCGTCGTCGCCTTCATCGTGTTCATGGAGCGGGCGCAGCGGCGGGTGCCGATCACCTATCCGCGCCGTCAGGTCGGCAACAAGATGTACGAGGGGCAGAGTTCCTTCCTGCCGCTCAAGCTCAACACCTCGGGCGTCATTCCGCCGATCTTCGCCTCTTCGCTTCTGCTGCTGCCGACGACGGTGGCGAACTTCGCGCAAGGGTCGGCTGGAGGCGTCTTCACCACGATCAACGCTCTACTCGGGCGCGGCAGCGCGCTCTATCTTATCCTCTACGTCTCGCTGATCGTGTTCTTCGCCTTCTTCTATACGGCGACGGTCTTCAATCCGGCGGACACGGCCGACAACCTGAAGAAGCACGGCGGGTTCGTGCCGGGCGTGCGGCCGGGAGAGCGGACGGCGCAATACATCGACTACATCCTCACCCGCGTGACAGTTCTCGGCGCGGGGTATCTGGCCCTGATCTGCCTGTTACCAGAATGGCTGATTTCCTATGCCGCGCTTCCGTTCTATTTCGGGGGCACCTCGCTGCTGATCGTCGTCAACGTGACGATGGATACGGTGGCGCAGATCCACGGGCACCTGCAGGCGCACCAGTACGAGGGCCTGATCCGCAGGGCCAGACTGAAGGGACGGAAGCGATGAGGTTGATTCTGCTCGGGCCACCCGGCGCCGGAAAAGGCACGCAGGCTGCCCGGATCGTGCAGAAGTACGGCATCCCCCAGCTTTCGACCGGCGACATGCTGCGCGCCGCCGTCGCCGCCGGAACGCCGATCGGGCTCAAGGCCAGGGACGTGATGGAATCCGGCGGACTCGTCTCCGACGAGATCGTCGTCGGGATCATCGCCGACCGCATCGGCCAGCCCGACGCCAGGAACGGATTCATCCTCGACGGCTTTCCCCGCACGGTGAAACAGGCCGAGGAACTGGACGCGATGCTCGCGGAAAAGGGCCTGAAGCTCGACGCCGCGG
>CAIZGR010000285.1 GCA_903932535.1 uncultured Hyphomicrobiales bacterium | reverse complement strand
GCGGCGGCGGCGAAGGCGGCCTGGTGGGTCGCGTCCGGCTGGACCGAGGCCAGGATCTGTGCGCAGACGGCCGACGCCGCCGCGACGACGGCGCCCCGGAGCCGCAGCAGCGCCGGGGGCTGCGCCGCCGGCGTCAGCGCCGGGACACCCGAGACGACAGCGATCGTCCCGCCCGCGTTCACGCCGGCGACGAGGGCGGCGTGCAGGTCGTCGCCGATGGCGATCGCGTCCGGCGGCGCCGCGCCGAGCTCCGACGCGTAAAACGCACGGCTGGAAGGCGAATAGGAGTAGTTCATCGGGCCTCTCTAGTTTCCGAACGCGAGGAACCATCCGCTCATCGTCACGCCGAGCTGGCGACAGGCGAGCGCGGCTTGCCCCTGGGTCAGCTGCAGCGGGCTGGAGGGGGGCGCCCCGTTGGCGAACCAGGCCTGCTCCTGCAGACCGCCGCCCCAGACGTCGTAGGCGCCGGCGATTGCGCCAAAGACCGCGTTCGGGAACGACACCGGCCAGGTCACGGTCGTCCACGCCTCGTAGACGCCGCCGCCGCTGGTCACCGTGCCCGTCGTCCCCGAATAGCCGCCCCACTGGACGATCAGGCCGTTCGGCAGCTTGATCCAGCCCGGGTTGACGATCGCCCCCGAGAGCGGCAGCCCGAACACCCTGTTCTTCCAGCCCTGCGCATCGATCGTATCGCTCGTCGTGATCGGCGCCGTCGCCGACGTCAGATGCGCATTGAACGCCGCCAGCACCTGCGCCATCGACACGAACGCGGCGGAGGGCGGCGTCAGCACCACGGTCCCGAGCGAGAACCCGACCTCGGCGATGAACGCGAGGTCGACCGCGGTCCCGTTCGCCGTGACCAGCTTCGGCATCAGCGTCGTGCCGGCGATCATCGCCGCGCCGAGCTCGTCGGTGATGATGAACTCGGTCACGTAGAACGGCCCGATCTCGGCGCCGCTCGTATCGACCGCCGGCACGACGCACAGCACGTCGACCGCGTTCGCATTGCTCGCGTCGACGGTCACCGCCTGGACGATACTGCCGCTCCAGACCTGGTGCGTCACGGCCCCGGTCGACTGCAGCGTCGAGATCGGCGGCACGGTCGCGCCCGAGCCGGTGTTGCCGTCGCCGAGAATCACGGTCGCCCGGGTGAAGTCGATCTCCGGCAGCGGGCTCGACGAGCCGGCCGCCGCGAGGATCGCCGCCTCGCGCGCCAGGAAGGCGGCGAGCGGCACGGTCGCGACCTGGATCGTGGTGATGGTGGGCAGCGTCATTCAAAGCCCTTTCAAACCCCTTCTCCCCTTGCGGGAGAAGGTGGCGCGAAGCGCCGGACGAGGGGTCGCGCTCACAGCGGGAACACCTTGATCTGCGGCAGGAAGCGGGACGTCGCCCCGGCGAACGGGCCCACCGGGATCGACGCGACATTCTTCATCCGCATCGAGACGACGGTCGCCGCGGCGACGCTGGCGATCGCCGGCGGCTGGACGACCCGGACGCCGATCAGCGGCATGTCGCGCACGTTCTTTCTCTTCAGCGCGCTCTGCCACAGCGCGTCGAGGTCGCAGGGCGGCGTCGCGCCCGGCGCCATCACCGCTTCGACCGCGAAGAACGGCCAGTCGAGATCGCTGCGCTCGAAGAACTCGGTCACGAGGACGGGCGCGCCGACGTCGAGCGCGATCTCGCCCTCGAGGGCGCTCGGCGAGCCGTAGGACCCGTGATCGGCGAAGCTCGATTGCGTTCGCGCCCGGTTCCCCGCTTCGTCGGCGCGATCGGTGAAGTGGACGCTCCGCTCCCACGCGAGAAACGGCACGAAGGCCGAAGGGCATTCGGCCGGCAGCCGCGCCCGCCGGATCGCGTCGACGTCTGCGGACAGCACGCGCCTGTCCGCGCCCGACCCGGCCCGCTCGAACGGCGTCGCGTTCGGCGGCAGGAGATCGTCGGCGCTCATGCCCGCCCCCTCGCCCGCGAAGCGGGAGAGGGACAGCCGGCGGAGCCGGCAGGGTGAGGGCCCGCCACGCCGCGCGTCATCGCGACCGCCTCCGCCACAGCACCCGCGACCCGGTCAGGATCGGCGCGTCGAACGGGCCGCCGCCGATCAACCCGGCAGGCGAGCGCACCTCGACGTCGTAGACGAGGCCGGAGGCGTTGTAGCCGAGCACGGCCGACACCGCGCCCGGCGACACCGAGGCGCCGACCGCGAGCCGCGCCGCGGCGAAGGTCGCGAGCGCCGCCGTCTGCGCGGCGACCACGGCCGCCGGGTCGGCGCCGTCGGCGAGGATCAGCGTCGCGTCGACCGACCACGGGATCATGCTCGCCGCGCGGATCACGATCTCGTCGTTGACCTTGCGGCTGGCGCGCGGGAAGGCCGCGGCCACCGCCGCGAGCGACGCCGGCGCGGGAAGTCCCGTCGCCGTGGCGCCGAGACAGACGATCATCACCTGCCCGGGGGCGACGCCCGCGACCTCGGCGCCGTAGACCGCGACCATCGCCAGCCCGACCGGGTCCGCGGTCAGCGCCCGGTATTGATAGCCGCCGTAGGAGCCGCCCTGCGACAGGGCTTCCCAGGCGAGCTGCGCCCGGGAGCGCAGGGAGGGGTCGAGCTCGCCCGTCGCGCGCGCCGTCGCGAAGGCGGCGGCGACGTTGTCGAGGTCGGGCCCGATCGCGAAGGCCAGCATGGTCGCGAGCGCCGCCTCGTTGATGCGCTGATAGACCAGGCCCTCGCGGTAGGCGCCCGTCTCCTGGAGCTTGACGGCCGGCTCCGACTCGAGCGCCGACGTGTCGTAGGCGATTCCCGCCGCCAGCATCCGCTGGGTGAAGTCGGCGAGCCGCGCCGTGACGATCGCGTCGAACCCCCAGGTCTGGACGACCGCCGGGGCGGGCAGGCTCGAGAGGTCGATCGGGGCGAAGCTCATGCCGGCCTCATCGCCACGGCGGCCAGCGGCGCGAGCACGGTCTGCATCGGGATCACGACCGACCAGTCGCCGAGATAGCCGTTCGGGTAATAGTCGCCCTGCATGGCGAAGCCGGCGACGCCGTCGGGCCCGAGCCGGGTGACGGACACCGAGGCGAGGCGGAAGTTCGGCTCCCACGCCCGCAGCGCCTCGGCGATCGCCGAGAAATGGGACATGATCGCGCGCGGGTTCTGCGGCGCGTCGAGGAGACCGGGGCCGTCCGAGCCGTAGTCGCGCCGCAGCACGCGCGAGCCGATCGCCGTCGTCACGATGTCGAGGATCGACTGGCTGGTGTGATCCCAGCCGGTCAGGACCTGCCCGGTCGTGCGGTCGATCCCCGTTCTCATGGGCGCGCCGCCCCTCAGCTCTTCGGCGCCGCGGGCGCAGCCGCCG
>CAIZGR010000284.1 GCA_903932535.1 uncultured Hyphomicrobiales bacterium | reverse complement strand
ATCTCCCATGCGGAGATTTTTGAAATGCGGGGGAATCTTTGATATCGCGCGTCGAGAGGTCAGAATGCCCCGCGGCGGACGTCGCGTAGGCGCCGGGCGGCCCAAAGGCGCTGTCACCCGCAAGCCCGGCAAGCCTACCCTCACTTTCCTGAAGCAACTGCGCGCCGCCGACTCGCACGCCGCGGTGCGTATGCTCGGCGAGCGGCTGGCGGAGGAAGGCCAGTTCGAGGCCGCCGCGCGCACCATCGCCAAGATCGTGCGTTACGAGACCTCGCCCATGCCGCCTTCCGCCCGCGAGGCCCCGCTGTCGGCCCGCCAGCTCGATCTGTTCGAGCGCCGCCCGATCGTCGCCCCGCTGCCGAAGCCCGAGGGCGACCCTGACGAATTCGTCGGCCTGCTGAATTGACCGACGAGATTTACTGGGACCTCTCCTGCCCCGACTGGCGCCAGCGCATCGTCGAGCGCCGCAGCCTGGTCCCGGCGCTGCCGCTCGATCGCGAAGCCGCCGATCGCGCGGTCGCCATCTTCGACAAGCTCCGGCTCTGCGACGTGCCCGGCACGCCCCGCCTCAAGGACGCCGCCGGCGACTGGTTCCGCGATTTCGTCCGCGTCTTCGCCGGATCCTGGGATGCGGAAGCCTGCGTGCGCTATGTGCGCGAGATCTTCGCGCTGGTCTCGAAAAAGAACTCCAAGACCAGCTACAGCGGCGGCCTGGGCATCGTCTGGCTGCTCATCAACCAACGCCCCAACGCCGTCGGCATCATCGTCGCGCCGACGCAGGACATCGCCGACATCGCCTTCAGCCAGGCCGCCGGCATGGTGCAACTGAACGCCGACCTCAACGGCAAGCGGCTAAAAATCCAGAATCACCTGAAGACGATCACCAACCTGAAAACCGGCGCCACGCTGGCGATCTTCACCTTCAGCCCCGACGTGCTCAACGGCCAGCTCGCCGCCTTCTGGATTCTCGACGAGTTGCACCTGCTCGCCAAATCGCACTCGGCCGACTCGGCGCTGCGCCAGCTGCGCGGCGGACGCGTCGCCATCCCCGAGGCCTTCGGCATCATCATCACGACGCAGAGCGAAGACGAGCCCGCCGGCGTATTCAAGTCCGAGCTCGCCAAGGCCCGCGCCATCCGCGACGGCCTCAAACGCGACAGCCGCACGCTGCCGATCCTGTACGAGTTCCCCGAGACCATCGCGCGCGACCGCGACCAGTTCCTCGACCCCGCCAACTGGCCGATCGTGATGCCGAACCTCGGCCGCTCGATCACCCTGCCGCGGCTGAAAGAACTCTTCGCCGAAGAGGTCGACGGCGGCGAGCAATCGCTTCGCCGCTGGGCAAGCCAGTATCTCAACATCGAAATCGGCCTCGGCCTCAAATCCGAACATTGGCCGGGCGCGCGGCACTGGGAAAAGAACGGCGATTCCAGCGTCACCCTCGGCTACATCCTCGAAGTCTCCGACGTCGTCACGATCGGCGGCGACGGCGGCGGCCTCGACGACATCCTTGGCCTCACCGTCATCGGCCGCCACGCCGAGACCGGGCAATGGCTGATCTGGACCCACGGCTGGCTGCACCGCGACGTGCTGGGCTTGCGAAAGCAGGAAGCCCCGCGCTTTCTCGACTTCGAGGCGCAAGGCGACCTCACGCTGGTCGACAAGATGGACGACGCCTTCGACGCCTTCGCCGAGATCTGCGAACAGGTGAACGACACCGGCAAGCTCGCCGGCATCGGCCTCGACCCCGTCGGCGTCAAGATCATCGTCGACAAGCTGGCGCAGCGCGGCATGGCGCAGAAAGTCCCCGACGAAGGCCCCGTCGTCGGCGTGCGCCAGGGCTACACGCTGCAAGGCGTCATCAAATCGGTCGAGGACCATCTGAGCGACGGCCGCATCACCCATGGCAAGCAACCGCTGCTCGATTGGTCGGTCGGCAACGCCAAGGTGAAGGTCACCGGCAATGCGATCATGGTGACTAAACAAGCCAGCGGCATCGCCAAGATCGACCCGCTGATGGCGCTGTTCGACGCCGGGGCGCTGATGCTCGACGCGCCCGAGGCGATCGGCGCCAGCGTCTACAACGACGCCAAGGCGCGGCCGCAGGGATTTTTGGTGATGTGAGGAGGGCGGCGATGGAGTTTGAGGTTTTGTTGACTGCGGTCGAAACCGCAACCAAACGCTTTCTCGACGCCCGCGACGAGGCCTCGCGCGCCAAAACTGACGAGACGGCGGCGCTCAATGCGCTCAACTATGCGCAGCGCAAGCTCGACGAAAAAATCATTCAGCTTAAAAAAGAAGCGCCGCATCAGTCCGAATGGTTCCGGCTACGTGAAAACGCCGCGGGGTTGCGCGTCGCCTCGTAACCAGGCCGCGTCGCCGTCGATCCAACATAGCTGACGAGCAAAGAAGCGCAGGCCTCTGCGCCCGCTCACCTCGCCAAAAAATTCTTTCGCAAGTCCTGGGTATTTTGAAAGCGATCTGACGACCCAGCCCTAAAATGCAAGTTGGCTGCGTCGCGAACCACAACCAACAGCTTCAGCCAAATCCTCGCAGCCACGAGGATCGAGCGCGATGAGGTTCCCCAAACTTCATCGTCCCCGGAGTCTCGCGAGAGACCCCTGCACTTCGCGCCGGGCGTGGCTGTCCGGGCGACGATGGAGACAGCAAATGTCTAGCGAGTTTACAATCAACGAAGGTCGACACAAGATTGATGGACAACTGGCGTCCAAGATATTGGACCTTTGTTTCTGGCACGACCAACAACGAAGGCAACGCGGCAGCGCCGAGCGCGTGGGAACGAAAGCTGCGGCGTTACGTTTGAACCTTTTTCGTCAAAAAACGCAAATTGCATTCGGGCGGTTGGGTAGCAAATTGTATTTGCTGGATGGGTACGGACGCCTCGCCGCAGTAAAACAGACAGGAATAGCGGCCGAGTTTGATGTTGCCATCTTTACGGCCGCGGATGAGCAAGGCCTATCCAGGTTGTGGGCTTCTTTCGACGAAGCCGCAATGCAAAAGCCGCGCGGCAGCGCACAGACAGCGGCTGCTTTGGGAATTGCAGAGGAATTCGGCATTAACCATTTGCTTGCGAAAGCGGTGTTGTCGGCCATGCCTACGATCGAGGAAGGCATGAAATTTCGCGTCGGATCGACGGCGGGCAGAAAGCCGGAACTTCGCCTGCTCGGCGTTCAAGCGAACATGGCGCGTGCATGGGAGGTCGAAGCGCGCGCCTACGCATCGGCGTGTTTCCCTCCCCGGGCGCAAATGCGCAACCCGATTGTGTCGAATTCAGCCGTCGCGGTGGGGCTTGTTACATTCAAGCATCAGCCGGAAAAAGCACATAGATTTTGGGCCGCCGTGGCTAAGGATACAGGACGCGTCGATTCTCCGGAGGCGACGCTGGCAATGGCTATGGCGCGTGGTCGTCTAAAGTCAAAACATAGCAATGGATTGTTGCTTATCGGCGCCGCATGGAATGCGTTCTATGAAGAGAGGTCTTTAACTCTTCTTAAAACCGCAGCAAACGGACAATTGACGCTTAAAGGAACTCCCGTCAGGGATGTGCAACAGTTCGGTAAATCGAAAGTCGACGCTGTTGCGGCGCGCCGCGAGAGTGGACGCTTTGTCTCAGGTGCGCGCGCACAGTCTCTCGATGCGCCGACTTTCGGTGATAGTTTGTGAGTCGCTAAGAATCTGACGAAGGCGTTCGCTGCAAGCATTTTGACCCTCAGATTTTCAGGTCACGCCCGGGCCTCCGCGCCCGCCCGCTTCCCGTCGATCACGTCGCCCGCTCACCTTCGTCAGCCCTCTCCGCCCCGCCGCGTTCCGAGGTCCGCCCCCGTTCATGGCCAAAGCTAAGCCCTCCAAGCGTCAGCAGAAGCTCGACGCCGCCGTCAAGGCGGCCGAGGCGGCGATGGCGCGGGTCGACAAGCTCGCCGCGGCGCCGAAGCCGCGCAAGGCCGCGCGCGCGGATCCCGACGCCGGCATGACGCCGCTGGCGCGGTTGAGCCTCGCCGCCGTGCCCGCGCCCAAGCGCGCCGCCCCAGCGACGCAGAAATCCGCCGCCGCCGCCGTGCCCACCATGGGATGGCTGCCGACTCTCGGCGCGACGCCCTCGGCCACCGGCCTCGCCGTCAGCCAGGCGACGGCGATGGCGGTCAGCGCCGTCTACGCTTGCGTGACGATCCGCGCGCAGGACGTCGCCCGCTGCACGCCGCGCCTGTTCCGCCGCGACGCCCGCGGCAAGCGGGTCAAGGTCGATGACCACCCGGTCGCCAAGTTTTTCCGCAACCCCAATCCCTACCAGACCTGGTTCGAATTCGCCGAGCAGATGCAGGTCGGCAAATTGCTGCGCGGCAACGCCTACGCCGCGATCCGGCGCGACGGCCGCGGCAAGCTGCGCGACATGATCCCGATCAACCCCGACGCCGTGCTGGTGCTCGAAGGCGTCGAGGGCGGCGTGTTCTACAACGTCAACCGGATCGGCCTCTGGCAGATCGCCATGTTGCGCGAGTTCCCGACCGCGCTGGCGGCCGAAGACATGTTCCACCTGCGCGACTTCAGCTTCAACACGCTCGCCGCCGCCTCGACCATCGGCCTCGCCCGCGATTCCATCGGCGTCGCCATGGGGCTGGAGCAACAGAGCGCGCGGCTGATGGCCAACGGCGCCCGCCCGAGCGTCGTCTTGCAGGCGAAAAAGCGCCTCGACGAAGCCGCGGCCAGCCGGTTGAAGCAAAGCTGGAACGACATGTTCGGCGGCCTCGCCAACGTCGGCAAGACCGCCGTCCTCGAGGAAGGCATCGAAGCCAAGGAGCTGCAGCTCACCTCCGTCGACATGGAGTTCATGGCGCAGCGCAACTTCCAGGTCGTCGACGCCTGCCGCTATTACCGCGTGCCGCCGTTCAAGCTCGGCATCACCGAGCTTCGCGGCATCAACATCGATCAGATCAACCAGGATTACGTCAACAACGGCATCATGCCGGATCTGCACCGCTGGGAGCAGAAGCTGACCAAGGCGTTCGCGCTCGAAGACCAGGGCCTGGAGGCGAGTTTCGACGAATCCGTGCTGCTGCGCGCCGACACGACGACCCGCTTCACCGCCGCCCGCATCGCCCTCGGCGGCGGCGCCTTCGTCAGCGTTAACGAAGTGCGCGAAGGCGAGGGGCTCGCGCCCGATCCCGATCCCGCCGCCGACCAGATCACCCGCCCGGTCAACGTCGCCGCGCTCGGCAGCGACATCACCGGAACCGCCCCCGACGGCGCCGGCCGCCCGCCGGCCGCCGAAGGCGGAGTCCCCGGGGCCGATCACGTCGCGCCGGCGGCCCCGCCGGACGAGGAAGGCGGCAAGTCGAGCGTCGCGATGGCGGCGGATGTGCTGGAAAAGGCGGGGTTGGCGATATGAGGGCGGCAGTCGGCAGTCGGCAGTCGGCAGTCGGGGTCCGCGCTTCGTTGCTCAAAGACATCGCGCGCGCCGCCGCTGGGCTTCAACAAGCCGGCGTCTCCGGTCCTTACACGCTTTACGTTCCGCCCCGCCTTGCCCGCCGGCTGCGCGCGCAAGGCTGCTCGCTTCCCATCGTCGAGGTTGTCCCGCATGCCTGACGCCATCCTCAACCAAACTCCGCCCTGCATTCTCGACGCCGCCCGGCGCTTTCTCGCGCCTTTGTTCGACGCCGTCACCGTGGCTTTCACCGTGGAGGATCTCGGAAAGGTTTTGCGCCGGTACGCCGACGACATCGCGGCGCCGACCAGGATCGAAACCGAAATTCAGGACGAGCCTGAAACTACGCTCGTCATGAGGCTGTACGTCCCGAAAGGCGTCCTGACGGCCCGCATCCCGCTTTTCGTCAGGAAAGCCGCATGAGCGCGACCGTCAAATTCCTCTCCGGCGTCGTCGTCGCCGACTCGACGCTGGGCGCGCGTCAGATCCGCGTCGTCGCCAACAGCGGCAAGGCCGATCGGGTCAAGGACACGCTGAAGGCCGCCGGCTGCGTGCTCGACAATTACCGGCTCAACCCGATCGTGCTGGCCGACCACAATCCCGCCGCGCCGATCGGCAATTTCGCGCCGGAGATCACCGACCAGGTCGAAGGCGTGCTGACCTTCGCGCCGCAGGGCGTCTCGGCCAAGGCCGACGAATATTGCGGGCTCTACAAGTCCGGCGTCATGAACACCGTCAGCGTCGGCTTCAAGCCGATCGAATACGAGCCCAACAAGGCCGGCGGCTACGATTTCCTCAAATGGGAATTGCTGGAGTTGTCCTGCGTCGCCGTCCCCTGCGATCCCGGCGCGGTCGTCACCCAGCGCGCGCTGACCAAGGAAGCCCCGGTCTGGAAAGTCGGCGCGAGCCGCAACCTGCCGCTCGGCGAGGACTCGCCCTGGGATGGCCCGGCGGCCGAAAAGAGCATCTTCGACCATTGCGATTTCGACGGCGACCATCCCGACGTCGCCTTCGCCCGCAAGGGATTCCTGGTCTACGACAGCGCCGCGCCGACGTTGAAAGGCTCCTACAAGCTGCCCTTCGCCCATATCGTCGACGGCAGGCTCACCGCATCGCCGGCCGGCCTGCGCGCCGCCGCTTCGCGCCTGCCCCCCGTCGACATTTCCGACGAAGCCCGGGCGAAAGCCCGCGCCGTCATCGACTGCTACGAGGCCAAGATGCAAGAGGACGACGGCAAGGCCTATGATTGGGCGAAGATCAAGACCGCCTTCGGCGCCAAGGCGGATCCCGACACGGTCGCGCTGGTCAAGGATCTGGTCGAAGCCGCCAAGGCCGGCCGGGTGCTCAGCGCCGACAAGCTCGAACACGTCAAGGGCCTGATGAAATGCCTCTCCGGCATGTCGGAATGCCAGGCCAAGGCGCTCGACAGCCACGGCGTCACCCACGACCAGCTCGTCAGCTTCGTCGGCCATCTCAACACCGCCGAATCCCACGCCAAGGGGCTGCTGAAGCCCAAGCCCAAGCCCAAGCCCACCCCGGCCGACCCCGACGCCGACAACGACGCCGACCAGGATCCCGACGACGACCCCGACGCCGACGTCGAGTTGAGCCTCGACGCCGATCGCCGCAAGCGCATGATCGAGATCGCCGAACGCGCCCCCCTGTAGCCGCGCCCCCCTGTAGCCGCGGTCGCCGACCGCGGCCCCGCCGCGATCGACCGCATGGAATCCCGTAGCGAAAGAAACATAGGCAAAGCCGAGCCCGAGCCAAGGCGCAAAGGCCGGTCGTTTCGAGTAGGCGCGCGCGACGCGGATCGCGCAAGCCGCCGGTCTCATCCCCGGCGGCGCTCTTCGCCCCCAATGCCGCGCCCTTCGTCGGCGCCGCGGCTCCGCCCTAAAGGCGGTTGGGGGCAACACATTTCGAGCGGGCCCATCCTCGTAAGTCAGTGCGCGAAAGCGTCGTTGTGACCTTGGATGGGCGGCTCGAAAGCCTTTGTCGGGGTGGAGCAGTCCGGTAGCTCGCCAGGCTCATAACCTGGAGGACGCAGGTTCAAATCCTGCCCCCGCAACCAGACGACGGAGGACAGAGGACAGAGGGCGGAAAGGCGCCTCTCCTCCGTCCTCTGTCCTCCGTGATCCGCTTGCCCGGCAGCCGCCGCTCCCCCGGGCAACGCGAGGACGCCTGCATCGTCCTCGCAGAAGGCGGCACCTGTGCGTGGCGCCGGGCGCCGCCTTCGACCGTTTTCCCGGCGACACGCCGGGTTTCGCCCCAACCGACCTTTGGCAAGTCCCGCGAGACTCCGGTCTCCGCCCTCCGTCCTCCGTTCTCCGATCAGGAGCCCCCTCATGTCTGTCCACGAACTGCGCGCGACCCGCGCCAAGACGATCGACGACCTCAAAACCGTCAACGCCAAGCTCGACGCCTTCAAGCCGATCAAGGCGACCACCGAATCCGAAAAGGCCGCGCTCGCCGCGGCGCGGGCCGAGTTCGACGCCAACAAGGTCGAATTCAAGCGCCTCGGCGACGAACTCGCCGATCTCGACGGCAGAATCGAGCGCTACCTCGCCGTGCAGGAGGCCGAGCGCAGGACCGCGATCGTCGCCCCCGGCCAGGACGAAGCCGCGCACAAGACTTACGCCGCCGTCAAGTCCGACATCTACACCTCCAAGGACGCGGCCGAAGCGCGCGGCCTCATCACCAACAAGGGCCTCGCCTTCGCCGGCGCGGTGCGCATGTATGCGGCCGCCGCCAGCAACGGCAGCGTCGCCATCGCGCAGGCGGTCAAGCAATACGGCGAGAACCATCCGGTCACCAAGGCGCTGGTCACCAGCGTCGGCGCCGCCGGCGGCTTCATCGTGCCGCCGGATCAGGCGACCGAGATCATCGAGCTGCTGCGCCCGGAAACTGCGGTGCGCGGCGCCAACCCGCGCAATATCCCGATGCCGCGCGGCACGATGACCATGCCGGCGCAGACCTCCGCCGCCACGGCGTCCTATTCCGGCGAAGGCCAGAAGATCGGTTCGTCGCAGCCGAGCTTCGGCCCGGTCGTGGCGTCGTTCAAGAAACTGACCGCTCTGGTGCCGGGCTCCAACGACCTCCTGCGCTATTCCGAGCCCGCGGCCGACGCGATCATCCGCGACGATCTGGTCAAGGTCGTCGCGCTGCGCGAGGATCTGGCGTTCCTGATCGGCGACGGCACGCAGAACACCCCGCGCGGCTGGCTCAGCTTCGCCAATCAATATGCGGTCGCCACCGGCGGCAGCGCCGGAACCTGGTTGACCAGCGGCAACTCGACACTCGCCGTCGGCGGCAACTTCATCACCTCCAACGAGACCTACACCCAGGCCACCGTCGCCAACGAACTCGCCGGCGCGGTCAACCGCCTCGACGTCGCGCTGGTGCCCGACAACCGCCGCGTCTGGTTCTGCCACCCGCGCATCTACAACTATCTGTTCAACCTGTTGAACAGCCTCGGCCTCTACGTCTATCGCGAGGAAATGCAGACCGGCAAACTGCTCGGCTACCCGATCGCCAAGCGCACGACGCAGATCCCGGCCAACTATACCGACGCCACCAGCGCGATCACCACCGGCAGCCTGATCTTCCTGGCCGAGATGACCGAGACCATGATCTTCGACGCGATGTCGATGGAATTGATGGTCTCGCGCGAGGGCACCTACACCGACGCCAACGCCGTGACGCAGTCGCTGGTGCAGAACGACCAGTTCCTCATCCGCGCCATCGTCGAGCACGATTTCCAGATGCGCCACCCCGGCGCCGTCGCGGTGATCCAGAACGTCGCCTGGGCGCCGGCGATTCAGTAAGGCAGTAGGCAATAGGCAGTAGGCAGTAGGCGGAAGGGCGAGGCGGCAGGGGAAATCCCCTACTGCCCACTGCCCACTGCCTACTGCCCCCTTCTTCCCCCAACCTCCGAAAGGTCCGCCTCCATGGCCGACACCGTCACCCAGCATAATATCGGCGCCATGATTACCGGCGTCACCTCGATCTTTCCGCAAAGCTCCGCCGCCGCGACGATCAACGGCGCTTCGATCGATCGCGCCAAGCACAACACGCCGCTGTCGCTCGATCTGCACACCGTCGTCGGCGCGGTCACAGGCGCGCCCTCGGCCATCAGCGTCGTCTCGACGCTGCAGCACGCGCCCGACAACGCCACCTGGTCGGCCTACCAGCCCGACGGCGCCAACAACGCGACCGCGCCGGCGCTGACCGCGGTCTCGACCGAAAACGAACTCGCCGTCGACCTCGGCGGCGCCTATCGCTACGTCCGCGTCCAGACCGTCGTCGGCTTCACCGGCGGCGCGACCCCGGCCATCTCGCTCGCCGCCTGGGCGACGTTCGGCGGCGAGTCCAACCTGCCGTCGATTTGAGGGCAGTGGGCAGTGGGCAGTGGGCAGTAGGCAGTGGGCAGTAGGCAGTGGGCAGTAGGCAGTGGGCAGTGGGCAGTAGGCGAAAACCGCCGTTGCCGTCATGCCCGGGCTTGTCCCGGGCATCCACGCCGCTGCGCGCAGCCGCCCTTCGCGGATAAGCCCCGTCGCCCCCGCTCCAACATAGCTGACGAGGACGAAAGCCGCCGCCGCCGCTTCCTTCCTCGTCAGCCGCTTTCCGCCCCGCCGCCCTATGGAGGCCGCGCATGTCCGACGAGATTGAAACCTTCGCGCTCGCGAAGCTGTCGCTCGGCCCGCGCGACATGGTCGTCGTCAAGCTCGGCGGTCGCGTTCATCCCAGCGTCGCCGAGCGGGTCAAGGCGCATGTCGACAGGATGCTGACCAAAGCCGGCCTTTCCAACCAGGTGCTGGTCGTCGACGATCAGATCGGCATCGAAATTCTCGCAGCCTCCGCGCCCGCCTCCACAAGCCCGCTGTTCGACGAGTGAGCCCGCCGATGCTCGACGATCCCGACGACGCCGCGTCCGACGACCCGACGCTTCACCGGCGCTTGGCGCTCGAACTCGCCTGCGACATGGCCGCCGCCAACCGGCAGGGCCGCGCGCACGTATTCATCACCGCCGAATCCGTGGTCGAGATGGCGCGCAAGTTCGAGGCCTTCCTCGAGGAGCCACGCGCATGAGCGAAACCCCCGACGTCGCCGCGCTCGAAGCCGCGATCGAGACCGCGGTCGCCGCGATCGAGCATGAGGCCGCCGCGGTGCTGCAAATCAAGGCCGCGCTCGACGCGGCGCCTGTTCATGGGAGACGTCATTTGCCCTCGATCGTTTCGACCAACAAAGTCAGCCATGGCGTCGTCGGCGCGACCGCCGTCGCCTCCAACGTCGACGCCGACGGCCTCGGCTCGACGCTCTATGTCACGCTCGGCGCCAATTACGCGCGCGTGATCCCGCCCGGCTATCCCGACCCCAACGCCGGCGCGGATCTGTCGAAGTCGCACACCGCCTTCGGCAAGACGATTCCGAACGGAACCCGGGTCAAGTTCTTCAAGCACGAGGCGCAGGCCATCGTCGCGGCCGGCGGCGGGACGCTGTCGTAATCCGATGATCCTCGTCGAGTTGACGCGCGCCCTGCGCCCCGCCTGCTCCGGCCAGTCCTTGCTGCTGCCGGCCGAGGTCGCGCGCCAGTTGATCGCCGAAGGCGGGGCGAAGAACCCCAGGGACCGTTTCGGCAATCCGCTGCCGGTCGCCGCCGAGCTGCCCGCCTTCGTCAGCCGCCCGACCTATCCCACCAAGACGGCGGCGCCGGAGCGCCCGCGCAAGAAGGAGACCGCCTGATGGCGACGCCGACCTCCGACCCCTATCTCAACGTCCGCCCCGATCTGGGCTCGCCGGTCTATCAAGGCGCCTTCGCCATCACGCCGGGAACGGCGCTGGCGATCCCGCCGCGCGCGATCTATGTCGGCGGCGCCGGCACGGTCACCGCCGCCGGACAGGACGGCGTCAGCGTCACCTTCTCCGGCCTCGCCGCCGGCCAGATCCTGCCGTTCCGCGCCTCCGCCGTCAGCGCGGCGACGGCGACCGGCCTGCTCGGGCTCTACTGATGGATTACGTCAGCGTCACCACGGCTCTGGTCGCGCCGACGGCGTCGCTGTTTTCCGGCGGCGGCCCACGCGACCTGATCGGGCTCGACGACATCAAGCTCGAGCTCGATCTCGACGAGCCCTGCGACGACGTCTATCTGCGCAAGATCGTCAGCCGCGCCTCCGCCGCCGCGCAGAAATTCTGCAACCGCCTGTTCGTTCCCGCCACCTGGCGCGATCAGGTCTATCCGCCGGCCGGGCCGTTTCCCTGGCAATTGCCGCCGGCGCTGTCGAAGCTGCAATTGCGCCAATGGCCGCTGACCGCGACGCCCTGCCCGGCCGGAACCGCGCCGCCGCAGGCCCCGACGCTGACGACGGTCGCCGCCAGCGGCCTCGGCGCCCTGACCTATTATGCGCGCCTGACCTATCTGACGCCGACCGGCGAGACCGCGCCGAGCCTGGAATCGCAGATCGTCTGCGCGTTGAACCAGGAGCCGGCGATCGCCGCGCCCGGGCCCGACGCGCAGAAGATCGCCACCGGCTACAACGTCTATCTCTCGACCGCGTCGATGGCGCAGACGAAACAGAACGCCAGCCCGGTCTCGATCAACCAGGGCTGGACCCTGCCGCCCGGCGGCCTCGTCGCCGGCGCCGCGCCGCCGAATTACGTCACCGTGGTCGAGGGCCTGCCGAACAACGCCAACCCGCTCGCCGAAGGCGTCGATTTCCTGGTCGACGCCGCCAAAGGCCAGCTCGATCGGCTCTGGTACGTCAACCAGCAGCCGAAGCCCTGGAGCCTGCCGGCGACCGTGGTCTATCAAGCCGGTTACGCCGCCATTCCCGACGATCTGCAGGAGGCGGTGATCCTGCTCGCCAAAATGCGCTATTTCGCCCGCTCGCGCGATCCCATGCTGCGCAACGAAAGCCAGCCCGGCGTCTACGACGCCGCCTATTGGCTCGGCACCGGCCTCGGCGGCCAGGGCGACCTGCCCGTCGACGTGACGGAAAAGCTGGATCGCTACCGGGAGACGGTGGTCAAATGAAAGTCCTGGCCTGGCTGGCGCTGATCCCGCTGCTCTCGATCCTCGCCGCCGCGTTGCTCGGCGTCCGGACGCGGCGCTCGCCTGGGCCCGCCGAAGCCCCGCGCGCGACCGCCTTCGACGCCGCCTTCGAACGCTTCGACGCCAAATACGCCCGCCTGCCGCAAGGCCACGGCGTAAAGCCGAAAACGCCGCCCCCCGCCCCCTCGCCGCCGCACCGCCGCCGCTCCGGCGCGGCCGAGAAATCCAACGTCCCTCCCGATTTTGTCGAAGCCCGCCACTCGCCACTCGCCGCTCGCTATTCGCCCCTTCCATGAAACCCCTCTTCGGCCCCAGCCGCTCCATGCGCGCCGCGATCCGCCGCCTCGGCGTCGAGATCACGCTGCAGCGCGTCACCGGCTACGCCCCCAACGTCGTGGTCAGCGCCTCGGCTTGCCTCAAAGCCATCGTGCGCGACGCCTTGCCCGACCGGACTCAGGAAACGCAGGCCGGCCTGCCGGCGAGCGAGCCCGGCACGGTCACGCAAGACGATCGCAACGTCATTGCGATGGCCAGCGACCTCGAAGACAGCGGCTTTCCGTTGCCGTTGGCGAAAGGCGACCTCGTGATCCTGCCGACAGGTCCGGAACAATATCAACTGACCCGGGTCGACGGGTTGAAACGCGCCGCGGTTGGCGCGGTCGAGTTCGTCATCACCGGCGTAAGCTGAGCAAGCGAGTGGCGAGTGGCGAATAGCGAATAGCGGGATCCCGCATGGACACTTTCGTCAAGCTCGACGCCGGCGCGCTCGACCGCATCGCTGCGATGGGCGAGACCGTGCAAAGCCTGATGGCCGGGCGTCTGCAGCCGATCGCGCAGGAGATTCTCGACGAAGCGAGAAATCGCGCCGAGGCGCATATCCGCTACGTCAGCGACTATAAGCCCGGGCTCTATCTGGCGGGCTTCGGCGGCGGCGTGAAGATCGAGCCCAACGGCGACGTGGTCGGCTGGGTCGGCAACAAGAACCCGCTCTCGCATCTGCTCGAATACGGCTTCACCATCTCCGACCTGATGATCGAGGCCAACGGCATGGCGATGAAGTTCGAAGAGGCCGGCGTCGGCGAGTTGTTCCGCCGCGAGGTGCACCGTCACGAAACTCAGGTGCGCGCCTATCCCGCGATCCTGCCCGCCTTCGAGGCGCGCAAGGGCGAAGTGATCGAGGCCGCGCGCGACGTCGCCAGGGGCTTGTGAGATGGCGACGCGCGAACAGGTCGCCGAAGCTCTGCTCGCCGCCGTCAAGGCGGTCGGCTACTTCAAACAAACCGGACGGCGCGCCCGCGCCCCCGCCGCTATCGGGCCCGATCAATCGCCGGCGTGTTTTTTGGTCGTTTCCGACGAGCAGATCGTCGCCGAAAGCCCCGCCAAGCCGCCGCGCCGCACGCTGCTGTTCACCGCTTTCGTTTACAACGATATCGGCGCCGACCCCAACGCCTACCCGGAAACCGCGCTCAACAACGCCATGGAGGCCTTGGAGCGCGCGCTCGCGCCCGACAACGACACGCTGCGCGCCTGCACCCTCGGCGGCCTCGTCTTCGCCGCGCTGCTGCGCGGCCGCGTCCGCCGCGCCCCCGCCGAACTCACCGGCAAGGCGCTGGCGCTGGTGCCGATCGAAGTCGTGATTCCGTAAGCGAATGGCGAATGGCGAATAGCGAATAGCCGCCGCCGCTCCATTCGCCACTCGCCACTCGCCATTCGCCCCTTCCCCCAAAACCTGGAGCTTCCCCATGCCCTACGGCGCCTTCGGCCCCGGCATTGTCATCGTCACCCGCACCGACACCGCGGTGCCGCTTTCGGTCAACATCGGCTATGCGCAGGAGCTGACCTTCACCGCCAAGGGGACCAACAAGCGGCTCTATGGCCAGAAACAGTTCCCGCTGCTCGCCGCGCGCGGCACGATCCAGGCCAGCGGCAAGATCAAGGCGGCGATGATTTCCGGGATCGCCTGGAACTCGACTTTCTTCGGCAACGGCTTCACCGCCGGCATGGACAATTATTATTTCGACGAGGCGCATACGGTCGCGACCACGACGCAGACCGTCACCAACGCGACCGGCGGCATCGTCGATCTCGGCGTCAAATACGCCGCCAGCAAATTGCCGCTGCAGCGCGTCGCCGCGGGCTCGGAGGCCGCCGGCAAATATTCGGTCGCGCCTACGACCGGAATCTATACGTTCAATGCGGCCGACGAGGTCGCGCTGTTGTTCAACTATTCGAACTTCTCCGCCGCGGTCGGCCAGCAGCTCAACGTCGTCAACCAGCTTCTCGGCGTCAATCCGGTGTTTCAGGTCGATTATTGGACCAACCTTAACCAGCCGACCTCGAAGCCGTTCGCGGTGCGAATCTTCTGCTGCGTCGCCTCCGACCTGTCGTTTGCGACCAAGCTGGAAGACTTCGTCATGCCGGAGCTCAACTTCGACATCTTCGCCAACGCGTCCGACCAGGCGTTCAACATCAACTTCGCCGAGGTGAGCTGAGCATGGATTATCCCGTAACGCTCGGCGGCTACACGTTCGACGTGCCGTCGCTGCCCTGGCGCGTCGTCAAGCAGGTGCAGCCGGGCCTGCTTGCGCTGGTCGGCGGCCTGCCGTCGAACGAACGCGGCGTCCGCATCACCGCGGCCGACGCCGACGCGATCGGCAATTATATTTTCCAGGCCATTGCGTTGTCGCCGCAGGGCCAGACCCTGACCCGCGAGGCGTTCGAGGAGCTGCCGATCGCGCTGTTGGAGATGGCGGAAGCCGTCAATCCGATCCTGCGCGCCTGCGGCCTCAAATTCGACAAGCCCGGCGAGGGCGCCGACCCAAAAGCCTGAGCTGGGACGAACTCGCGGCCTATGTCGCGGCCAACACCGGCTGGCCGCTCGAGACCGTCCTGGACGAAATGAGCTTCGACCGCCTGGCCGCGCTCGAAGCCGAATGGCGCAAGCGCCCGCCGGCGCATTGGCTGATCGCCAAGTTCCTCGGCTACGAAGAACCGGCGCCGGTCGAATACATGACGCCGGAAGCCGCGCAGGCGATGTTCGAGGCGACCGGCGGCCGCATCGACGGGATCAAATCGATCGGCGGCTGATCTCACCGTCCGCCAACCGTCACGGCGGCCCCCTGTCATCCCCGCCCCCCCTGTCATCCCCGCGAAAGCGGGGATCCAGAGTCGCACCACGCGCCCTTGACGGGACGCGCCCCGACGCAAGCGAGTCCTTATGGCCGACGGCGAAGTCTATGTGACCTTCGGCGCCGACGCGAGCGCGCTCAACCAGGCGTTCGCCGACGTGCGCCAGAACGCGGCCGAACTCAACGGCCAGATGGTCGAAGTCGCGCGCGTGATGGACGACACGGGCCGCGTCGCCGAGATCAACATGGGCCGCGGGCTGCAATCGCTCGGCGACCAGCTCAAAAACGTCAACACCCAGCATCTGGCCGTCGTCCAGGGCGTCAAGGGCCTGGATCTGTCGCTGCAGCAGGCGACCGCGTCGCATCTGCGCGCGACCGAGGCGATGCGCGCCAGCGCCGACGAAGCCGGCCGCGGCGCCGGCCTCGTCGACGGCCTGCAGCAGGCCTTCACCCGCCTCGCCGCGGTCGCCGGGATCACGCTCTCGGCCGACGCGCTGAAGACCTGGGTGGAGGATACGGTCAAGGCCGGCGACGCGCTCGACCAGGAAGCCGCGCGCTACGGCGTCGCGTTGCAGGACATCCAGCAATTGCACGGCGTCGCCGCGATCGGCGGCGCGACCGGGACCGACCTCGTCGAATCCTTGAGCAAGCTGCAGACGGAATTGCGGAAGTCGCAAGACGACGCCGACAAGACGGCGGCCGCCTTCAAGGCGATCGGGCTCTCCTTCGACGACATGAAGGGCAAGAGCCCGCTGCAATTGCTCGAGGCGATCTCCGAGGCGGTCGCGCGCTACGGCGACGGCGCCAACAAGACCGCCGCGGTGCAGCGCCTGCTCGGCGACGCCGGCATCGACATGCTGCGCTCGCTCGACCAGGGCAAGCAAGGCTTCCAGGATCTCGAAAACGCCGCGCTGCGCGCCGGCAATGCGATGTCGGACCAGACCATCGCGGCGCTGGCGGCGACGCAGCGCGATCTCAACGAAATGAAGCTCGCTTGGTCGAGCCTCGCTTTCGCCGGCGTCGTCCCCGCGGTCGACGTCGCCATCCGGGCGATCACCAACCTGATCGAGAGCGTCAAGCCCGACGAGATTCTGGGCGCGCTGCAAAGCATCGCGCTCGGCTTCATCGATTTCGGCGGCAAGCTCGCCGAAGTGCTGGCGCGCGCCGAGGGCGCCTGGGATCAGTTCGTCGCGCATGTCACGTCGCAGATGCCGGGCTTCGTCGCCGAGGTCAAAGGCTTCGCCGACAAGACGCTCGACGTCATCAACGACGTCGCCAGCAACGGCGGCCAGAAATATGTGCAGCCTTACGTCGACGCGGCGGGCAAGAAGATCGCCGAGACGCTCAATTCGGCCGGGCTCGGTTCGCAGGAGGACGTCGACCGCTGGTCGCGCGTCGCCGACGGCGCCACGGGCGCCGCGGTCGCCGGCGACGCCGCCTTCGGCACGCTCGATCAGGCCGCGATCAAGACCGAACTCGCGGTCAACCGCGTGCGCGACGCCACCAACCAGGCGCGCGAGGGCTTCGAGCGCCTGACCGGCGCGGCGAGCCGCCCGCACAGCGACGCCGCGATCGGCGGCGCGGCCTACAATGGCAATGCGGCGGTGCGGCCGGGCGACACCGGCGGCCCGCAAGCCGGCGTGATGCCGAGCGACAAGTCCAGCGGCGGCGGCGCCGGCCGCGACGACGCCGCCCAGCTCGCCCGCGCGACCTATCAAGCCGAAATCCAGGCCGCGCGCGACGCCGCGCAAGAGACCGAGACCCTGCTCAACCGCAGGCTCGAGTTCCACGCCATCACGATGAAAGAGTGGCTGGCGCAGTCGACGGAGGCGCTCGATCGCGAGCAGGACGCGATTCAGGATGCAGCCGACAAGGCGATGGCGTCGTCGGCGCTGACCGCCGCGCAGCGCATCCAGATCGCCAACGAGGAAGATCGTCAGATCGCCGAGATCGCCAAGAAAATGGCGGCCGATCAGGACAAGGCGGCCAAGGACGTGCTGAAGTCCTGGGACCAGGCATTCAACCAGATCAACGGCGCCTTCGACGCGCAGGTCAACGGCCTCTTGCGCGGGACCGAGAGCTTCGGCCAGGCGTTCAAGAACGTGCTGGCGAGCCTGATCGAGGACGTCATCAAGTTCGCGCTCAAATGGTCGCTGCAGCACGCCGAGACCGTGGCGATGAACATCGCCGGGATCAACGCCGAGACGACGGCGCATATCGCCGGCAACGCCGCCAAGACCGCCAGCGACGCCGGCGCCTCGGCCGCCGGCGGCCTCGCCTGGGGCGCCTCGGCCCTGAAGAGCATCGCCGCCAGCGCCGCGGAGGCCTTCGCCGGCGTGTTCGGCTTTCTCGCGCCCATTCTCGGCCCGTTCGCCGCCGGGCCCGCCGCCGGCGCGGAGGCGACGGTGCTCGCCGCAGGCGCCCGCGTCGCCTCGGCCGACATCGGCATGTGGCAGGTGCCGAGCGACATGCTGACGCTCGTGCATCACAACGAACTCATCATGCCCGCCGCGCAGTCGGAAGCCTTCCGCAACCTGCTCTCCGGCGGCGGCGCGCAGGGCGAAGGCGGCGGCCCCAACGTCAACCTTTCGCCGCAGATGCACTTTCACGTTCAGGCCAACGATGGCGCCAGCGTCGCGCAATGGGCGAGGAACAACGCCGGCGATCTCGCAAAGTCGATGCACGAGGCCGCGCGCCACGGCGCGATGCTGGGCCTCAGAAGGTTTGCGGTCTAGCGCCGCCGCTCAGCCGGCCTCGTCGGCGATGCGTCGGCGCAGCGCGAGGCCGCGATTGGCGAAAGTGTTGGAGTTGGCCGCCCAGATCAGCGTCGCCGCCCAGCCGATCAGCGTCCAGCCGAACAGCAGATTGGCGAGAAAGATCGCCAATTTCGCCATATGCCCGCGCGCCAGCGCGACGAGGGTCGGCAGGAAATAGCCGGCGAGAACGCAAACCAGAATTGTGCCGACGTTCGCCTGCGACATGCTCGCCTCCATAAAGCAACGCTCGCGCAACGCGCCGCGCCTCGACTTGCGAAGACTAGCGAAGAAAGCGCGGCTTGGAAAGCGGGCGCGGTCGGCCCTCGTCCTGAGCTTGTCGAACGCGCTGTCATCCCCGCGAAAGCGGGGATCCAGCGTGACGCGACGCGCGGGCGCCCGCTCGCACGCGCCGCGGCCCGCGCCCTGAAACTTTCGCCGCCTCGCATGAGGTCGAAAAAATGAACACGCGGCGCGCCGCCGCCAAGGAGCCCCCGCATGCGTTTTGCCGCCGTTCGCATCGATCGCGAGATCCTGGAGAAGGCGCTCGTGGCGTTGCGGCAGCAGGGGTGCGAGGTCGAGACCGTGCTTGCGGGCTCGCATCATCCCGACGTTCTCGTCATGCTGTCCGGCGAGGGTCTGCCCGAGGCTTGCGAAGGGACCGTGCGCTTCGTCCGCCCGCTGTTCTGCGCCCGCTCCGACGGCGTCTATCATTGGGTCGAGTTCCTGAGCTTCGAGCTCGTCGCGCATCAATCGCCGCAGGACGTCGCGCACGAGATCATCGCCCGCACCGACGCCATCGCAGGCCCGTCCCGCCGTTTCCTCGCCCGCGCCGCCGACATCGCCGCGGGTTGACGCGCGCCTGAATCGCCAGATGCCGACCCTCACCGGCGTTCACCTGCTCCCGGCCACCGGCGAGTTCACTTATGACCCGATCGCCTATGTCGGCCAGCGCACGACCGAGCCCGCGCCCTCCGCGATCAACACCTACGCCGGCGGCGGCGCGACGACGGACTATTCGATCGCGCTCAACCATCTGCAGGCGCAGCACCCGGAATGCGCGACCGTCAGCCTGGTCGTCTCCTGGTTCTTCGACTCGACGGATGCGAGCGCCTGCCGCGTCTTCCCGTCGACCACCTATATCGGCGGCTCTTTCGCCAAGGCCGCCGGCGGGTCGGACGTGTGGCGCTGTTCGAGCCTGACGCAGGCGAGTTCCGGCCTGATCCCGATCCCGACCTCGGGCGCGGGAACCTACATTTACGGCGGCACGCCGAGCGACCAAAGCATCGTGCGCTGCATCGCCGACTTGAAGGCGCGCGGCTTCAGAATCGTGTTCTATCCGTTCCTGCTCTCGATCGCGACGGGCGAGCCCTGGCGCGGGCGGATCGGGTTCTCGCCGGACAAGTCGAGCGCCGCCTCGTCGGCTGTGAATGCGTGGCTAGGAAGCGCGACCGCAGCGCAGTTTACGCGCGACCCTGTCCATTTGACCGTAAATTATTCCGGTTCTAGCACGGACTGGACCTATCGCAGGATGATCCTGCATTACGCCAATCTCTGCGTCGTCGCCGGCGGCGTCGATCTCTTCGTCATCGGCTCGGAATTGCGCGGCCTGGAGACGATCCGCGGCCCCGCCTGGACCAAGGCCGGGACGCTCGACGGCGCCGGCAAGGCGATCTGGGATTATCCCTTCGTCGCGGGCCTGACGACGCTGGCGTCCGATGTGCGCGGGATCTTCGACGCCGCGGGCCTGACGCGCTCGGGGACATCGCCCCGCAACCTCTTGACCTATTCGGCCGACTGGTCGATCTGGATGGGCTTCCAGCATCCGGGCGAGAATGGACAATGGCCGCATCTGGACTCGTTATACGCCTCACCGAATGTCGACTTCGTCAGCTTCGACAATTACCTCCCGCTTTCGGATTGGACGACTACGGGCGGCTTGGACGAATCCAACTGGCAGGCGACGCCGCCTGCGTCGTGGCCTGTAGCCTCGCCGGATACCCGGGGATTCGGGTTGACTGGAGCCCCTTCGATCTATGTCTCGGCGTACCTTCAAGCCAACATTGAAGGCGGCGAAAAGTTCGACTGGTTCTATAACGACGGGACCAACCTCGGCGCCGGCGACGATCCCAACGGCTCCGGCCTGATCGTCAGCGTCCCGCAAGGCGACCGTGCGACGCAGACGCGCCAGGCTTACAGCACAGGCCAGGAAATCCTCGCGCCGAAGCAAGTGCGCTGGTGGTGGAATCACACCCACCGCGCCGTCTACGATGTCGGCGCGGGCTGGGCGCCGCAGGGCGCGGCCACCGAATGGGTGGCGAATTCGAAGCCGGTCATCTTCCTCGAATACGGCTTCCCCGCCTGCGACAAGGGCACCAACCAGCCGAACGTGTTCTTCTCGGCGACCTCGACGGAATCGGGCACGCCCTACTGGTCGATCTGGAACAGCGCCGCCGGCGGCGGCCTCGCGCCCCGCCGCGACGATACGCTGTTCGAACTCGCGCTTGATGCGGTCTACGCCTATTGGCAGGCCAACAACGCGACCGTCGCCAGCGTCCCGATGATCGATTGGGACTTCTGCTGCGCCTGGAACTGGGACGCGCGCCCGTTCCCGACCTTCCCGGCGCTCGGGGCGGTCTGGGGCGACGCCGCCAACTGGTCGGCCGGCAACTGGATCGGCCCGGGGCGCGTGCCGACGCCGCCGCTGTCCGCCGCGCCGGATCCGACGCCGGGAACCTTCCCGACCT
>CAIZGR010000283.1 GCA_903932535.1 uncultured Hyphomicrobiales bacterium | reverse complement strand
TTCCTCGAGTTCGAGAAGTGGTGGGGCGGCTTCCACTTCATGAACGAGCAGGAGATCCACTGGATCGTCGAGAACCTGTTCGTCGGCAACAAGCTCGCCCGCCACGAGGCGAACCTCGAGCCGGGGCGCCCGATCGACCTCAAGGCGATCCGCTCCCCGATCATCGTGTTCGCCTCTTGGGGCGACAACATCACGCCGCCGCAGCAGGCGCTCAACTGGATCGTCGACACCTACGCCGACGAGCACGAGATCAAGATCCGCGGCCAGCGCATCATCTACATGGTGCACGACAAAGTCGGGCATCTGGGCATCTTCGTCTCCTCCTCGATCGCCAAGAAGGAGCACGCCGAGGTCACGTCGACCATGAAGACGATCGAGGCGCTGGCGCCGGGCCTCTACGAGATGACGATCGACGATCAGATCGGCGAAGGCGTCGACGCCCGCTTCACCGTCAGCTTCCACGAGCGCAAGCTGACCGACATTCTCGCCATCGACGAGAACGACCGCTCGGACGAGCGCGACTTCGCCGCGGTCGAGCGCTTCTCCGAGCTCGGCTCGGAGCTCTACGAGATCTGGGCGCGTCCGCTCGTGCAGTCGTGGGTGACGCCGCAGGTCGCCGACGCGCTGGTCAAGATGCATCCGAGCCGGGTGTCGCGCGGGATGTTCGGCGACGCCAACCCGCTGATGAAGGGGGTCGCGGATCAGGCGCAGAAGGTCGCGGCCGAGCGCCAGCCGGCGGCCCCGGACAATCCGTTCCTGGCCGCCGAACGGCTCTGGGCCGCCAGCGTCGAGAACGCGTTCGACGCCATGCGCGACTTCCGCGACGCCATGTACGAGATGACCTTCCTCGGGATCTACAGCTCGCCGGCCATGCTGCGCCTGGGCGAGAAATTCGCCTTCGAGCGCACCCGCAAGGACCCGAAGGCGCTGCGCTTCCTGCCGGAGGTGCAGTCGGTGCTGCTCAACATCGACCGCGGCGGGTTCGAGGAGGCGGTGATCCGCATGCTGATCCTGATGGCCGAATCGCGCGCAACCGTCCGGCGCGACCGGCTCGAGCGTTCGGCCCGGGTGCTCGGCCACGACGAGCCGTTCGCTTCGCTCGGGTCCGAGAAGCGCGCGGCCCTCATCCACGAGCAGTCGGTGATCGTCGAGTTCGAGCGCGAGCGCGCGCTCGCCACCCTGCCCGGCCTGCTGTCCGACCCGGCGGAGCGGCGGCGCGCGATCGAGGTGGTGGAATTCATCGCCGGCGCCGTCGAGGAGATGGAGCCCGCCACAATCCAGCTCGTGCAGCGGTTCCATTCGGTGCTCGGTCTCGAGGGCCTCTCTCTGCCTGCGCCCCGTCAAGACCCGCTGAAGGCGAACGGCGCCATTCGCGACGAGTTCGGCGAGCCGTCGCCGCTGGACGCCGTCGCGCCCCTTGCGCCCGAGGCGGTGGCCGAGACCCTGGCGGATACGGCGAAGCCGAAGGGCCGCGGCCGCGCGCGCGAAGCCGCGGAATAATTCCGCTCGTTCCAGACGGCGCGCCGCGTTACATCGCGCGGCGCGCCGCTATCTTTCTGCGCTTGCGGCGCCGAGCCGAGAGACCGCCACCCGATGGAGCCCCACTGGCGCCTCATGATCGAGGCCGACCTCGACGATGTCTCCCGCATCGCCGCGGCGGCCCACCCGGAGGCCTTGAGCGAGCGCCCGGACGTGTTCGCAGAGAAGCTCGGCCTCTTCCCGCGCGGTTGCCTCGCGTTCGCCCTTGGGGAGCGCGTCGCGGGTTACGCTTTCAGCCATCCCTGGATGCTCGGCGACGCCCCCGCGCTCGACGCCTTCCTCGGCGCCCTGCCCGAATCGCCCGACTGCCTCTACCTGCACGATCTCGCGATTGCGGCCGAAGCGCGCGGGCGGGGCGAGGCGGCGCGCGCAATCGCGAGCCTGACGGCGCTCGCCGCGGCGGAGCGGCTCGGCGCGCTCGCGCTCATCGCGGTGCAGGGAACGGACCGGTTCTGGACGCGCGCCGGATTTCTCGACGCCCCCGCCCCCCGCCTCGCCGCCAAGCTCGCCGGCTACGGCCCGGGCGCGCGCTACATGATCCGCCGAGCCGCGGCGCAGCGCGCGCCGGAATAAGGAAGGGCGGTCCCGGCCTTGGCGAAGCGCCGCACCGCCGTTTCGGCGCAGACCCGGAAAAATTCCGTCTCGAGGTTGTGACGGCCATGGGGGTCGACCGGCCCTGCTTTGACTTTTTTCGTAGAGGTACGGTCGTCGGTCAGCCAGTGGGAGCGCGGCGCGCGCCCGCTCGATGCGAAGGCCGAGGCGCTCGTGCGGCTCTACGCCATTCAGGCGCTGGAAGCTGCCGGACCGTCCGGACGCGAGAGAAATGGCCGGGTGGCGCGTTCCAACGACCCAGACGCCGCCGATCGTCATCGACGGTTCCGACCCATCGAATTACAAGCTCGCGGCTTGGAAGGATTGAATGAGAGGACGCGGGCCGGCCGGCGCCGTGGAGTCCAATGCACTGTCACCGTAACCCGTAACCAGCGAGCGCTCGAACCTGACGATGCGGATGCACAATCGCCGCTTCACCCGGCTTACGAACGCCTTCTCCAAAAAGCTCGAGAACCATGCGCACATGGTTCCAATCTGGGCGGTTTGGTACAACTTCATTCGCATTCACAAGACGCTTCGCGTCACGCCAGCGATGGCTGCCGGCCTGTCCAAGACGCTCCTGACTTGGGAAGACATCGTTTCCGCTATGGACGCGGACGCGCCGAGGCCGGGGAAGCGTAGGCCGTACAAAAAATTGCCGAACAAATAGGTTACAGAAGCACCATTGCCCGTATAATGTGGGCTATGGAGTGCTGCGATGGCTGGCTGGTCGCCTGAAATTGCGAATGAATTTATCCGCTTAGCAAAAGCGGATAAATACTCGTTAACGCAAATGCAACTCCAGAAGCTCGTTTACATCGCGCACGGTTGGAACCTCGCGATCAATGGCGGACCTCTAACCCATGATGCCCCGCAGGCATGGGAATATGGCCCCGTGTACCCGGAACTGTGGCAGGCGCTTCGTTCGTATGGGAAGGCTCCGGTTACGCGAGAGATCGCAAATGGGGAATACTCGCCAGGGCGCTTTTCCGAGGACTTAGGCGAGACGGCGAACGCGACGCTTTCTCAACATGAGAAGCAAGTAATAGAGCGCGTTTACCGTGACTACGGAAAATTTCACGCCTTCCAACTGTCGGCACTCACCCATTCGGACGGGACGCCATGGACCGAAATTTACGATAACGGCAACGGAAAATTCGATGAAATACCGTCCCAATTGATTAGAGCCCACTTTGTCAATCTTGCCCGAACACGAAGAGCCAAAGCTTACGCTTGATGACATTGACATTGGCGTTCGAAACGTCGCCGAGGTTGAGCACAAAGGTAAGTTAGACCGGCTTGAAGAATACAAGGCCGAAGAGGCGCGCCTTCGCAACGAGATGGCGAAAGCGCATATTGATGGCGTAAACGCTGATCGTGAAATGCGGAAGGAATACGCCAGCCGTATATTACGTTATCTTGAGATATACTCGCTTACGGTTGCGGCTATTGTCATTGCATCTGGGTTAACATTCGCGAATTTTCACCTGCCCGTCGAGATCGAGGCGTCTTTAGTAGGTAGCACCGCCTTAGCGGCAATAGGGCTGGTTGGCTTCATCGCGCGCGGCTTGTTCCGCCCGCCTCCCCCGCCGAAAAATTCAAACTGAGACACTACCGGCTATCCCAAAGGCTTGACCATCGTTAACAAATCACTCATGTAGGCGTGACTGCGCTTCAAACACGCTTCAGCTTGCTGGTGTCGGTCGAGCTTGACGGTGTTGCAAGAAAGTCTTCGCCATAGGTGTGGATATTATCGGCCCAGGGGGACAAAACGAGACATGGCCACAACGCCAGACAACCAAGCGAGGGCCTCCGTCGCCTTTGCAACACTCTCCTCCGCGCTGTTTCTCGGCTCGACTGGCGCGTCCGCGGCGACCGCCGCCTCGTTGCCCGATATGACGATCGAGATTCATAACAGTTCCTGTCAACCGGAATGCAAATCCGGCGAGATCCCCTACAACATTTACCCGGTGCTATCGACAGGCACGGCCTTGATCGACGAGTATATGCAGGCGGCCCTGGGCGTACCGGCAAACCAGAGGGGCGAAAAACCCTATCCCAAGCTCCGCCAATTTCGAATTTATCTCACTCCGACTGGCGACGGCATCCCGCCGGGCGGCGTTGTCAGGCTCACGCTTCCGGTTTATTCGCAGTATGCCGCCAAGGTCGTTCCAACAGATCCCAATCAATACGCCTCCTGGTGGGGCGGGGGACGCGTCGACATATTCGCCGAACCGAGCGCGTCTCATAGACCGCCGCTGGCCCTGACGGCCAATTATACCGGCGCCGATACGGATAGAGGCAGCCAGAACACGGTGAATTTTGTCGATGGGACGCCGCTCCCCCACCTTTGGCCGTGCCCGGAGAACGTTGGCTGTCCGGAAGCAAAGTTGACGTATTTCATCGATCCTGTCGGTCTGGCAAGCCATGAGCCCATTCAGACGACGGAATATACCCTGGGGGCGCTCGTCAAAAAGTCGGACCCGTGGCGGATCGATTCGCACAATGTCGATTACGATATTTCCTATGTCAACGACGCTTATCTTCCAGTCGCCATGGAGCCGCACAACAACAAGGAAGTCGGCTTTATCGGCTCGATAACGCCGATCGGTCCATTCCAATTAACTCTCAAGACATTTCAGACGTTGTATCCAGGATGGCCCCAATATATCGACGTAAGCGTCAATCCTAAAAATCCCCCGACAATCATGAAGATCCCATCGCCGGTCTCACTGATGCCCTATTACACGTCGCCCAACCCTCCCACAGATGTGACCGGAGTGAAAGGTTGGCCGAATACCAATTGGCCTCCAATCAGAGCATTGAAAGACCAGTGGAACGCATGCACTGTTGGGAATAACCCGAATGCACTATGCGCCGACGTAAAGTCGGTTGATAAACTCTTCAAAGCGAATTATCTCGACTGCTACGGATCAGGGACGCCTACCCAAGATCAGTTGGTGTCGCAGGCGTATCAGTGGTCACCGTTCAACGCCGCTTGCACCGTCCGCCCGGGTTTGGCCAACAATAACTATCATCTTCTGCAAAATACGAAAGGCTACTATGGGTCATTGACGGGAATGATCTGCGATATTCCGACCGGAAACGGCTGTGACTACTCCGCTTATCAGAAAGTCAAAAATACATTTGACGCCCTGCAGTATTGGCCGGGGCTACCGAGCCCGCCCAATGGGCAGTTCGACCCCTGGGTCGTGCTCGTCCACGGCAAGGACTATCTCGATTCACAAGCCTACGCCTACTCCGTCGACGACGCCATGGGCAATATGCAGGTTCCGGGGGACGGTTTTATCATCGCCGTCGGAGGAGCGGCCGGATTGCCCAACCCCAACCCGGCCATCCCGCCGATCCAGGTCAGTTATGGGTATGATGAAAAAAATAGCGTTAATTTTACTCATTACGGCGCCTGCAATGAAGCACCGGTTACGTCGATCAACAAGGAATCTCCGGCTTTCACCATCTATTCGGTTGAAAACTGCACGATCAGCTTTATCGACACTTTGCATAACCTCTATCACTTCAAGGTCAAGACGCCGCCGCCCTATCCCCCGCTGCCTCAGTCCCTCGCGCCGGCCAAGGCTAACTTCAAGCCCATCGACTGCAGCGATAATGCCCCCGGCAGTGTGGGCGCGATCTGGTGCCACAGCGTGCTTCCCGGCGACGTGGAGAGGGGTGTCTTCGCCCGTTCGATTTTGGGACTCGGAGGCGCAAGCACGAATACGAACTACGTCATCGCGCCGGGCCCCGATCAGGCCCTGCAATAGCATCAGCGGCCCTGGCGCCGGCTGCCGCCGCCCGCGCGTCAAAGCGCCCGCTTTCACAGGCGACCGCGCCGCGCGCGCGAACCGGGACGATCCCCGATCCTATCGTCCCCGACGGGGCCGTCCGGCCCGCTTGTCACGCGACCTGCGTCAGCTTGTCCTTGCCGACGCAGGTCAGCACCCCGGTGTGGACGTCGAACAGATAGCCTTGCAGCGCCAGCCGCCCGGCCGCGACCGCCTCGGCGATCCACGGAAAGGTCATGAGATTGGCGAGCGACAGGCGGACGACCTCCGCCTCGATCCGCGCGAGCCGGCCGTCCGTCCCCTCCCCCGCCGCTTCGACCGCCGGCCGGCCGATCTCCACCCAGGAGGCGATGAAGTCGCGCGCCTGCGGCGGAGGTCCGTAAGCCATGGCCCGCACGCCGCCGCACTGGCCGTGGCCCAGCATGACGATCCGCGCGACCTTCAGCACCTTCACGCCGAATTCGAGCGCGGCGCTCGTGCCATGGTAGCCGACGTCGGGCGCGTAGGGCGGCACCAGGGCCGCGACGTTGCGGACCACGAACAATTCGCCCGGAACCGCGGCGAAGATGGTCTGGGGATCGACGCGCGAATCCGAGCAGGCGATCACCATGGTTTCGGGGCTCTGCCCCCAATGGGCGAGCGCCTCGTAGCGCGCCCGCTCCGTCGGCCAGATCTCCGCGCGGAACTTCCGATAGCCTTCGATCAGGGGGTCCATGCGAACCTCGCGTACTCGCAGGAGAATTGCTGCGTTGCGATACGCCCGCTCGGCGCCGCTGGCAATGCCGACAAAGTGCCCAAGAGCAATGGGGCGAAGCCGCTCGAAAGTCGGGAGCCCGATTATGTCCTTTGCATAAACAGAATTACCACAACAATTTCTTGTGTCGATCCAGATTTCATCGTAGTCTCATTCGAACGCCGCTGGATTGGGATGAGCTTTCCGTTCTTCTGTCCTGCTCCTGCCGCAGAGAGCCTGCGTCGATCGAGCGGCTGCCGCAGCCTCGCGGGGTCGCGTTACGCCGCACGCGCGACGGGCCGATCCGGAATGCGGCAACAACGACCTTCGACGCCCGCGCGATTCAGGACTTCGGGTCCAACGCCTTGCCATCATCCGGTCATCCTCGAAAATCGCACGTGTCGGGCGCCTTTCCGGCCGGCTCGCTCGGGCTTGGCGACCGGGTCGCCTCGGTCGAGGAGACGCGTCGAGACTTGCCGGACGAGGCGCTTCGACGATCCTACGCGTCACCTGCCGCCGGCGCGCGGTCAGACGCGGATGGAGGCGCGACGGTTGCGCGACAGGCGAAGCTTGGCCGTTCCGATTGCGGCAAATCCGAGCAAGATCATCACCCATTCCGCGGGTTCCGGAACGCCGGAAGCCAGCGGCGCGTATTGCGGCGGAACGAGCGCCGCAGCGCGAACCGTCGCGACGTTGTCGAATTCGAAAGAGTTGTGGATCGATTCGAACGCCACCCTGTCGAAATCGAAGCCCGATATGACGAAATACCGGTTCGACGAAACTGAAAACTGACTGCCGTCGGCGACTTGCGGAACCGGGACGACGACCGATCGACTCGAGATATCGTCATACAAAGTCAGGGAATTGTACGCGTCGATCGATCCCCAGTACAAGCCGAGCTTCGACCTCAAAGAGGTGTAGGCGACCGTCTCCGTCCGGCCCCGCATCACCGCCATGTAGTTGGACGTGTCGTTGTATGGCTCAGCGTAGAGCCCGCCCGCCGTTCCCGGCGCGTTGTTCATGACGAGCCCGAGTCCGGACCAGGCGCCGCCCCCGTCGTCGAACGATCCTGCCGGCGTCGTCGATCCATAGGGCGTCTGCTGCACGCCGTCGAACGTGGCGACCGCTCCGAATTCCAGCGGCAGCGCCGGCAGCGGGACCCCGCCCGGGCCGAGCGGCGTCACCGTCACGACCGCCGCCGAAGCGGCCGACACAGCCGTCAGCATCAGCGCCAGAAGCGCTGCAAATTTCCATATCCGCATGACATATCCCGCGCAGCATTCCCCCTGCCGCTGCGTCACTGTTGCCACGGCTCTGAACCCGCGTCAACTTATCTCGTGGGAGGACGTGACAATACTGCCGGGCGGCGCGCGGCCATTGACAGGCCGGCGGCGCCGCCGCGACATTGGGCGCGACGCTCGTCCCCGGCGACGCGGCAACCGACGCAGGAGCCCGTGCCCGATATCGTTTCCGTTCTGGCCGTGTTCGCGGCGCTCCTGCTCCTCGTCGCCCTGAGCCAGCCGGTCGCCGAGCGGTTGCGGCTCGCGCCCGTCGTGCTGCTCGCCGTCGTCGGCGCGGCGATCGGCGCGGCCTCGACGCTGCTCTCTCATGCGCCGCTTTCGCCGCAGGCGGGCGAGATCGTGCGGCTGTTCGCCGATCTGCCGCTCGGGTCCGAAGCCTTCATCTACGTTTTCCTGCCGCTGCTGATTTTCGAGGCGGCGCTGACGACCGACGTCCGTCGCGTGCTCGACGACGCCGCGCCCATCCTGCTGCTCGCGGTGATCGCGACGCTGGTCGCGGCGGCGATCGTGGTGCTGGCGCTCTGGCCGCTCGCCGGACAGCCGCTGGTCGTCTGCCTGCTGCTCGGCGCCGTCGTCTCGACCACCGACCCGGCGGCGGTCATCGCGATCTTCCGCGACGTCGGCGCGCCGGCGCGGCTCACGCGGCTCGTCGAAGGCGAATCGCTGCTCAACGACGCCTCCGCGATCCTGGCCTACACGGTGCTGCTCGGCATCATCGTGACCGGGCGCGAGCCGCATCTGGGCGACGGCGCGATCGAGTTCGCGGTGTCGTTCTTCGGCGGCGCGGCGTTCGGCGTGATCGCGGGGCGCCTGATGCTGACCCTCGTCGGCTGGACGCGCGACAATCCCCTCGCCGAGGCGACGCTGATGCTGGCGCTCGCCTACCTTTCCTACATCGTCGCGGACCGCCTCCTCCATGTCTCCGGGGTCGTCGCGACGCTCGCGGCGGGCATGACGCTGAGCGCGCTCGGGCGCGCCCGCATCGACCCGCGCAACTGGTCCTTTCTCGAAGGGGTGTGGAAGCAGGTCGCGTTCTGGGCGCATTCGCTGGTGTTCCTGCTCGCTTCGATCCTGGTGCCGAAGCTGCTCGTCGATCTCGAGGTCCACGATATCGTCCTGATCGCGGCGCTGGTCGTCGCGGCCCTCGTCGCGCGGCTCGCGGTGCTGTTCGGGCTTCTGCCGCTGCTCAGCCTTTCCGGGCTGATGAAGCCGATCAGCACCGCCTACAAGCTCGCGATCGCCTGGGGGGGCTTACGCGGCGCCTTGACGCTCGTCCTTGCGCTCTCGGTCACCGAGAATCCCGCGGTCCCCGCGTCCGTCCAGCGGTTCGTCGCGGTGCTCGCGACCGGCCTCGTGCTGTTCACGCTCCTGGTCAACGGCGCGACGCTGCGTCTGCTCATCCGCGCCCTCCGGCTCGACCGCCTTTCGCCGGCCGATCAGGTGCTTCGCGACCGAGTGCTCGAGGTATCCTACGCTGATGCGGTCGGGCTCATTCGCAAGATCGCCGACGACCATGCGCTCGCCCCGGCGGCGGCGGCGCGGGCGCTCCAGCCCTATCAGATCTGGATGAAGGCGGCGTCCGACCGCCGCTCGGCCGGCGGGATCGCGCTCACCGAGCATGAGCGCATCACGGTCTCGCTGGTCGCCCTCGGCAATCAGGAGCGCGCGCTCGTGCTCCAGACGCTCGCCGCCCGGACGGCCTCGCCGGCGGTCGTGCAGACCCTGATGCGCACTGCCGACGCGATGGTGGAAGGCGCGCGCGCCGAGGGGCGGCTCGGCTACAAGCGCGCCGCCGAAGCCGGGCTCGCCTTCCCGCTGTCCTTCCGCGTCGCCTATTTCCTCCATCGCCGCCTGGGGATTCGCCGCTTTCTCGCCGAGCGGCTCGGCGAGCGGTTCGAGTGGCTGCTGACGATGCAGCTGGTGATCCAGGAGCTCGCCAGCGACTCCGCCCGGCGCTCGCGGGCGATCTTCAGCGACCGGGTCGAAGCGGTGGTCGACAAGATCCTCGCCGACCGTCTCGACCGCATCAAGATCGGCCTCGACGCCCTGCACCGCCAATACCCGGACTACGCCGCCGCGCTCGAGGCGCGCTTCCTGCGGCAGACGGCGCTCAGGCGGGAGATCGGGCGTTACAAGGCGCTCTACGACGAGGGCCTGATCGCCGCGGAGGTCTTCCGCGACCTCGCCTCGGGCGTCCGCGAGGCGCGGGTCGCCGAGGCCCTGCCCCGCTTCGACATCGGGCTCGACCCGCGCGCGCTGATCACGCGGCTCGACCTGTTCGCCGAGCTCGACGACAAGCACCTCGACAGCATCGCAAAGCTGCTCAGGCCCCGCTTCGTCATGCCGCGCGAGCTGATCGTGCGGAAGGGCGAACGCGGCGACGCGATGTTCTTCATCGCCTCCGGCGCGGCCGACGTCGTGCTGCCCAAGCGTCATGTCCTGCTCGGCAGCGGCGACGTTTTCGGCGAGATGGCGCTGATCACCGGAGAGCCGAGGCAGGCGGACGTGCGGGCGCAGACCTACACCCGTCTGCTGGTGCTGCGCCGTTCGGATTTTCAACGCCTGATGCAGGCCAATCCCGACCTCGGCGCGAGGTTCGACGCCATCGCCCGGAGCCGTCTGGCCGCGAACCTGTCAGAGCTCGCCTGAGGCGGCGGCAGCGTTCGTTCGAGCGCTTCGTTGGCGCGCCGCCCCACGGCCTGCGCCAATTTCCGCAACGATTGTGAGATCGGGCGCCGAGCGTCGCGGCTCGAAGCCTGTTCCAGCGCGCGGCGACATGCGCGCCGGCGCTGCTGGCGCGTCCGAAAGCGCTTTTTTCAGCCCGGCCGCCAGAGGCGCTCGTCGAAGGCGAACGGGCGGGTCGTGGCGACGTCCGCGCGCGCGGCTTCGGAATGGGCGGGGTTGAGGAGAAGGTTGCTGCTCTCCGGCACGATGGCCGAGGGGACGCTGAGGACGGCGGACCGGCCGGCCGCCAGCCACGCGTCGCCGAAGGCGACCGCGTCCCCCGGAAACGCTTCGACCCGCTCGACCGAAAGCGCGTCGAGGTCGATCCCGACGAGCACATAATCCGCTGGCAGCAGGCTCCAGTCGAGATCGAGATGGACGCGGACTTCCAGCACCGCGAGCGCCGCGGTCTCCGCGGCATAGACAAGAGCGCGGCCCGGCGAATTCCACCGTCCTCCGAGCCGCCGCGCGCCCTCCCCGGAGAGGTCCGCGTAGGACCGGCGGCAGATTCGCCACGCCAGCACTGTCGGCGAGGATCAGGCCGCGAGGCCGTGGTCGATCCTTTCGAGCAGGCGTTCGACCTGCCGTGCCCCCTCCGACGTGTCGAGCCAGTCCAGCGGCGCGTCGCCGTCGAGCGCGGTCGTCGGCCTGCGCAGCCAGCGATGCGCCTTGTCTCGCGAGCCGAACGTATCCTCCGCCGCGGCGACGACATGCGCCACCCGCATCAGCCGGTCGGACTGATCGGCGGTCAGAACGCCGAGCGCGCGCCTGTGGGCGAGGGTCTTGCGCGGCAGCACGATCCGATCGATCTCGGCAGGCGTGAGGCGGCCCGTTTCCATCAGGGCGTCCAGGGCGGAAATCGGCAGCCCGCGCCGCGTCGCCTCGATCGCCGCGCGGCCGGCCGTCGCGGCGATGTCGAGGATGTCGGGCGCGGAGGCGGGTTCGAACGGCATCGTGAGCTCTTGGGAAAGATTTTGGCGATATGCCTTTCATGTAGAGGCAAATCGCCGGTCCGGCAAGCCGGCGGCGGCTTCGCCAGCCCTCGAACAGCGGACGGGCGACGGTTGGACGCCGTCAGAACACGCTTTCCGCCTCGACCGGGGCCGGCGCTTCGCGGTCCAGCATCTGCTTGGAAATCAGATTGTCCCGGACGCCCCGCATGACGATGTAGGGTCTGAGGTTCGGGTTGAAAAGTCGAAAGCGATGCCGGTGGCCCTCGCCGATCCGATGAAGGATGTTTCCTCGCCCCGGTTCGCTGAGGTCTTTCAGGGCGCGGGCGAAAACCATGGGCTCGCAAAGGGCGCTCCTGACCCGAGACAGAGCCGCCTTCACCGCCGGCAAGGTGAAGTACCGCTGCTCGTCGACCTCCGCCAGGGCGCATGCGAGCAGCACCTCCCTGTAGAGGTCCGAGTCCTGCTCGCTCCAGACAGCCTCGTTGTAGAGCGCCTTGATCGACTGCTGCCACTGGTCGAGCGCTTTGTTCACCCCCTGCTCGACATGCTCCGGGCAGACCGTCATGCTGTGGGCGCGCAGCGCCGCCCGTATGCCGTAGATGCACAGGAGATGGGTGATGTAGGGCACGCCCTGCGAAAAATGGACGAGGTCCTCGCAGGCCTCGAAGTCGATCTCCATCCCCAGCCGATCGAACCCGCCGACGATGATGCCGCGAATCTCGTCATCCGCCATCGCAGGCATGTGGACCTGGATCAGCGCCCGTTCGATCGACTGGTGCTCCCGGATCAGTTCGTCGACCGAGTCGGCCACGCCGATGAGCAGGACCGTGACGTTGACCGCGTAATCGGACAGGGCCTTGATCGTGTCCGCCATGGCGGTGACCGCCTCCGGGTGACGGATCCGGTCGAATTCGTCGAAGATCACGATCAGCGAGGCCGCGCCGGACAGGGCTTCCAGCGTCCGCCGGACGCCGTCGGGCGTTTCCGAATGGACCGCCTGTTCCGGCGCCGGGGCCGCGAGGGGATTGCGCAGGGCGGGGAATCCGATGCTCGGCTGCCGTCTCGCCGCCTCGATATCCTTGAACGCCTTCACCCAGAGCGTGGAATACGTGTCGGAAATGTCGCAGTTCGTTCGCGACACGACAAAGGCTTGCCGTTTCGCGAGAAACGCGGTGATCATGTTCGACAGCGACGTCTTCCCCGTTCCCCGCTCGCCGTAGAGAATGACATGGCATCCGCGCTGAGACACCGCGTCGATGATCTTGAGGACCTGCTCCTTCCGGCCGGCGAACAGTTCCCTCTCGTTGACGGGCGCGCCCGGCGTGAACACCGCTCCAGTCTGAAAAATCAAGGCGTCGAAATCCGGATTCATGGGCTTCTCGAAACTGGGAGGAGCGGCGAAGACTCCGCCGCTCCTTGTTGACAGCCGTTCTAGACGCAAGATGCCCCCGCCAGCCTGTACGGTCAACTCCGGTTCGCGCGCCGCGAACCGAAGTTGACAATCATGGTAAATCGCCTGCCATGCGACAAATCGGCGCCGCGGCGAAAGAGAAAGAAACCCTCGGCGCCCGGGGCTTGTTCGAGAGCGGCGACCAATCGCCGCGATGTCGAAATGTTCAGCCGCTCAGCAACGCCGCGAGTTTCTCGCGCAACGCTTCCGCCGCGACGGGCTTGTGCAGCATCGGCAGTCCGCTGGACATGATCTCGGCGATCTGCTGCTTGTCCGTATCTCCCGTAAGGATCAAGGTCGGGAATACGCGCCTCGCCCGGCGATTCATTTCCCTGGCGAGCTCGACGCCCGTCAGTCCGGCGCCGAGGCGATGGTCGGAGACGACGGCGTCGAACCGCCATTTCGCCCTTTCCGCCCGTTCGAGCGCGTCGTCGCCGGTGGCTGCGACGATCGTGTCGTAGCCCCACTCCTGGATCACGCCTTCGAGGCTGCCGCGGAGGATCGCGTTGTCCTCGACGATCATCACGCGACCGCCGGCGTCCCAGACTTCGCGCGCGACGCTTTTCGTTCGGGCGGCCGCGGCTTGCCTCGGCAGATAGAGGGAAAAGCGAGAACCGCGTCCAACGCGCGAATCGACTTCGATTTCCGCGCCCATCAGCGCCGCCAGCCTCGCGACGATCGCGAGGCCCAGCCCCAAACCCCTGCCGAGGTCGCGGCCTGGATTGCCGACCTGAACAAACTCTTCAAAAATGTCGGCGCGCCGGTCTTCGTCGACGCCGATCCCCGTATCGAGGACATCGAGCCGGATTCGGCCTCGACGGCGGCGGACGCCGATCAGGACAGCGCCCTCTTGCGTGTATCGGAGCGCATTGTCGACGAGATTGCGCAGCGCCCGCTCGAGGAGCGACGGATCGGCGAAGGTGTGGAGCGAAGTCGGCGCGACGCGCAAGCGGAGACCCTTGGCCTCGGCCTGGAGGCCGAATTCCGCAGTCAGGCGGCCGAGCAGGTCGTCGAGGTCGATCGCCTCCGGCGCCGCCCGCACGACGCCGGCGTCCAGCCGCGAGATGTCGAGGATGGCCGTGAGGAGGCCGTTGAGCCCGCCCAGGGCGCGGGTCATCTTCCGGGCCGTCTCGACCGCCTTCGGGTTTTCCTTGACCTGGCGTTCGATGAGCGCCAGCAGCAGGACAAGGGTCTGCACGGGCTGCCTCAGGTCGTGACTGGCCGCCGCGAGAAATCGGGACTTGGAGACGTTGGCCCTCTCGGCCGCCGCCTTCGCCGCGATCAGCTCGCGCTCCGCCGACTTTCGCCTTTCGACGTCCCGGAAATAAATCGATATCCCGTGATCGCGCGTCGGGTACACGCTGAACGACACCCAGCGGTTCATGATCGGGGAAAGGCTTTCGAATTCGAGCGGCCGGCCGTCGCGGATGACGCGCAAGTAGGCCGCGTGAACAGGCGTGCCCTCGACCATGGGAAAGACGTCGAAGAACCGCCGGCCGATCACGTCTTCGCAGCTTTTGCCGAGCATCGTTTCCGCGCGGCGATTGAAATAGGAAAATCGCCACTGGGCGTCCAGCGCACAGAAGCCGTCGCCGATGCTGGCGAGGATCTCGTCGGCCTTGGCCTTCGCGGCCTCGAGCGCCATCTGACTTTCGACCGCGGCGGTGATGTCGATCAGCGTCGCGAAGACCCTGTCGGCCTTCCCCTCCCGGCCATGTTCCGGCCGCCAGAGGCTGTCGAACCAACGCACGACGCCGTCGTCGCCCCGAACCCGAAAGCGGTGCTCGCCGCCTTTGCCGGCAAAGATCGCGTCGAACATCGCGAAAACCGCGGGCCGGTCGGGTTCCTCGACTCGAGCCAGCAGTCCCGTGCGCGCCCCATCGAGGGCGCCGCCCTGCGGCGGGGTGCGCGGAGCGTAGCCCGTCACCCGGCCGAAGTTTTCGGCCACGCGAACCCAGTCGTTTTCGAGATCGAACTGGACGTAGGTGAGCCGCGCGGCGTCGGCGGCGGCGCGCAAGCGCGCCTCGCTCAGCCGTAAGGCGCGTTCGGCTTGGACGCGCTCGCTGACGTCGAGATTCGTGCCGACGACGCAATCGGCCTCGCCTTGCGCGTTGGCGCGCATCGTCTCCACGGCCTCGATCATGCGAATTGCGCCGTCGTCGCGCCGGCGGATACGGAACTGGCGACGATTGACGCGGCCCTCGCGCGCATGTCTGCGCAACAGGCCTTCCTGTTGCGGCAGATCTTCAGGCAGAACGGCGCCCGCCCAGGTCTCGTAGCCCACGACGCCGCCGGGCGTCGGCGTCACGCCGTAGATCCGGAACATCTGGGCGTCCCACCGAACCCGATTGGTGCTCAGGTTCCACTCCCAGACGCCCACTTCCGTCGCCTCGGCGGCGAGCTGGATGCGCTGCTGGCCGTCGC
>CAIZGR010000282.1 GCA_903932535.1 uncultured Hyphomicrobiales bacterium | reverse complement strand
CCCAGGCGTAGCGCCCTGCGGCGCGACAATCGTTCGACGCCATCGAACCCTCCTCAGCCGATCCAGGGCGCGACGCGCGCCGCGAGGCCGGCGATGCGGAAGCCGAGCCGGCTAACCCGCGCGCCGAGCCTCGCGAGCCACAGCGCGAGCCGCGTTCGTTTCGAGCGCATCCAGACGCCGGGCGATCCGCCCGAGCTCGCCGAGGATCGCGGAATATTCGCGTCGCGCCGCATCATCGGCTCCCCCCGTCGCAGCCGCCTGCACCCGATCCCATTCGTCGGCGCGCAGCACGGTGTAGCCGCGCCACGCCTTCTCGGCCTTCGAGCGCGTGAGGCCGGCTTTGCGCGCGATGCGTGCGATCAGCGTTTTCACGCTCTCGCCGGGCACGGCGGGGGCGGCGAGCGCCTCGAGCGCCTCCCGCTGCTTCACCACGAACGCCGTCACGGCCGCCTCCGAATTTCGAATTCGGTTCGAGAAAATCCGCATTCGCAACGCCCTCTCCGCTAGGGTCGATGGCGTTGCGGAGATAGGGCATGTTCGTTCCCAGCCTCAGTCGTGTTGCACCCGGGACGGCCGCGCCAACGGCCGTCCCGGCCTCATCGAAAGACCTTGTCGAGCTCGGCGACGAGCGCGGCCGCGAAAATCGCCCACGCCAGCAAAAACCACGCGACGACCGCCGCGGCGGCCAGCGCAGAGCCTTCGCGGTCCGCCGCCATCGGCCGCTCCGCCATTGACGGCGCCCCCCGCGGGGGGAGCGGGCGGGCGGCGATCGATCGGGGCCGGCGCGGAAAGCGCGGGGGAACGAAACGCCGACAGGCCGGCCCCGATCGCCGCGCGCGCCGCGCGGATCCGCGAAAGAAAGACCGGCCCGAAGGCCGGGCGCGCGCGACCCGTTCGGCCGGGAGGAAAGGCCTGGACGCGCGCGACTGGGTTGAGTCGCCGCCGGAGCGGCGCGAAGATCGGGGAATGGGTCACGGGTTCGGCTCCGCGTCCGCGTCCGCGTCCGCGTGGGCCGGTCCTTCAAAAAAGACCGCGTCCTCCCAGGCGATGCCTCGCTGAGTCGCTTCGTGCCGAATGCGGCCCATCTCGGTCAGTCCCGGGGTCAGGTCACCCTTCTCCCATCGAGACACCGTTGCCTGCGAAACTCCGGCAATCGCCGAGAACTCGCTTTGGGACACCTTGAAGATGTCGGTCCGGATGTATCGCATCGCTTCCATGCGACGCATAATATGCGCGAACGTATGGGCCTGTCAATGCGCTCACGCATTTGATCGAGCTATGCGCGGCGGAATATGATTCAGGATGGCTTTTCGCGACGATCTGACGGAGTTGGTTGACCTTCTCGGCGGGAAGCAAGAGCCAGTTGCAGAACGCGTCGGCGTCACCCAACCAACAGTGTCCCGGTGGCTCAAAGGCGTCGTGCCGAGCGAAACGCTCGCGTCGCTCGTAAGACAGGCCCTCGCAGAGGAAAAAGAAAAAGCCGCTTCTTCGGACGCGCCGCCGCCGCGCCTTAATGAACCCGCTGTGTTTGCGATATCGCAAAAGCAATTTCTGGGCGCCGTGCGGGGCGCAATTCTGGCGGCGGAACATCTTGCCCGGACGAGTGGGCTGCATCTTCCGCCAGAAGTAGTTGCGCAAGTTGCGCTAGGGATTGCGCGCAAGCGGCTAGATCCCGCCGTAGCTCCATCGCCAGAGGTCCAGTCGCTTTGGCTAACTCACGCCCTATTGAGCCAATCCGAACACAAAGAATCTCCTCAACATCTTCCCGATCCGCCATAACCGCCCCGCAAGTAACTCCCGTTCTCTCTCGCAATTTGGCAAAGTCGGAAGATCGAGTCAACGACGTTCGTGATGCGTTCGGAAAAAGTTTCTGTTGAGGGAAAATTGAGAGGCGGACCCATGGGGTTCTGGACTCGGTTGTTCGGCAGACGAAACCAGGCCGCGACCTCCACGCCCGAGGCGGCGACCCCCCACCCCGAGGTGGCGAAATCCACGCCCGAGGCGGCCATAGCGCCGAGCGACAAGCGCGTCTGGTCGCACGTTCGAATCCATTACCGGGACGCCGAGGGCGAGCACACCACGCGCCTGATCACGATCGGGGCCATCATTTTCGACGACGACGCCGAAACAGACGGCCGGATCGTCGCCTTTTGCCACATGCGCGACGCGGTTCGAACTTTCCGCATCGACCGAATTCTCGGCTTTTCCGACCCGGATTCCGTCACCCGGGCCGGCGCGGCCGTCACGCTCGGCCCCGACCAAGCGACGTTTCGGCGCCTCGTTTTCGCGTCGCCCTCTCGCGATCCGGCCGCGCCGTTCGGCTCCATCGAGGAGGCTCGCACGTACTATGAGCGGACGTTGGCCGGGACGGGTTGGGCCGTCCGGGCGCGCAGCGAGCCATGGGCGGAATCTGTCGGGCTGCACCGCCCTTATCGGCGCGGGGCCGGGTTCATGGCGAACGCGAACGTGTCGCTCGGCTATCATCCGATCTTCGAAGATACGATCGGCAGGAACGGCGTCTACGAGACAGTCCCCGGCCGCTCCCGTGACCGCCCCTGGACGGTGTTCGTCGCCGGGCGCGGTTATTCTTCGTTCGAGAGAACCTCCGAAGCGGCGGCGGCCTTCGAAACGGCGGCGGCCGACGAAAGCGTGCGGCGCGCCTGAACTCCGCGCCTCTCCATCCTCAAGGCGCCGGCGAGGGCACGGGCTGAACCGCCGGTCTGCTAGCGTTTTTCGCTTGCAATCACACGCGCGCCGCGCGATAGTGCTTGCATGAACAGCAAGCAGAGCAAGACCCTTGCGGCCATCTTCAGGGACCCGGTTCCGGGGACGCTGGAATGGGCCGCCGTCGAGGCGCTGCTGGTCGCCGTCGGCTGCGCGGTCATCGAGGGTTCGGGATCGCGGGTCCGTTTCGAGAAGGATGGCGAGATCGAAACGTTCCACCGCCCGCACCCGGCGAAGGAAGCCAAACGCTACCAGGTCCGCGGCGCGCGGGCGTATCTGATCCGGTTGGGAGTCAAGCCGTGAAGAATTTCATGACGCACAAGGGCTACAGCGCCCGCATCGAATACGACGACGATGACGGCATCCTGTTCGGCAGGATCGCCGGCATTCGCGACGGCGTCGGCTTCCATGGCGACAGCGTCGAGGCTCTCAGGGCGGCGTTCCGGGAAGCCGTGGACGACTATCTCGAGACCTGCGCCCGGGTCGGCAAGGCGCCGCAGAAGCCTTATTCCGGCAAGGTGATGTTCCGGATCGCCCCCGACACCCACGCCAGCGCGGCGCTCGCGGCGGAACTCGCCGGCAAGAGCCTCAACGAATGGGCCGAGGAAGCAATCGCCGAAGCCGCGAAGAAGCACGTGGCGTAGGTTCGCCTCCGCCACGCCGCCTCGGCGCTCAGCCCCTGCTTCATGCCACGCGCCGGCCGCCGCGCCAACGCGTCGAGAAAAATATGCGTTGACGTATTTTCACGTTGACGCCGAATATACATTGATGCATATTTGCTCATCCCCCGCAAGGAGATG
>CAIZGR010000281.1 GCA_903932535.1 uncultured Hyphomicrobiales bacterium | reverse complement strand
CGGCGTCGCCGCCTGAGCTTTAAGCCCACGCGGGCCTTCGGGAAAGCGCCGCAACAACAAATCCACCGCCTTGAGGCGGGAACTTCGCGCTCTGAGCGCGACGGCTCAGGGGCGGCGCGCTGCGCTCGGCGCAAGCTCAGACGCGCGCGAGCCGGCCGCCGCGTCGAGCCCATGCTCGCGCTGCCGATCAATCACCTGAACGGCGATTGGGAGGACCACTGGGCCGCGCTCGCCGCCAACCCTCCCGGTCCGGCAAAGCGGCTTTGGCTCGCACCCCTTCTATTCCGCCGCCTTGACCGCAGGATTGTTCGGGTGCGCCGTCCAGGCGAGCGGCGGGCGGTCGTAGGGCAGGCCGGTGCGCGGATCGACGCCGTCCGTCTTGCGGTCGAGCGTGACGCAGCCCTCGACCGGGCAAACCAGCGCGCAGAGGTTGCAGCCGACGCATTCGGCCTCGTCGACTTCGAAACGCCGTTCGCCGTCGAGCTTCGCCACGATCGCCTGATGCGACGTATCCTCGCAGACGATGTGGCAACGGCCGCACTTGATGCAGAGATCCTGATGGATGTGCGCCTTGGCGACATAGTTGAGGTTCAGGTGCTGCCAGTCGGCGATCGAGCCGATGGCGCGTCCGCGGAAGGCGTCGATCCCGGCGTAGCCCTTGGCGTCCATGTAGGCCGCGAGGCCCGAGGTCATCTCCTCGACGATCTTGAAGCCGTAGGTCATCGCCGCGGTGCAGACCTGCACGGTGCCGGCGCCGAGCGCGATATATTCGGCGGCGTCGCGCCAAGTCGTGACGCCGCCGATCGCCGAGATCGGCAGGCCGGCGAGGGTCGGATCGCGCGCGATTTCAGCGACCATGGCGAGCGCGATCGGCTTCACCGCCGGGCCGCACAGGCCGCCGTGGGTGCCCTTGCCGTCGATCGCGTCCGGCGGGGCCATCGTGTCGAGGTCGATTCCCATGAGCGAGTTGATGGTGTTGATCAGCGACACCGCGTCGGCGCCGCCCTTTTTCGCCGCGCGCGCCGGCGGGCGGATGTCGGCGACGTTGGGCGTCAGCTTCACCATCACCGGCATGCGGGTCGCCGCCTTGCACCAGCGCGTGACCATCTCGACATATTCCGGCACCTGGCCGACCGCCGAGCCCATGCCGCGCTCCGACATGCCGTGCGGGCAGCCGAAATTCAGCTCGACGCCGTCGCACCCGGTCTCCTCGACCCGGGCGAGGATCGCCCTCCACGACTCTTCGTCGCAGGGCACCATCAACGACACGATCAGCGCCCGGCCGGGCCACGCGCGCTTGACCTCCTTGATCTCGTGCAGGTTGACCTCGAGGTCGCGGTCGGTGATCAGCTCGATGTTGTTGAGCGCGATCAGGCGGCGGTCCGGCCCGTGAATGGCGCCGTAGCGCGCGCCCGAGACGTTGACGACCGGCGGCCCGGCTTCGCCCAGCGTCTTCCACACCACGCCGCCCCAGCCGGCGCGGAAGGCGCGCTCGACGTTGACCTTCCGGTCGGTCGGCGGCGCGGAGGCGAGCCAGAAGGGATTGGGCGACTTCACGCCGAGAAATTCAGTGCGCAGATCGGCCATGGGGCCCTCGCTAAAGATTCAGGCGGAGACGCCGAGCGCGGAGAGGATGGAGCGGGCGGCCTGCTTGCCGTCCTCGACCGCGACGACCGTCAGGTCGTCGCCGCCCGCGACGCAGTCGCCGCCGGCCCAGACGCCGGGGGCGCTGGTGCGCCGTTCGCCGTCGACGACGATGCGTCCGGCCTTGACTTCGATCCCGGCGCCGTCGAACGCGTCGGGGGTGCCGCGCTGGCCGATGGCGGTGAACAGCATGTCGGCCTCGATGCGGAACACCGAGCCGGGAGAGGCGAGCACCCCCTCGTGCTCATGCGTGTCCTCGCACAGGACGCCGCTGAAGAGGCCCGCATGGCCCTCGATCGCCGCCGGCCGCGTCCAGGTTCGGATGACGACGCCACTCGTCTGGGCCAGCTCGCGCTCGAACCGGCTCGCCTTCATGTGCTCTTGGCTGCGCCGGTAGACGATCGTCACGTGCTGCGCCCCGAGCCGCTTCGACTGCACCGCGACGTCGATCGCCGTCATGCCGCCGCCGATGACGACCACCCGCCGGCCGACCGGCAGCAGCGTCCGATCCTCCGCCTGGCGCAGCGCGGCGATGTAGTCGACCGCGTCGGCGACGTTCTCGAGGTCGGCCTCGCCCGGCAGGCCGAGCTTGTTGGCCGCCCCGAGGCCGATGGCGAGGAACACCGCGTCGTAGTCGCGCCGCAGCTCCGCGATCGTCACGTGCTCGCCGAGCGCGAGGCCGTAGAGCACCTCGACGCCCCCGACGGACAGGATGAAGGCCGCCTCCTTCGCGGCGAAGTCGTCGACCGTCTTGTAGGCGGCGATGCCGTATTCGTTGAGGCCGCCGGGCTTGCCGCGCGCTTCGAAGATCGTGACCTCGACGCCCGCGACCGCGAGCGCATGGGCGCAGGCGAGACCCGCCGGCCCGGCGCCGACGATGGCGGCGCGCTTGCCGGTCGGCGCGGCGCGGGTGAAGGGCGATCGGCCCGTCTCGATGACCGCGTCGGTCGCATAGCGCTGCAGGAGCCCGATCCGGACCGGCCGGCCCTCGGCGGCTTCGCGCACGCAGGCCTTTTCGCACAGCGTCTCGGTCGGGCAGACGCGGGCGCACATGCCGCCCATGATGTTGGCCTCGAAGATCGTCCTGGCGGCGCCCGTGCGGTTGCCGGCCGCGATCTGGCGGATGAACAGCGGAACGTCGATCGCGGTCGGGCAGGCCTGCTGGCAGGGCGCGTCGAAGCAGAAATAGCAGCGGTCCGCCTCGACCTTGGCCTCGTGGCGGCTGAGCGGCGGGTGGAGATCGCGGAAATTCTCGTCGATGGTCTTGCGGTCCAGCCGCGCGGTCGCGACATCGGACAATCCTTGGCGGCGGGCGGCGATCGTCATGGCGTCTCCGGTAAGGCCGGCGCGGGCGGCGTGGAGTAAACTTGACCGAATGGTCAACTCTTTCGCGCCCCGCGGCGCCTGTCAAGCGCCCGTCATCTTACGGCGCCGCGGCGCTGTTGTCGCCGGGAGTCCGCCTCGCCCCGCTCGCGCGGCGCCGGAATTCCTACATTGTCTCGAGGCGTCGCGACCTCGTTGGCCAATCGTCGTCGAGCGCGAAAGCATTCCGCGCTTCGCCAAGGCGGCCGAGTGCGATCCGATCGACGCCGACCCGATCGCCGGGCTCGGTAACGCTTTTCCTGACGTCGCCTTCAGCGCATCCGCCGCCGGCAAAAGAGGAAGCGCGGGGTCGAGCGTGCGCCAACCTCCGCCGCCCCAGCGCGCCGAGCCCGGCGAAGCCCGCGACCATCATCGCCCAGGTCGAGGCTTCGGGGACGGCGCCTCCTCCTCCTCCGCTCGACGCGACCTCGAAGCTGAGGACGTTCGCACCGAGGCCCATGGTGAGGTCGAAGCCGCCGGCGCAGGGTCCAGACGTCCGCCGATTTGGCGGAGCAAGCCGCGCCGTCGACCGTCACGCCGCTGAAGCCGCCGGAGAGGCCCGAGAAGCCGCTGAGGAAGTCGAACACCTCGCCGCTGGCCAGCGTGAAGCCGCCCACGACATCGAGCGCCAAAGTCCCGTCGAGCGTCACGGTGGAAGAGACCGACGCGCCGGACATTTCGAGCCAAGCGGCCTGCTGGACGGATTCGGCCCTTTGAGCCTCGCCACGATGGTCCCTGGCGTAACAGGGAACCGTGCGCATGAGGCGAGGACGGCGGCGCCGCGCTCAGCGAGCGCGGCTACAGCGGCTGCGGCGCCGAGGCGGCGGCCGGCCGGTCAGAACGGGTGATATTGGAAGAGCCAGGTCTCGGTCATCGGCTGGTCGCCCGACTTCAGGAAGGCGCGCATCTCCACCGGGTCCGGCCCGTCGACGACCAGGTCGAACTGCGCCCGCCAATGGCCGGGGACGCCGTCGGGGACCGCCTCGATCAACTGATAGGAGCCGAACGTCCCGCGCGAGGCCGAGACCACCAGCTCCGGCTTGACGCCGTAGGGCAGCGTCGCCAGCGGGCCGCCGAGAAACTCGACCATGAACTTGCGCACGCCCTTCGGCCGCGGCTGGCCCGGCTGGCCGCCGCGCCCGAGCCGGGTCGCGACCACCCTGCCGAGGGTCGAGGGGACGGGCGATTCGGCTTGCCAGTAGAGCTTGTAGTTGAGATGCAGCTCCGCCCCCGCCGGCACCGGCAGGGCCGGCACCCACATCGCCACCACGTTGTCGTGGATCTCGTCGTCGGTCGGGATCTCGCAGAGCTGGATCGAGCCCTTGCCCCAGCCCTGCCCGTCCGGCCCCGGCTGGGGCTCGACCCACAGGCTCGGGCGCTTGTCGTAATCGACCCCGTCGAGATAGTGGTCGAACATCCGGTCGCGCTGCATCAGGCCGAAGCCGCGCGGGTTGTCGTCCATGAACGACGACACCATGATGCGCGGCGGATTGTTGAGCGCGCGCCACAGCCGCTCGCCGTTGCCCGACCACATCTCGAGCCCGTCCGAATCGTGCACCTCGGGGCGCCAGTCGAAGGCGGTCTCCTTCTTCGTCTCCGAGAACCAGTACATCGAGGTGCAGGGCGCGATGCCGAAGCGCGACACCTGGGCGCGGACGTAGAGCGAGGCCTGGATGTCCATGACGACGCCCTTGCCGCGCGTCATCATGAAGCGGTAGGCGCCGACGATCGAGGGTCCCTCCATCAGGGCGTAAAGCGTCAATGTGTCGCCGTCGGGGGCCGACTGGATGTAGAACTGGGTGAAATCCGGGAATTCCTCCGGCCGGTCGGCGACGGCGACGTCGAGGGCGATGCCGCGCGCGGAGAGGCCGTACTGGCGCAGCTCCCCGATGGAGCGGAAATAGGCGGCGCCGAGGAAGGCGACCCAGTCGTTCTTGCGCCAGTCGAGCTCGCCGCCGCGCGGCTCCTGGATGCGCAGCCCCGCGAAACCCGCCCCCAACGGCAGGTCGCGCGCCGGCGAATTGGCCGGCATCTCGAAATAGGCCTGCTCGTAGATGATCTTGCGCGACTGGGCGCCCTCGATCACGTGCATGCCGACCGCCTTCTGGAAGAACAGCCCCAGATGGAAAAACGTGATCGGGAAGGGACCGGGGCCGTTGGCGAACAGCGCGTAGTCGTTGCGGTACCGGATCTTCCCCCATTCCTCGTAGTTGATCTTCTGGAGCACCTCCGGAGCCGGCCGCGGCGGCGGCTGGTAGGGCTGACGCGCCCGCTCGCGCGCATGCTCCTTGAAGAGATCGTAGGAGAAGGGGACCGGCGGCTCGAATTGCAGGCCGTCCGGCTGCCCCGCCAGGGCCTCCATGACCGGATTTATCGCCGCCGCCGATGCGGCGACGCCCTTGAGAACCGTTCGACGATCAACGCTATCCGACATGACCAACCCTTCGACGCGCCGCCTCTCCCGGCCGGGGTCCGCCTTCATGACGGAATCGCGCCTGCCTCTTGCTCACGTTCGAACGAAGGTGAGGTAAACGGACGCCCGGCCAGCCCTGTGGGCTTTTTCTTCATAGCGCGTCGGACGCCATTCCGGCCAGGGGGTGCGCCAATCGACCGCGGTCGCGGCAGCCCAGCGAAAGCGGGGCGAATCGAGGAAGCGCCCGAGCGTCCAGCCGGCGTAGTCGTCGATGTCGGTGGCGAAGCGGATCTCACCCCCGGGCGCGACGACGCGCGCGAGCGCGTCGATCATCGCGTCCGAGACGATGCGCCGCTTGTTGTGCCGTCGCTTCGGCCAGGGGTCGGGGTAGAGCAGGAAGACCCGGGAGAAGAAGCCGTCGGGCGCAGCCTCCACCAGCGTCTGCGCGTCGCCGCGCCGCAGCCGGACGTTGGCGAGCCCCTCCCGCTCGACGCCGGCCAGCGCCGCCGCGACGCCGTTGAGAAACGGCTCGCAGCCGACGAGGCCGACGTGCGGGTTGGCTTTCGCCTGTTCGATCAAGTGTTCGCCGGCCCCGAAGCCGATCTCCAGCCAGCACGCCTTCGGCGCCACGCGAAAAAGCGTCCCGGCGTCGAACGCCTCAGGCTCGATCTCGAGCTTCGGCAGGTTTTCGGCGACCAGCCGCCGATGTCCGGCGCGCAGCGTTTTTCCGCGGCTGCGCCCGTAGAGCGTGCGCCGCCGCGATTCGGGAGCGCTTTCGACGCCGTCCGTCATGCGTGGCCGGGCTTGCGCGCGCCTTTAGGCGAGGCGGCGCAGCGTGTCCGCGAGATCGGTCTTCTCCCAAGAGAAGCCGCCGTCCGCGTCCGGCGCGCGGCCGAAGTGGCCGTACGACGAGGTGCGAGCGTAGATCGGCTTGTTGAGATGGAGATGCTCGCGGATGCCGCGCGGGCTGAGATTCATGATCTCCGCCAGAGCCTTCTCGAGCTTGCCCTCGTCGATCCGCCCGGTTCCGTGCAGGTCAGCGTAGATCGACAGCGGCCGCGCCACGCCGATGGCGTAGGAGAGTTGCAGCGTGCAGCGGTCGGCGAGGTCGGCGGCGACGACGTTCTTGGCCAGATAGCGCGCAGCGTAAGCCGCCGAACGGTCGACCTTGGTCGGGTCCTTGCCGGAGAAGGCTCCGCCGCCGTGGGGCGCCGCTCCGCCGTAGGTGTCGACGATGATCTTGCGGCCGGTGAGCCCGCAGTCGCCGTCGGGGCCGCCGATGAAGAACTTGCCGGTCGGATTGATGTGCCAGACGGTGTTGGCCGTGATCCAGCCGGCGGGCAGCGCCGCTTCGACGTAGGGACGGACGAGCCTGGCGACGTCCTCGGACGTCAGCGACTCGACGACATGCTGATGGGAAACGACGATCTGGGTCGCCTCGACCGGCTTGCCGTTCTGATAGCGCACCGTCACCTGGCTCTTCGCGTCGGGGCCGAGCGTCTTCTCGACGCCGGCATGGCGGGCCTGGGAAATCTCGCGCAGGATCTTGTGGGCGTAATAGATCGGCGCGGGCATCAGCTCGGGCGTCTCGCGGCAGGCGTAGCCGAACATGATGCCCTGGTCGCCGGCCCCCTCGTCCTTGTTGCCGGCGGCGTCGACGCCCTGGGCGATGTCGGCGGACTGGGCGTGCAGCAGCACCTCGATGTCGGCCTCGCGCCAGTGGAAGCCCTCCTGCTCGTAGCCGATGTCCTTGATGGCCTGCCGGGTCCCCTCGACGATCTGCTCGGTCGGAATGCTCGGGCCGCGCACTTCGCCGGCGATGATCACCCGATTGGTCGTGGCGAGGGTCTCGCAGGCGACGCGGATCTGGTAAGGGTCGAGGCCCGCCTTGGCGCCTTCGCGGAAAAACAGATCGACGACCTCGTCCGAAATGCGGTCGCAAACCTTGTCGGGATGCCCTTCAGAAACGGATTCACTCGTGAATTCGTAATTCAGACGAGCCATATGAACGATCTCCTTGGCGAAACAAGCCTTTCGTGACGACCGTCTCGTGTCCGGACGGCCGAGCCGGCGCCGTTTGTGACAGCGGTCGTTCGATACGTCAAGACGGTTTCGGCGAAATCGTTCGTTTTAACGAACATCATCCAGAACCGCCGCGTCTCCGTCCTCGTCGGGCGTCGCGAGCGATTCCACGAGATCGATGATCTTGCGCCGGACCTTCGGGTCGCGAATGCGCGTGAAGGCGCGATTGAGCTTGAACCCTTCCGCCGTCGACAGAAACTGAACGTGGAGCGCGCGCGATCCGCCTTCGGCGAAGCCGTTGGCGCCCTGCCCGGCCGTAACGTCTTCGTAGAACCAGTCGATGTCGACGTTGAACACATTCGCGGCCTGCCTGAGACGGCTGGCGCTGACCCGATTTACGCCTTTTTCATACTTCTGGATCTGCTGGAACGTGACGCCGAGAATTTCGCCCAGCTTGCTTTGGCTCATGCCGATCATGGCCCGACCCGTCCGCATCCGAGCGCCTACGTTGACATCGACGCTGTTCAACGGACGTTTCACCGGTTCGATCCCGATATTGCCTTCCACGCGAATCGCCATCCGCCGCAAAATGACGCAGCGGAAACACGTAAAGCACGCTTAGCGCGCAACCCCCGGCAATGCAATCCAGGGTTTACTCCGTGAGCGGTTTCTTCGGACGAAGGTTAACGCAAAGAGCGCGATGGCGATCGCCGCCGCGCTGAGCGAGCCGAAGCGCGATTGCCAGGTTGGGGGCAGGGCTTCGGGGAGATCGACATCGAGCACGGCCTCGGCGCCGAGCGGCGTGGCGGCGACTTCGCGGCCCCGGCCGTCGATCGCCGCCGATATGCCGGAATTGGCCACGCGCACCAGCGGAAGGCCGAGCTCGATCGCTCTCAACCGCGCCTGCGCGTAGTGCTGATACGGGCCGGGCGTCGTCCCGAACCAAGCGTCGTCGGTGAGGTTCAACAACCAGCCGGGCCGCTCGGCGTAAGAGAAGGCGTCGCCGATTTCCGCTGGAAAAACAGCCTCGTAACAGACCAGCGGCGTCGCGCTCGGCAGGCCGGGCGGGTGCAGCGCCCGCGGGCCGGTCCCGGCCGTGAAGCCGCCCGGCGCCTGAACGAACTCGGTGACGCCGCTCTTTTTCAGAACCGCCTCGAACGGGACGTACTCGCCGAAAGGCACGAGATGCTGCTTGTCGTAGCGCTCGCGCAAGAGGCCGTCGCGGCCGGCGATCTCGATGGAATTGTAGTATTCCGGGTCGCGCCCCGATTTCCTGTCCGCCCGCGCGGCGCCGGTAATCAGCAGCACGCCGGGGCCGAGCAGGGAGGCGATGTCGCCGAGCGCCTGCGGATCGCGCGAGAGGATGAACGGAAACGCCGACTCCGGCCATATCAGGTGGGTCACGCCGGCGTCCCCGAGGTCCCGGCCGCCGCCGCGGCTGGACAACTCCAGGTAGCGCCGCATGATGGCGTCCTTGTTCTGCGGCGCGAAGGATGGACCCTGCGAGACATTGGGCTGCATCAGCCGCAGCCGGACATTGGGGACGGTCGCGCTCGGCGGCGCGGCCAGCCGCTCGGCGCCGAAGGCGGCGATCGCCATGAGCGCGAGGCCGGCGAGGATCGCCGGCGCCGGCGAGAAGCCGCCGTCCCGGTCGCGCCAGAGCGTCGCGGGCGCCGCGAAAATGGCGATGGCGATGAAGCCGAGCCCGTGCAGGCCGACGACGGAAGCGATCTGCGCCAGCGTCAGGTTGGATCCGAGCGCCATGCCGATATCGTTCCACGGGAAGCCGGTCAGCAGAAGACCTCGCGCCCATTCGCTCACGCCCAGCCCGAACGCCAGCGCGAAAATTCGCCAGGGGCCCGGCGGCCATAGAAGCGCCGCGAGCGCAAAGCCGAAAGCCGGAAAGAACGCCAGCCCCATGGGCAGGGCGATCACGGCGAGCGGCAGCGCCCACACGAACGTATCCCCGTTGACGAGGCACGCCGCCCCCACCCACCAGAGGCCGGCGAGGAAGTAGCCCAGCCCGAACCACCAACCGGCGCCGAAGGCGGCCTTCGACCGGGCGAGCGCAGTCGAACCGCCGGCGCCGCGTTGCGATCCGTCGATCAGCCAGACCGCGACGCTCAACGGGACGACCATCGCCGGGAACAGGCCGAACGGCGGCAACGCCAAGGCGCCGATCGCGCCCGACAGGAGCGCGATCGCCCGCCTGCGCCACCCTCGCGCGAGGATCACGGCTTTGGGCAGATCGGCCAAGCCTTCCGCCGGACGCGAGATTCGAGCCGCCTCGGTCACGAGAGCGGCCTCGGGGTCCGAACGGAACGACTGGCTTGCGCGCCGGCTGGCCTCCTACCGTCTCCAAGGGGCGCGATTCTTGGCCACCGGCCCCCTGGTTTCAGAGGGTTAAGCCCTGCCATGGAGGATTTCCGGACCGAGGATCCCCTGTTTTCAGGGACTTCGGGCAGGATCGCCGCTTGTCGGCGCCGAGGGCGGACGGAGTCCAAGCGACCTCGCGCGCCGGGGACGATCAGGCCGGGGCGGTCGGGCCGCGGTCCAACGCCAACCTCGCTCGCCGGCGCTTTTGCTTTCGGTCCGCGATCGCGGCGCCAGCGCGATGACGGTCCCTTCGGAACGTCTGTCGTGGCGAGCGATGGCATGTCGGCATCCCTTTCGCGTTCCCGCCCACGCCCGGCGCCGCCGTGCGGCGCGGCTGGGAGCCCGGTGAGATCGATAGTTAGCACGGATTTCGGATAACCGGAAGAAAATGCCGATACCCGCCGTCGAAGACTGTTCGCAGCCGCCTTTGGATGTCGCGCCGCATGCCCCCCAATCGCTCGGACGAAACGCCGCTCGATCCGTCCTACTCGATGTCGCGCGAGGCGGGAGGCTCGACCGAGGCCTTCGGGCTTGGCCGCGGCGCCCGCCCCGCGAGCCGCGAAATCTTGAGCCGCTTGATGCGGCGCGGATCGCCGTCGAGAATTTCGTATTCGAATTCGCCGGGTCCTCTCAGGATTTCCCCCCGGCTCGGCACGCGCCCCGCCGACGCCGTGACGAGACCGCCGATGGTGTCGACCCCGTCGGCGTCGGCGAGCGAAGCGAAGTCGAAACCCAGCGCTTCCGAGACCTCGTCGAGCGACGCCCGCGCCTCGACGATGAACACCCCTTCGCCCTCGGCGTGGATCGGCGTTTCGGTCTGGTCGTGCTCGTCCTCGATGTCGCCGACGATCGATTCGACGACGTCCTCGATCGAGACGAGCCCGTCGGTGCCGCCGTATTCGTCGATCACCAGCGCCATGTGGGTCCGCGACATCTGCATGCGCAGCAGCAGGTCGAGAGCCGGCATCGACGGCGGCGCGTACAGCACCGGCCGCAGAATCTGCGTCTCCGACAGCGGCGTGTCGAGCCCGGCCGAGGCGCCGCCTGCCTGGGTTTCGCCATTCCCGGCGCCTGTCAGTCCGAAGCGGGGATCCGAAGCGAGGAAGACCAGGAAATCGCGGATGTGAATCATGCCGCGCGGGTCGTCGAGCGTCTCCCCGTAAACGGGCAGGCGCGAGTGCCCGGCGTTGCGGAAGAGGTCGAGGGCCTCCCGCAGCGTGGCGTCGAGCGGCAACGCCACGATGTCGGCGCGCGGCAGCATGACGTCGGCCACCCGAACGTCATGCAGCGCCAGCACGTTCTTGAGGATCGCGCGCTCCTGCGGGGTGAACTCGGCGCTCGCGCTTTCGTCGATCGCGTCCTCGATGTCGTCGCGGACGGAGCCGGGCGCGAGGCCGAACAGCCCCCGCAATCGTTCGAACAGCCCGGGAGACGGTTCTCGCGCCGAAGGGGAAACCGGCTCCGCCTCTTCTTGTTCCTGCTCGTCGTGGGTCGTTTCGTTCATGCCGTGTCGGCTCCGTCCGCATAGGGGTCCGCAACCCCGAGCCGAGCCAGGATCCTCTTCTCGAGCGCCTCCATGCGCTCGGCCTCTTCGTCAGTCTGGTGATCGTAACCGATCAGGTGCAAAAAGCCATGCGCCACAAGGTGACGATAGTGGTCGGCGAGCGGGACTTCAGACGCCTCGGCCTCGCGCGCCAGGGTCTCGAACGCCAGCGCAATGTCGCCCAGCATGTGCTGCTCGCCCGGCCGGTCGATCGGCGCGGCCGGGAAGGACAGGACGTTGGTCGCCTTGTCCTGCCCGCGCCATCGGGCGTTGAGCGCCCGCACCTCCGCGTCGCCGGTCAGGAGCAGGCTCACCTCGACGCCGTCGCTGGCTTCGAGCCCGCTCTCGACGACGCAAGCCGCGATCGTTTCGCGCGCCAGCGTCCGGGCGCGCGGCAGCTTGCGCCACAAGGGCGACGCCGTGCCGATGTCGAGCGCGAGCTTCATGGGGATGCGGCGGGAGGCCCTTCGTGTCCGGCGCGCTCGTAGGCCTCGACGATCTGGCGAACGAGATCGTGCCGCACGACGTCCATATGGGCGAAGCGGACGTGGCCGATCCGAGGATTCGTCGACAGGAGGCGGATGGCGTCGCCGAGACCCGATTTCTGGCCGGGCGCGAGGTCGGTCTGGGTCGGATCTCCGTTGATCATCATCCGCGACCCTTCTCCGAGCCGGGTCAGGAACATCTTCATCTGCATCGCGGTGGCGTTCTGCGCTTCGTCGAGCAGCACGGCGGCCTTCGACAAGGTCCGCCCGCGCATGAAGGCGAGCGGCGCGATCTCGATCATGCCGGTCTGGATGCCGCGCTCGACCATGCGTCCGTCCATGAAGTCGTAGAGCGCGTCGTAGATGGGCCTGAGGTAGGGATCGACCTTCTCCTTCATGTCGCCGGGAAGAAATCCGAGCCGCTCGCCGGCCTCGACCGCCGGGCGCGACAGGATCAGCCGCTCCACCAGGCCTTGCTCGAGCAGCGACACCGCGTGGCCGACCGCGAGCCAGGTCTTGCCCGTCCCCGCCGGCCCCTCGGCGAACACCAGCTCGAATTTGCGCAAGGCGGCCAGATAGCGGTCCTGCGCGGCGTTGCGCGCACGCACGACGCCGCGCTTGCGGGTCCTGACGACCCCGAAACTCTCTCTCGCCCCCTCGTCGCCCGGGAACAGGAGGCCCGGATAGGCGCTTTCGGCGATGGCGCCTTCGACGTCGCCTTCGCCCGCCGGCTGACCCATCTTGACCCGCTCGTACAGCATCTCGAACACGCGGCGCGCCTGCTCGCTCGCCCCCTTGGGGCCTTTGATCACCACCTGATTGCCGTTGGCGTAGGCCGATACCCCCAGCGTCCGCTCGATGCGGGCGATGTTCTGATCGTAGTGGCCGAAGACGACGGACGCGGCGGCGTTGTCGGGAAAGGCGATCGAGATTTCCACAGGCTTCGATTCGCGAGGCGTCGGATTCGGCGTGGGCGCGGCGGCGGCGAGGCGCGACGGCGACGGATCCTGTGGCTTCAAATCGACGCTCTCCCTCGGTTCCGGTTCTCGATCCGAATCATCCTGCACTGGGGATCAAATCCTGTTTTGACGACGTTGGCGAGACAATGCGGCCGCGCAGCGAATTGGCGCTGAGGCCGGCGATCTCGACCTCCGCCATCTGGCCGATCAGCGCCGGCGGGCCGTCCGCGAAAACCGCCTGCATGTATGGCGAACGGCCGATCACCTGGCCTTCGTGACGTCCCGGCTTCTCGAACAGGACCGCGAGGCGCCGCCCGACGCAGGCCCGGTTGAACGCTTGCCTCTGGTCCTCGAGCAGCGTCTGCAAAGCTGCGAGCCGGGCGGCCTTGACGCGGTCGTCGACCTGTCCGCCCATCTCCGCGGCGGGCGTTCCGGGGCGGGGGGAATATTTGAAAGCATACGAGGAGGCGAAGCCGACGGCGCGGACGAGATCGAGCGTCGCCTCGAAATCGCCGTCCGTCTCGCCGGGATAGCCGACGATGAAGTCGGAAGACAGCGCGATGTCCGGCCGCGCCGCGCGCGCCCGGGCGACGATGGCGAGATAGTCGCTCACGCGATGGCGGCGATTCATCGACGCCAGGATGCGATCGGAGCCGGACTGGACCGGAAGG
>CAIZGR010000280.1 GCA_903932535.1 uncultured Hyphomicrobiales bacterium | reverse complement strand
TCGTCGGGCGTCAGCGCCGCGCGGCCGACGGCGAGGAGGTCCATGATCGCGATATGGTCGTTGAGCTTCAGCCGGTCGGCGCCGGCGACCTCGACGCCGCGCTCTTTCAGCGCGCGGATCATCGCCTCGAAGAAGATGTTGCGGCGCCTGACCAGAATCATCACGTCGCCCGGACGGATGGGCCGCGGCGCGCCGCTCCGCGCGTCGACGACGCGATCGCGCGAGTCCGGCCGAAGCCACCGGGCGATCCGGTCGGCGATCCTGCGGGCGAGGACGACCGCGGGCTCGTGGGCCGCGGGTTCGTCGAGCGGCATCCGCCAGTCGTCGGGGTCGGGCGCTTTCTGCGCTCCGACCGTCGGCCAGATCTCGACTACCCCCTTCATGGCTTTGTGGATAGGCTCGTGCGCCGGCGGCGGCTCGCCCTCGGCGGCGACGCCGCGCCAGGCCGCCTCCGACGCGAAGATCAGGTCGACGGCGGCGAGGATGGCGGGCGCGGAGCGAAAGGAGAAGTTCAGCGGCACGCTGGCGAAGGGTTTCTCAGCGTCGCGGGCGCGCCGCTCGAAATGGCGCCGCATCTGAGCGAATCGCTCGGGCGCGGCGCCCTGGAAGGAGAAGATCGACTGCTTCTCGTCGCCGACCGCAAACACCGTGCGATTGCGCGGACGCGCGCTCTCGCCCGCGAAGAACTCGTCCGTCAGCGCCTCGACGATGCGCCACTGGTCGGCGGAATTGTCCTGCGCCTCGTCGATCAGCAGGTGGTCGAGACCGTAGTCGAGCTTGTGCATCACCCAGGCGGCGCTGGAGCGGGTGACGAGCGCGAGCGCGCGAAAAATCTGGTCGGCGAAGTCGAGCGCGCCGCGCTGGGCCTTGGCGTCGGCGAAGCTCGTCAGGATCGCGCCCGCGACGGCGAAGAGGGCGGCGCTGCGCTCGAGGGTCTCGGCGGCGCGGCGCTTCTCCCGCAGGACCGCGAGTCTCCCCTGCTCGGCGAGCAGGTCCTCGAGGAGCGCGGGCTCGCGCTTTGCGAGCGCCTTGGTGACGATCGGGCGCTTATCCGTTCCGCGCGGCGTCCCGCGGCCGTCCCTGGTGAAAAACACGCTCAGCAGCGCGTCCGGGCGAGCCGCGGGGTCGGCCTGATCGACCTCCTGCAAGCCGACCGCGAGATCCTGATCGCTCTTCGAGCCCGCCGCCAGCAACCCGGCCCAACGTTGGCGCTGTCGCCGCCCGGCCTCGCCGCCGAGCATTTCGGCCTCGACGCTTGCGGCCGTCTCGCCGTCGTCGAGCCCGAGCCGGCGCCTCAGCGCCTCGCCGTAGCGCGAAGCGTCGGCGAAGGTCGCGAATGTCCCGGCGAAGCCCGTCGCCTCGGTCAGCAGATTGTCGAAGCCGAACGCGCCGGCGTCGCGTGCGACGCGATCGAGCGCCGCCTCGCCCGCGGCCGAGGCCCCGAGCGCCGCGATGGCGCGGTCGCGCGCCTGTCTCATGAGCGCGGCGGCCTCGCGCTCGTCGACGACCTTGAAATGGGCCGGGACGTTGGCCTCGAACGGGAAGACCTGCAAGAGCCGCTCGCAGAAGGCGTGCAGGGTCTGGATCTTGAGCCCTCCCGGGGTCTCGATCGTGCGGGCGAACAATTGCCGGGCGAAGGCCAGCGCCGGCGGTCCCGGCCGCCCGGCCCCGGTCGCGACGATCGCTTCCGTCAGCTTCTCGTCGTCGAGGCTCGTCCAGTCGGCGAGCGTCTTGAAGATGCGGCCGGCCATATTGGCGGCGGCGGCCTTGGTGAAGGTGAGCCCGAGGATCTGCGAAGGCTTGGCCCCGTCGAGCAGCAGCCGCAGCACGCGCTGGGTCAGAACATGGGTCTTGCCGCTGCCGGCGTTGGCGGAGACCCAGGCCGAGGCGGCCGGATCGGAAGCGCGCGCCTGATCGCGCCTGAGCGAATCGGGAATCTCCAGCCGCCGGCCCATCACGCGTCTCCCGCAGCCGCTTCGCCGGCGCCGCCGGCCGCCGACCATTCCTTGACCCGCGCCAGATGATCGTAGTCGGCGAAGCGGCTCGCGAATTTCGGCATCGGCCGCGAAAGATAGGGCGTCGCCTGCTCGGTGAACTGGTCGAGCAGGATTTTCAGGTCGGCGAGATGGCGCAGCGCGAGGTCCGCTATGACGGCGTCCTTCTCCGCCGCGTCCCGCGCCTCGCCGCCCTCCGCGCCGCCGAGCTTGAGATAGAGCGCCCGTCTCGGGATCATCGCGCCGAGCTCGGCAAAGCCCCCCGCCATCAGGATCGCGGCCTCGAGGGTGAGTTGCGGCGCGAGCCCGATCGTCACCTCCCTTTTGCCGGGCGGCGTTCCGCTCTTGTAGTCGATCAGCGTCGCGCCCCCGTCGCGGAGCCGGTCGATCCGGTCGGCGCGCGCGGTGAGCCTGAACGGCTGGCCGTCGCGGAGCGGAAAAACCAGCTCGCCATTCCGCTCGACGTAAATCCGATCGATCTCGCCGCGGCTTTCCGTCTCGAAACGGATTATGAAATCGAACGCCTTCTCGATGTTCGGCCAATTGAGGCCGGCGAAGGCCGGGTCGGCGAGCAGTCCGGCGAAGCGCGCGCGGGCGAAGCGGCGCAGCGTTTCGCGCGCATCCTGCGGCAGCGCGCCCATGGGGAAGGCCGCGGCAAAATCCTCGAGCGCCCCGTGCCAAGCCTCGCCCGCCTCCCGCGCCCCGAGCTCCCGCTCGATCGGACCCAGGACCGCGAGGCGGAGAATCCGCTCGGCGTAGATCGCGTAGGGGTCACGGCGCAGCGTCTCGATCCGGGTGACGCTCAGTGAACGCGGACGCTTTTCCACCGGCGGCTTCGGCGCCGGCGTCGGGGCCGGCGCGACCGTGTCCGGCCGGTCGAGCGCGCGCGCCCAGGCGAGATACCGGCCGCCGCGCCGCTCGGCCGCCGCGACCGCCTCGCCGCCGGCTGCCGCGCCGATCCGCTGGAGGAAGCGCGAAGCCACCGTCGGCTCGCCGCCGCGCTTCTTCGCGCGGGCGAGGATCGCCTCGCGCGCGCCGAGCGCGGCGACGAAATCGTGCGCCGTCTGGCCGATGCGGCGCTCGGGCGGCGACAGCCCGAGCGCGGCGCGCATCGGCCGGTTGAGGAAGGCGTCCGTGTCCACCGCCGGCGGCCAGACCTTCTCGTCGAGGCCGGCGATCAGCGTCCGATCGAAGGGGAGGAGGCGCGCTTCGAGCAGGCCGAAGATCGCGAGGCGCGGATGGCCGCCCGGGGCAGGGGGCGCGCGCACGCCCGCGAGCGCGTCGTCGAAGAGGCGGGCGTATTCGCCGGCCGCGCAGGGGAAGCCGTCGCCCGCAGCCGCCCGCCATTCGTCGAAAAGCGCTTCGAGCGCGGTTTGCCCGTGCGGGGCGACGCGCTCGCTTTCGGGCGCAGCGAGCACGACGGCGAGGGCCGCGCGATGCGCGTCGAGCCAGTCGCCGAGCGGCGTCGTGGGGGCGAGCGCGCGCAGCCGCGCCAGCGCCGCTGCGCAGTCGAGCGCAAGCTCTTCGGCCTCGGCGCGCGGACCCTCGCCGATCCATTTTACGGCCGGGTGCGCATGCTTGTCCTTCGCCGCCTCGCGCGCCGTGGCGAAGGCCGCCTCGAGGTCGCCGAGCGAGGGAATCGGGCCGGCGCGGAAGACGCCGAGCTCCAGCGCCCGCGCGGCGGCGTCTCGGGCGCGCCGCGCGCGGCCGAACCGCGCGGCCGGATGGGCGAGCAGCGCCTGGAGCGAAAGCGGCCGGAAGTCCACCGCCGCCTCGAGCACGAGCCGGGCGAGCGCGCCGGCCTGGGTCTGGCCGAGCGACCGCCCGGCCGAATCCTCGACCTCGACCCCCCAGCGCGCGAGCTCGGCCGAAACCCGGCGCGCGATCGAGGGATCGGGGGTGACGAGCACGGCGGTCTTGCCGGGCGTCTCCAGCACCTCGCGCATCGCAATCGCGAGGGCGATCGCCTCCTCGGTTTCGTGGTCGGCGACGATCACGGCGACGCCGTCGAGCGCCTCGGCGACGGCTGCGGGCGCGAGCGCTCCGTCACGCAGCCGCCACGCGTCGGTCGAATCGGCCGGGCGCAGCGCCTCGCTGACGAGGGCCGCGCGGGCGGCGAGCGCGGGCGGCGGCGCGCCGAGCGTGAGCACCTCGTCACGCGAGACGCCGATGAGCCCGATCAGCCGGTGGAGGAGCGCCTGCGGATGGCCGGCGAGCCCCTGTTCGTCGCCCGCGCGGGCGCCGATCATCGCCCAGGCCCGGTCGTCGAGATGGGTGTCGAGGGCAGGCAGGACGACCGCGCCCTGCTCCGCCCGGGCGATGGCGGCGATGAGGTTGGCGGTCGCGCGGTTGGCGCCGGTGGAGCCCGCGATGATCGTCGGCCCCCGCTGGACGCGCGCCCCCGAGGCGAGGCCGGCGACCTCGGCCTCGACCAGCATGCCGACGCGCGCCGCGCGGTCGACGAGGCCCCGCTCGGCGAGCCACTGCGGCCATGCCGCGAAGGCGATCTTCAGGAAATCGAGGGTGATGCCCCAGTAGCGGTCGTAGGCCTCGGGCGCGAGCCTCTCCAGCGCCTTCGGATCGACCTTCTCGATGATCAGGTCGTCGATCAGCGCCGCGAGGTCGCCTGCGAGCGCATAGGCCTGGGCGGGGGTCGAGGCGACCAGGGCAGGCTCCCGGGCGTCGAACACCAGCCCGTCGGCGCCGGCGCTGCGGATCGCGCCGCGCAGCGCCCGACCCCAGCTTCGGACGAGAATCGCCAGCGTATGCCGGCGGGTGAGCGCGCCGGCCGCGAGCGGCGGGCCGGGGCGGGGCGCTTCGTCCGCGCCCGGCTCCGCGAAGGTTGCGGCCTCGTCCGGCTCGAACGCCCCGAGCGGCGCGATGCGCGGCAGCAGGATGCTCTCGCGCCCGCTGGCCTCGAGCAGCGCCCCGGAAAGCGCGGCGGCGGCGCGCTGGGTCGGCACGTAGATCGTCGCCTCGGCGAGCGCCAGCGGCCCGCCGGAACCGGGAAAGCCGTCGATCAGCTCGCCGCCGAGGAGCGCGCGGCTCAGCGTCGGCAGGAACGGGACGCCGGGCGGAATCGTGAAGACGCGGGGGGTGCGAATCGGCATGGCGCTTTGTCCTTCCGGACGAGCGCGAAAACAAGATTTCGGCTCATTTTATCGGGGTATAGCGGCGTCACGCGAGGATCCGAAAATCCTTCGGTTCGACGACACGGAAATTGTCGGTGATGGTCGACGAGAATTCGTCGAGCCGGCGCGGCGCGGTTTCGCGCAGGAAGTCGAGGACGGCGTCGGCGAAGTCGCGGAATTTGGCGTGGGTTTTGTCGTGGGTGACGGGCTTGTGCATCGCCTGCCATAGCCGTTCGATCGGGTTGAGGTGCGGACAGCAG
>CAIZGR010000279.1 GCA_903932535.1 uncultured Hyphomicrobiales bacterium | reverse complement strand
GTCGGCCGCCAGCGCCAGCGCCTCCTCCGACGTCAGCATCAGCGAGGCCGGCTGCGCGACGCAGCCGATCGCGGCCGTGGCGAAGAACGATATGACCGCCTCGATGTCGTTCGCCGCGCGGATCATCACCCGGTCGCCTTTCGCGAGCCCGCTCGCCAGCAGGCCGCCGGCGAAGCGGCGGACTTTGGCGTCCAGCTCCGCGTAGGTCCAGGCGCGCAGCGAATCGGGGCCGTCGGCGATGATCAGCGCGACCTTGCCGCCGCGCAACTGCGCCTGTCGGCCGAGGCAATGCCAAGCGAGGTTGAAGGACGCGGCGTCGGGCATCGGCGGGAATCGGTCCGGGAGGAAGGGCGATTGTGACCGCAGGGCCGGCGCGGCTCAAGCCCTTTCGCGTGCGCGCTCGAGCTGGCGGGGGTCGAAACGAACGCTTGTCCCTAACCGGCCGGCGGCGTGGCAAAAGGGCGGATTGTCGCCGATGGCCCGACGGCGGGAACCGGCGGCGAAGCCGACCTGCACGTTCCATCCGGGAGGCCCAGGGGGTGCCCGGAGCGGGCATTCCCTGAAACCGATTTAACACACGGCAATCGCGGTGGTCTCGCGCCTTGCCTTGACGATCCTACGCGTTATGATTGGGCATGCGCGGCAGCTGGGTCTACATGATGACGAACCGTCCGAACGGCACGCTCTACGACGAGGGCCTGAGGCGCTTGGCGGCGCCGGCGTGGATGGCCGGGACGAGCCCGGCCATGACGCGGGAGAAGGATTGGTCGAAACGAGCCAAACGGCGGAACATCGACCCTGACAGCCTCAAACGCCACTTGGCCGTCATGGCCGGGCTCGTCCCGGCCATCCACGCCGCGCCGTAAGGCGCTCAGCCATGGTCCAAACAGGTCGGACCTGCCCGTTCACAAGAGGCGTCGGGCAACGTCCGCTCCAGGCGCACTGCTCCCGCTCCGCCTCCGGCAGCTTTCCGAGGTTCACCACCTGCTCCGGGCCGACCGGCGGCAGGGGCGAAAATCGAGATCATCGCCTCGCCGTCGCCGGCCTCGCTTCCGACGCCGTGAATGCTATCGAGGCCGCTCCGGCAGACTGTTGACGGATTCGGCGAGGATTTGGACGGCGCATGTCGAGAAATTCCGTGACGCTGGTCGCCTCGGCGATCACCCTGGGAACCGGGTTGTTCTGGGGCGCCTATTGGCTGCCCGTTCGCGCCTTGGCGGAGATGGGGTTGGGGGGCGCCTGGGGGACGCTGGCGATCACGCTCGCGGCGGCGGCGGCGCTGTCTCCTTTCGCGCTGGCGGGCCGGCGCCGGCTCGCCGCCGCCGATCCTCTCGGATTGGCCGCCATCGCCCTCGGCGGCGCGGCCTTCGCGCTCTACTCTGTGGGTTTCCTCTACGGGCGCGTCGCGATCATCATCCTCCTCTGGTTCCTGAGCCCGGTGTGGAGCACCCTGATCGGTCGCTATGTCATGGGGTGGCCGACGCCCCCCTTGCGCCTCGCTGCGATCGTCGTCGGTCTCGCGGGATTGGCCGTGATGCTCGGGGCGGGCGGTCAGGCGCCGCTGCCGCGAAGCCTCGGGGAATGGATGTCGCTCGTCGGAGGGATCCTCTGGTCCTTTTCGACGACCGGCATTCGAACGAAGTCGGATATCGATCCCGTTTCGGCGGCCTTCGTGTTCGCCGTCGGCGCGACCGTCGCCACGCTCCTGCTCGCGCCGCTGCTCGCGCCGTCGCCGGCGCTCGCCGTCGCCGACGCTGCGAAAGCGGCCGGGGTCGCGCTCGCGACCGGCGGCCTGTGGTGGGGAGCGTCCATGGCCGGCCTGATGTGGGCGGCCATGCGGCTGGACCCGGCGCGCGTCGCGATTCTCCTGATGACGGAAGTCCTCGCCGGCGCCCTGTCCGCGGCTTTCCTCGCCGACGAGCGCCTGCAGAATGCCGAGATGCTGGGCGGCGCTCTGGTCCTTTGCGCGGGCGTGCTGGAAATATGGCCGGCGGGATCTTCCGATCCGGGCGCGCTCGGCGCGTGAACAGGCGACCGCGACGCGAAGGATTCGCGCCGCTACCGCTCCGGCGGGCGCGTCAGCGCCTCGTCGTCGCCCGAAAGCACCGCCTGCGAGATCGCCCGCTCGCGCGCCACCACGATCGTCACGAACTCGCCGGCCCCGCCGCGCATCGCGCCGAAGGCGGAATAGCCGCGCTCGAGGAACCCCTGCAATTCGCCGAGGCCCGCGAGCGTCGCGGGCTTGCGCATCATCTTGAGGGTCATGCCGATGAAGTGGAGATGGGTCAGCTTGTCGAGCGCCATGCCGAGGCGTTCGATGAGGTCGATCTGGCGCACCCGCTCTTCGCCGCGGCCGACGGCCCGATAGGCGGCGGCGTAGGCCGCCAAGTCGATCGTGGCGGCTTTGTCGCCGAGCGCCTCGACCATCGCCCCGTCGAGGCTTTCCGACACTGCGTTCAACTCGACCGCGTGCGCGACCGCCGCGAGGCCCGAATCGGGCAGGACGCGCGTCATCAACGGCTCGATCCGGCGCACGTCCTCGATGTGCCGGCTGATGTCCGCCGGCCCGTAGAGGTCGGTCAGGAAGAATTTCGCGGCGGCGTGGAAGCGGCGGCTCTCCAGCAGATCCTGGTGGGTGCGCGCGAGCCGCCCCGCCTGCCAAGCGCGCAGATCGATGCGCTGCTTGCCGAACGCCTCGTCCTCCTCGGTGCGGGCGCGCAGGGCCTCCGAACGTTCGAGCTCGGTCAGCAGCAGATTGCGATAGGTGTCCTTGCTCATCGCAAGCCATTCTATACCGGATCGGCCTAGGCTGAACGCCCTAAACACGCTTGTGGCGCCTTCTTGCGCCGATGCAAAAGCGCTAGAAAGCCAACGGACAGGGGAGCGAGCAATGAGCCAACGGGAGCGCATGTCCTCGGTCGACACGACCTGGCTGCGCATGGACCGCCCGAACAATCTGATGATGATCGTCGGCGTGTGGATGCTCGAGGGGCCGGTGGACCTCGACGCGGTCGAGGCGCAGATCGTCGATGGCCTTCTGAGCTATCGCCGCTATCGGCAGCGGGTCGAGCGCGGGCCGGCCGGGATCTACTGGCGCGACGACCCCAATTTCGACCTCAGCCATCACCTGCGCCGCATCCGCCTGCCGGGACGGGGCGGCAAGCCGGCGCTCGAGCGCCTCGTCGGCGAGCTGGCCTCGGAGCCGCTCGATCCCAACCATCCGCTCTGGACCGTGCATCTCGTCGAACGCTACGAGGGCGGCGCGGCGGTGATCTTCCGCATGCATCACGCCATCGCCGACGGCATGGCCCTGATGGGCGTGACGATGAGCCTCGTCGACGGGCCGCAGCGCCGTTCGGGCGACGGCGCGGCCGAGCACGCGGACGAAGGCTGGCTCCAGAGCCTGATGGCGCCGGTGGTCGCGGCGATCAACTCGGGCGCCGAAGTCTCGGGCTCGACGCTGAAGGCCGCGCTCGACCTCGCCCGCAATCCGTTGCGCGCGGCCGGGCTCCTGCGCGACGGCGCGGGCGTGGCGGGCGAGCTCAGCCATCTCCTGCTCATGGCGACCGACACCGCGACGCGGTTCAAGGGGAAGCCGGGCGGGACGAAGCGGGTCTCCTGGTGCGAGCCGCTCGTGCTCCCCGAGGTCAAGGCGGTGAGCCGGGCGCTCGGCTGCTCGATCAACGACATCCTGCTGTCCTGCGTCGCCGGCGCGATGCGGCGCTACCTCGAGGACTGCGGCGACAAGACCAAGGGCGTCGAATGCCGGGCGCTCGTGCCGATCAACCTGCGCCAGCCCGGCGACTTGGAGCTCGGCAACCGTTTCGGTATCGTCGGCGTCGAATTGCCTGTAGGCGTCGAGCATCCGCTCGAGCGGCTGATGACCGTCCGAACGCGGATGCAGGCGCTGAAAACCTCCTACGAGCCGAGGACGACTCTCGGCCTCTTCGCTGCGCTCGGCTACCTGCCCAAGCTCGTGCAGGACCAGCTCTTCGACCTCATCGTCAGCCGCGCGACCGCCGTGATGACCAACGTGCCGGGTCCGGACGAACCGTTGACGGTCGCGGGAAGCCTTCTCGAGCAGTCGCTGTTCTGGGTGCCGCAGACGGGCGACACCGGCATGGGCGTATCGATCCTGTCCTACGCCGGCAAGGTCCAGTTCGGCCTCATCACCGACGTCGCGCTGACGCCGACGCCGGAGGCGGTGGTGCGGCATTTCCCAGAAGAATTCGAGAAATACCTCTATTATGTCCTGCTCGAACCGCCGGCGACGACAGAAGAGGCGCCGCCGCCCGCCGCCGCTTGAAGGGATTGCGCAATCGAACGTCCGAGTTTCTCGACCGGGCGCGGCCGTTCTCTCGGGTCCATAGCGGAACGAACCGCCGCGTCGCCATCGATTTTGGAGCGCGGCGCGTGAGCCGCTATCGCTCCGCCCGCAATCGTGGCACCTTTGCCGCCGTCGTCATTTGGAGGGTCCCATGCAGCAGGTCGGGTTCAAGGCCGGGGAAACCATCATGCGCGAAGGCGACGAGGGCGACACCGCCTATTTCATCGTAACGGGCGCGGTCGAGGTTCTGGTCGGCGCCGGGGGGAGGCGGGTCGGGATTCTTCAGACCGGCGAAGTGTTCGGCGAGATGTGCCTGATCGAGCCCGGCCCGCGCTCCGCGACCATCGTGGCGATGACCGACGTCGAGTGCCTTTCCACGACCTACGACGAGTTCATCGGCTCGATCGAGGACAACCCTTATCGCGCCGTCGCCTTCATGAGGACGCTGGTGCGCCGGCTCCGCCAGATGAACGAACTCATGGAGAAGATCGACCCCAACCGCCGCGGCCTGCGCGGCTTCGTCGCCGATGTCCAGAAAGGCGCCGCCCCCGCTCCGGCGGACGCCGAGGCGGCGAACCTGTCTTGGACGACGCTTTGGTGAGCGTTCCGCGCCGGGCGCGCTTTCGGCGCCGCGCTCGTTGTTGTCAAGGACGACGGATCAGGCGCGGCGGCGCCGATCGGCGCGAGGCAGGCGAAAGAATGTCGAACGATCCGCTGCTTCAGCCTTTCCAGCTCAAGCATCTCACGCTGCGCAATCGGCTCATGTCCACGGCGCACGAGCCGGCCTACACCGAAGACGGCATGCCGAAGGCCCGCTACCGCCTCGACCACGCGGAGAAGGCCAGGGGCGGCATCGCGCTGACGATGATCGGCGGCTCCGTCGAGACCTGCGGCGACATCGCCAATCCGGTCGCGCGGGGCGCCGTCGAAGGCGACCTCTTCGATCTCTGCTCCGGCCGCGTTCCGGGCCGGCGCGCGCCGGCCGAGATCACCGTTTTCAGAACGGCGGCGGCGGCCATCTCGATCTCATGGTCGCGCGCGCGATCTGGGATCGCCGCCCGGACCGCGGCGAAGGCGCAGAAAAAGCATAGGCCGGCCGCGTAGCCTCGATGTCGCGCGCAGGGGGGGGGAAGCCCGGCCCCGGCATGCGCCGCCGGCAAGTGGGCCGGGTTCTGCCGTGCGCCGGCGACACGATCGGCGGCCGGCGCGAAGTGTTCGAACAGGGCGGGCTCGACGACCCGGCGGACGAGGTTCGGCGTGACGAAAGCGGGAGACTTCCCCCGGCCGCAGCGCCCCCCGGGAACGGCGCCCCAGCCGCCGGCTATCGACTCGATAGCTTGATCGCGGGCGGCGCGAGGCCGAAGATGGAGCGCCGGCACACCGGGAAATCGCCGCCGGGCGTCCGCGGAGAGGGTCGTGACCGAAAAGACGTTCGCCGAGAGTCTCGACGCCGCGACGGAGGACGCGCGGCGCATGGACGCGCCGTTGAGCGTCAGGCTGCAGACGGTCGCCGACGCGATCGGCCGGCTGAGCCCGTCCTTCGCCGCCCTGGTCGACCGCCTCGTCGCCCGTCTCGCCGACAATTGCATCGGCCTCGCGGCGCCGCGACCGGGCGAGCCGATGCCGCCGTTTCTGTTGCCGGACGAGACGGGGCGGCTCGTGAGCCTGCCGAGCCTCCTGCAAAGGGGGCCGGTCGTCGTGTCCTTCCATCGCGGGCACTGGTGCCCTTATTGCCGCCTGAATCTGGATGCGCTCGCGCGGACGGAGGCGGAGATCGCATCGCTCGGCGCGCAGATCGTCGCGATTTCGCCCGAGACGTCGTCTTGGGCCGCGGGGCTGAAAGCCTATGCGAAGGCCCCGTTCCATTTCCTGTCCGATCTCGACGGCGGCTACGCGCTGGAGTTGAACCTGCTCTATTGGCTCGGCGACGAAGCGCATCGCGCGATGGCCGCCGGCGGCGTCGATCTTGCGCGGTTCCAGGGCAACGACGCCTGGATGTTGCCCATTCCGGCCACCTTCGTCGTCGGCGCCGACGGCGTCGTGCTGGCGCGATTCGTCGATCCCGACTACCGGCGGCGCATGGAGGTCGAGGATCTCCTCGAATTGCTTCGCGCCGGCGCCGCCCGTCGCGCGGATCAGGCTCCGTAGGCGCTCCAGTCCGCAGCCCGCAGCATTTTCAGGAGCATGCTCGCGATCGGCGAGCGCGGACGTCCCGCGACGGCGTAGACGCAGACTTCGCGCGCCAGGTTCGCGTCGTCGATGCCGAGGCGGCGCACGCCGCCCGGCAGGTCCGCGCTCGCCGGCACGAGCGCGACGCCCACGTTGGCCGAGACGAGGCCGGCGACGTCGATGTCGCTCGTCGCCTCGTGACGCTGCAAATCCGCGAGCCCGCGCGCGCTCAGGAGCGCCTCGACGTCTTCGAGGCTCTCGCAGTGCGGCCGGCGGATGATCCGTTCTCCTTGAAGCTCCTGCATCGCGATCCGCTCGCGATTGGCCAAACGATGGTTTTCGCTGACCGCGAGCACGACGGTCTCGATGAACAGGGGCCATCGGTCAAATCGTTCCCATTCGCCCTTCAGCGGCCCCGCCACGCCGAGATCCGCCGCGCCTTTCTTGAGATGGTCGGCGAGATCGGGGGCGGCGCCACGGAAGAACTTCAGCTCCATGCCGGCGAAATTGCGGGAGAGCTCGATCAGTTGCGGCAGCAGGATGGCGATGTTCGTCGACGAGGACAGCGCGAGCTTGAGCGGCGTCACGGCGCCGCTCCCGAGCGCGCTCGCCAGGGATTTCGCCGCGACGGCGCTGTCGAAACACTGCTGCACGAGCGGCCGCATCTTGACGCCTAGATCGGTGAGATGCGTCAGGCCGCGCTCTCGCTTGAACAATTCGCCGCCGAGTTCGCCCTCCAGCGTCTGGATCGCACGGGTGAGCGAGGGCTGCGCCACGCCGCATTCCTCCGCCGCCCGGGTGAAGTTCAGCGTCCGGGCCACGGCGAGAAAGTAGCGGATTTGATGCATTTCCACGGGGTCACCGTATCAAACAGGGTGGCGAACGCGTCCAGAGGCCTTTTCGCTGCGTGCGTGGGGCGCCTCGCGGGCGATTAACCACACTCTCCTGCGGATGCACAGGTCGCCGCTCCAGCGCGCATAGCCGCAGACTATCGATACGAGAGCCGAGCGGCATTTCACAAGCGCATGTCCGGACGGCATCTTCACGCTCGGAAACGCAAACGGGCAAGCCGAGACGGAGTCATGGAGCGACAGACGATCACCCGAGACGCGCACACCTTCCACCGCCGTGCGCATGCGGCCAAAGCCGAGCGCCCGTCGCCGGCCGGCTCGCGCCTCGGATCGATCGCCGTCGTACTTACGACTTTCGGGGCGTGCGCGCTCGATGCGTCTCCGCCGCGAGGCGACCGGCCGGCGCGCCGTTTTTCGTCGCCGGCCAACGTAACGTTCTCGCGCCCGGAACCGTAGTCCCAATGCGCCCGACGAGGGCCAACCCGCAATTTGGAGCAAACCCAATGTCCGCCAAAACCGCCATCGCCTCGATCGTACTCGCCGGCGCCCTGTCGAGCGCGCTTGCAACCCTCGCCTCCGCCGGCCCCTTGACCGAGGGGGAAAAGGCCGCCGCGAAGGCCGCCCACAAGGAGAAGTGCTTCGGCGTCGCCCTGAAGGGGCAGAACGACTGCGCCGCCGGACCGGGCACGACCTGCCAGGGCACCTCGACCGTCGATTTCCAGAGCAACTCGTGGAAGTTCGTCCAGCACGGCACGTGCGCCTCGATCGAGCTGCCGAACGGCAAGCACGGCTCCCTGACCGCGATGTAATCCAGCCCGGGACCTGCAGCCAGCGCCGGAAAGCGGGGACGACCATGACGAGAGACCTGACCGCACATCCCAATCGGGAGGCCTTTCCGCCCCGCTTTCCGGCCCATCCTGTCGCCGGATTGGCCGGGACGAGCTTCAAGCCCGCGCACCTGCAAGCGATCCTCGCGGGGCCCAGGCCCCGCGGCTTCTTCGAGATTCACGCCGAGAACTACATGGGCGCCGGCGGCCCTCCGCATCGCGCCCTCGAAACCCTGCGCCGCGACCACGCGGTGTCGCTGCATGGCGTGTGCCTGTCCATCGGCGCTCCGCAGCCCCTCGACAAGGCGCATCTCGCGCGCTTCCGCGCGCTCGTCCGGCGCTGGGAGCCGGCGCTCGTTTCCGAGCATCTCGCCTGGTCGACGCACGGGACCACCTATTTCAACGACCTGCTGCCGCTGCCCTTGACGGAGGCGACGCTGGCCGTGGTGTGCGATCATATCGACGAAGTGCAGGAGGCCATCGGCCGGCGACTGCTGCTCGAAAATCCATCGACCTATGTTCTCTACCGCGAATCGACGATGAGCGAGACGGATTTTCTCCACACTGTCACGCGGCGCACCGGCTGCGGCCTGCTGCTCGACGTCAACAACGTCTTCGTGTCGGCGACCAATCACGGCTTCTCGCCGCTCGCCTATCTGGCCGACGTCCCGCTCGCGTCGGTCGGCGAGATCCATCTCGCCGGCCATACGCAGCAGAGCGACGACGAGGGCGATCCCCTGCTGATCGACAGCCACGACCGGCCGGTCGCCGACGCGGTCTGGACGCTGTTCGAGAGCGTGATCGCCCGAGCAGGACCGATCCCGACGCTGATCGAATGGGACAGCGAGATTCCGGAATGGCCGCGGCTCGAAGCGGAAGCCGCCGCCGCTCAGGCCATCCTCGACCGCGCCGGCGCGCCAGCGGGTCGAGCCGATGCGGCCTGACCCCCTTCCCCCGACGTCCGGCGCAACCTACGCAGCCGACTTTTCCGCAGCGCTGCTCGACCCCGGCCGCGAGACGCCCCCGCTTGTCTCGGGACCGGCGAGCAAGGCCGCGGCGAAGCGCTACGCCGTCTACCGCAACAACGTCACGGTCAGCCTGATCGACGCGCTCGCCGCGGTCTATCCGGCGGTGCAGCGCATCACCGGAGTCGAGTTCTTCCGCGCAATGGCGCGCTTCCACATCCGCGAGACGCCGCCGGCCTCGCCGCTGCTCATCGAATACGGCCGGGATTTTCCCGCCTTCATCGCGCGCTACGAATATGCCGAGGGCATGCCGTGGCTAGCCGACACGGCGAGGATCGAGCGCGCCTGGCTCGACGCCTATCATGCGGCCGACGCGACGGCGCTCGCTGCGTCCGATCTCGCCTCCGTTCCCGCCGAGCGTCTCGGGGGCCTCGTCCTCGCGCCGCATCCCGCAACCCGGATCGTGCGCTCGCGCTTCGCAGCGGCGACGATTTTCGCCGCCAATCGCGCTGCCGCGCCGGTCGGCTCGATCGACGCCGGCGAGGCCGAGGACGCGCTGATCACGCGGCCGGAGCTCGACGTGGTCGTACGCCGGCTCGCTCCGGGGGAAGCGGTCTTCCTGTCGGCGCTGTGCGCCGGCCGTCCGCTCGGAGAGGCCGCCGGCGCAGCGCTCGAGGCTCATCCCGATTTCGATATCGCCGCCGGCCTCGCGACCTTGATCGAATCCGGCGCCTGCGCCCCGGCAAAACCAGGAGAGACCCCATGACCAGCGTATCGCAACCGTCGTCCGCGGGAGGAACGCCCTCCTCCGTCGCCCGGCTCGCGGACAAGGTCGAAGGCCTCGTGCGCGCGGCCGCAGTTCCTTCGTTAGTTCAGCTGGTCCTGCGGTTCGCGCTGGCCGTGCCGTTCTGGAAGTCCGGCATGCTCAAATGGGACGGATTCCTCCAGCTCAACGACACCGCGGTCAGCCTGTTCACCGACGAGTTCATGCTGCATCTGCCGGGCGGACCCTATCCGTTTCCGGCGCCCGCCGTGATGGCCTTCCTCTCCGGCTGCGCCGAGATCACCTTCCCCGTCCTGCTCGTCCTCGGCTTCGCCACGCGCTTCGCGGCGCTCGGCCTCCTGTTCATGACCCTCGTCGTCGAGCTGACCGTGCCGGACGGATGGCCGATCCACATCACCTGGGCGGCGATGGCGCTCGCCATCATGGCGGGAGGACCGGGGCGCGTGTCGCTCGATTTTCTCATCCGCCGCGCGCTGGGACTGCCCAACCCGTAACGCGAGAAGCACCCCGTGAAAGGCTGCTCGGGCGGGCTCCTGCCGATCGATGGGCGCGCGGTTTCCCCGCAGTGCGGCAGGCCCGCAACGCGCGCCCCCGGCGCCGTCACGAGAAGACCGGCTCCATGCGTTTGAGCGCCTCGATCGGCAGATGGCATTTGATGGCGTGGCCGTCGGCGGCGTGCCGGGTCGGCGGCGTCTCGCGCTCGCAGGAGAGGTCCGGAACGTCGCGCTTGTGGCCGCAGCGCGTCTGGAACGGGCATCCCTTGGGCGGCGACAGGGCGGACGGAATTTCGCCTTCGAGCACGACATGGCGCTTCCTGACCGTCGCGTCCGCGATCAGGATCGCCGACAGCAGGGCTTCGGTGTAGGGGTGGAAGGGCGGGGTGAAGATCTGCTCGCACGCGCCCATCTCGACGACATGGCCGAGATACATGACCGCGACGCGGTCGGCTAGGTAGCGCACGACCGACAGGTCGTGGCTGATGAACACCATCGTCATCCTGGATTCGCGCTGGAGGCTGATCAGAAGCTCGCTGATCGCGGCCTGAACCGAGACGTCGAGCGCCGACATCGGCTCGTCGGCGACGATCACCCGCGGCCGCCCCGCGAAAGCCCGCGCGACCCCGATGCGCTGCTTCTGCCCGCCTGACAATTGGCGCGGGCGGCGATGAGCGAAGGCGCGCGGCAGCTTCACGAGGTCGAGCAGGCGCAGCATGATGTCGCGCCGCTCGGCGCCGCTCGCGCCGATGCGGCGTTGAAGAGGAAGGCGGCGAGCAGCCAAGCGCCGATGGCGAAGGTCGCAGCCAGCCGCGCCGCGGCGAATCGGGCGCCTCCTCGCTCATGCCCGCACGCGCGTCCCCGCCGGATCGTACGGCGGCTCCAGGAAGGCCTTCGCGGGGACCCGTTCGCCCGCGACTTCGAGCGTGTAGTCGCCGGACATGACGAAATCGGCGTCCACGCCGGCCGCGCGCCGCACGTAGCCGTAGCCGATCGCCCGGCCGACGGTGTGGCCGTAGCCGCCGCTCGCCAGCCAGCCGACGCGCTCGCCGTTGCGGTAGATCGTCTCGCGGCCGAGCAGGATGACGTCGCTTTCCGCCGCAAATCCCGCGAGCAGCCGCGGCAGGGGCGCGGCCCGCTGCGCCTCGAGGGCGGCCCGGCCGCGGAACGGCAGGCCCGACTTCAATTTCACGAAGCGGCCGAGGCCCGCGACGAGCGGAGAATGGTCCGGGCCGATTTCCGCGCCCCAGGCGCGATAGCCCTTCTCGAGGCGAAGGGTCTCGATCGCCCGGTAGCCGCCGAGCCTCAACCCGTGCGGCGCACCGGCTGCGGCGATCGCGTCATAGAGCGTCACCGCAAACTCGACCGGGACGTGCAGCTCCCAGCCGAGCTCGCCGACATAGGTGATGCGCAGCGCGAGCACGGGCGCGCCGGCGATCGACAAGTCCCGTGCGGTCGCGAACGGAAACGCCGCGTTGGAGATGTCGTCGCGGGTCAGCGCTTGCAGGATCGCGCGCGCCTTCGGACCCATGAGCGCGAGCACGGTGGTCTGCGAAGTCGTGTCGATCAGCTCAGCATTCGCCCCCTCCGGGATCGAAGACCGGATCCAGTGGAAATCGTGGGTGGCGAAGCCGGTGCCGGTGACGAGCGAGAAAGCGTCCTTCGCGTGACGCACGATGGTGAGATCGGCTTCGATCCCGCCCGCGTCGTTGAGCATCTGCGTGTAGACGACCGCGCCGTCGGCCCGGCGGACGTCGTTGGCGGCGATCTGCGACAGGACAGCCTCCGCGTCGGGGCCGACGAGGCGAAATTTCGCGAACGAGGACTCGTCGAACAGCGCCGCCGCTTCGCGCGCCGCGCGGTGCTCACGCCCGACGGCGTCGAACCAGTTCGGCCGCTCGTAGGTGTAGCGATCTTCCGGAGCCTCCCCGGCCTCAGCGAACCAGTTGGCGCGCTCCCAGCCGAGCTTTTCGCCGAAGCACGCGCCCGCCGCCCGGAGACGGTCGTAGAGCGGCGAGCGGCGCAGCGGCCGTCCGGAGCGATATTCCTCCGAAGGCCAGGCCATGGTGTAATGTTTCGAGTAGGCCTCGAGCGTGCGCGCGCGAACCCAGCCGGAATCGAGATGGCCGCGTCCGAACCGCCGGATGTCCGCCGGCCAGAGGTCGAAAGGCGGCGCGCCCTTCACCACCCATTCGGCGAGCGCCATGCCCGCCCCGCCCCCCGACGCGATGCCGAAAGCGTTGAAACCGGCGCCGACGAAGACGTTGCGCACCTCGGGCGCTTCGCCCAGGATGAAATTGCCGTCCGGCGTGAAGCTCTCCGGCCCGTTGATGATCTGCCGGACGCCGACGTCGCGCAGGGCGGGGACGCGCCCCAGCGCCTGCTCCATGATCGGCTCGAAATGGTCCCAGTCCGGCTGAAGAAGCTGGAACTCGAAGTCCTCCGGCAGCGGGTCGGCGAGCCACGGTTTGGGATTGGGCTCGTAGCCGCCCATCACCAGACCGCCGACCTCCTCCTTCCAGTAGGTGAGCCGGTCCGGATCGCGCAGCGTCGGCAGGCCCGGCGTCACGCCCGCCACCGCCTCGGTGACGATATACTGATGCTGGATCGCGGTCAGCGGCACGTTGACGCCCGCGAGCCGGCCGACCGCGCGCGACCATTGGCCGGCGCAGATGACGAGCTTCTCGCAGGCGACGCGCCCGGCCGAGGTGACGACGGCGCGGACCATCCCGTTCTCGACCTCGACGCCCGTGATCGCCACGCCTTCCCGAATCGTCACCCCCTTCATCCGCGCGCCCTTGGCGAGCGCCGCCGAGATATCGGAGGGCGACGCCTGCCCGTCGGTCGGCAGGAACGCCGCGCCGGCCAGGTCGTCGACCTGCATCAGCGGCCACAGGTCCTTCGCCTCCTTCGCCGTGAGGAGCTGCACGTCGAGCCCGAAGGAGCGCGCCGTCGTCGCCTGGCGCTTGACCTCCGTCCAGCGCTCCTTGTTGCAGGCGAGGCGCAGGCCGCCGTTGCGCTTCCACCCCGTGGCCTGACCGGTTTCGGCCTCGAGCCGCTCGTAGAGGGCGACCGAATAGCCGAGCAGTTGGGTGATGTTTGCCGAGGAGCGGAGCTGCCCCACCAGCCCCGCCGCATGCCACGTCGAGCCCGAGGTCAGCTTGCCCCGCTCGACGAGCAGCACGTCGGTCAGGCCCATCGCGCCGAGATGATAGGCGACCGACGCGCCGACGATGCCGCCGCCGGCGATCACGATCTTGGCCGAGGACGGCAGAGGGGTCGCGCTCATTCCGGCATGTCCTCGAAAGCTGCATAGGCGGCATGGAACCGCCGGAGATTGTCCGCGGTATAGGCGCGGTAGTCGAAGGCGATCCCGCTGGTCTGTTCGGAGACCATGCTCCACAGCGTCTCGCGCAGGAGCGACGCCGCCGTCATCGCCGCCATGCGGCGGCGCAGGTCGCCGTCGACCGGACGCTCGAAATAGAGCGCGAGCAGGTTTTCGGCGCCCTCGCGCGACAGGTCGCTGTTCGAGGCGATGCCGCCGATGTCGAACAGCGGCGAGTTGAAGCCCGCGTATTCCCAGTCGATCAGCCAGAGCCGGCGGCCGTCGTCGAGCAGGTTCGCGGCGAGCAGGTCGTTGTGGCCGAACACGATGTCGATCGGGCCGACCGCGTGCTCCAGGCGCTCCGCCATCCTCGCGAAGGCCGGCAGGGCGGAGACGTGCTCGCTATGCAGACTGCGCAGCACGCGGTCGTAGTGGCGCACGACCTGAAACACCCAGAACAGCGGCGCCGGCCCCGGGAAATGCTTCGGGATCTCGCGATGGGCGCGCCGGATCAGATCGACGAGGCGCGGGTGGTTTTCGGGCGCCCGGATGTCCTCGGCCGTCAAGGTCCGCCCCTCGATGAAGTCGATCACCAGCGCGTTGGCGTCGGCGTAGCGCACCCGCGGCGAAACGCCGGCGGCGTGAGCGGCGCCGCTCGCCGCGGCTTCCGTGGTTCGCACGATATTGTGCGCCGGGATGTCGCCGCCGACGCGCACGACGAAGCGCTCGCCGCCGTCCTCGACGAGAAAGTTGTCGTTGGTCAGTCCGCCGCCGAGCGGAACGGGCGACACGCGCGAGCCCCAGCAGGGAAGCGTCGCTGCGATGTGGAGGGGATCCTGTCGCGCCATCGCCGCCCTCCGGCCCGCGGGCGGATCAGAGCTTGCCGTCGAGCGCGGCCAGGAACACCCGCCTCGCCGCCGCGCGGTCGAAGGGAACGGGATTGCCGCCTGCGGTCGGATCGGCTTCCGCCGCCGCGGCGATCTCGTCGATCCGCCCGCCATCGACATCGAGGCCCGCGAGCGTATGGGGAACGCCCACATCCTCTCGCAGGCGCAGGACCCAGTCGACGACGCCGGCCGTGCCGGGCGTCTTCAGCCCGAGCCACATCGCGAGCCGCGCCATCTTGTCGGCGATCGCCCGGTCGTTGAACGCGAGCACGTAGGGCATGAACACGGCGTTGGTCATGCCGTGATGGGTGTTGTAGAGCGCGCCGACGGGATGCGAGAGCGCGTGCATGCCCCCGAGCCCTTTCTGGAAGGCGGTCGCCCCCATCGCGGCCGCCGTCAACATGTGCCCGCGCGCCTCGATGTCGGCGCCGTCGGCGACGACGCGCGCGAGGTTCTCCTTGACGAGCCGCATGCCTTCGACGGCGATCCCCTCCGCCATCGGATGGTAGCCCGGCGCGCAATAGGCTTCCAGGCAATGGGCGAGCGCGTCCATGCCGGTGCCGGCCGTGAGCCGGGGCGGCAGGCCGACGGTCAGCTCCGGATCGCAGATCGTGACCACGGGCATCATCCTGGGGTGAAAGATCACCTTCTTGGTGTGCGACGCCGAATCGGTGATGACGCCGGCGCGTCCGACCTCGGAGCCGGTTCCGGCGGTGGTCGGGACCGCGACGACGGGCGCGATGCCGGCGGGGTCGGCGCGGGTCCACCAGTCGCCGATGTCCTCGAAGTCCCACATCGGCCGGGTCTGCCCGACCATGAAGGCGACGACCTTGCCCACGTCGAGCGCCGAGCCGCCGCCGAAGGCGATGACGCCGTCGTGACCGCCCGCGCGATAGGCTGCGACGCCGGCTTCCACGTTGGCGTCGACCGGATTGCCCTGAACCTCGCTGAACACGGCGGCGGGCCGTCCGGCGCTTTCGAGCGTCTTCAGCGCCGCGGCGAGCATCGGCAGGCTGCGGATTCCGGGATCGGTGACGAGCAGCGGCCTCGCGATTCCCGCAGCCTTCAGGGCGTCGGGAAGCTCCGCGATGCGGCCGGCGCCGAACCGGATCGACGTCGGATAGTTCCAGTTTGCTTTCACGGACATGGATGTCGGGACCCTTGCGATGGGAATGCGCTCGAGGCGGACGGTCAGCCGCGCGTCGAAAGGCGAAGGTGGTAGCTCTTGGGGCGGGTCAGGGACCCGTAGCCGAGCGAAGACAGCGACGCGCCGTAGCCGGTGTCCTTGACGCCGGTCCATGCGCGGCCGGGGTCGAGATAGTCGCAGCGGTTCATGTAGACCGTTCC
>CAIZGR010000278.1 GCA_903932535.1 uncultured Hyphomicrobiales bacterium | reverse complement strand
TGACCGAACGACGAAATTCTGGCCAGCGTCCGGGGAACGTGTTCGCGCAGGAAATCCAAAACGGCCTCGGCGAACTCTCGATAGCTGGCGTAGCTTGTGTTGTGCGTCAGTTGCTTGTGCATGACGCCCCACAAGCGCTCGATCGGGTTCAAATGCGGCCGTACGCCGGAACGAAATGCAGCCTGATCCGCCTCCCGGGCTGAGCCAGCCACGCCTGCACGCGTTGAGCGTGGCGACAGCGCGCATTGTCGAGAAAGACGGGGATCACGGCGAGCAGCGGATACAATTCCTCGATCGTTTCGAGCAGCCTGATCGTCGAGGCCGCGTCGACGGTTTCGACGTCGATCATCGCGGTCTTGCCGGTCTCGAGATCGATGGCGCCGTGTACGTTCAGGCGCTGCCGTCAGCCGGTCTGCTCGATCGCCAGGTTGGCCTCGGCCGGCGCTCGAGCCACCGACCGGTCGCGCCGCGTGCGTCGGATGGACGGCGTCCAGGAACAGCACGGCCTCGCCGGGGCCGAGCGAATGGAGAAGCTTCTCGCAGCCCCCGGACTTGGCTTGCGAGCGACGTTTTGCACCACCAAGGACCACGAAGACCGTTCGTGTTCATCGCGGCGCAGCCTCCCCGCCGCGGGGCATCGACCGAACCCCTCCGCCTAAAGCAGCGCTTTCGCGGGCTCGCCGATCATGAAGGCGCGGGTGTCGGGCGGCACGGCGTTCAACAAGTCTCGGATGAATTTTTCCTGGACCTGCAAGCTGATGTTTTCCGGCACCCCGAGGGTGGACACACGGTAGAGCACGCCGTCGGGAATCCAGCCGCGCAGGCCGTATTCGAGTTTCAGCCGGTTGCGCGCCCAGTTGCTGTTGGTGACGTCGTAGCCGATCCGCATCCAGTAGACGATCGGCTCGGTGCGGCCTTCACGAGTCGCGACGAGCCGGGTGAGCGGGATCGGCTTCTCCGTCGGCGACCACTGGAAAGGGGCCGTGGCCGGCTTCGTCACCCGGAACCCCTGCGCGGTATAGCAGATTTCGGGGTGGTGAAGCTGCAGGCGGTCGCTCTGGCTCTCGCCGTAGGCGACCATCAGCATGACGGCGTGCCCGTCCTTGTCCACATAGGCGCGCGCCAATTCCTGATTGTAGATCGTGGCCTCCAGCCCGTCCGCCGGAGGCTTCACCGCCTGCACGCCCGGCAGCTCCGACCACTCGCCGAAAGCCCGCGGAAAGTGGGCGTCGATGTTGAAAGCGTCGTGCGTGCGCGCCATCAGAAGGTGGGGCGTCATCACATAACTGAGCAACGCCGCCGCGAGCATCGCGAAACACGCCAAAACCACATTGACTGAACGCGCCATGTTGCAGCCCACCCCTTCCCGATCCGCCTAGAGACCCTGTATATACTGTGGGAACCCCGTGCGCAAAGCCCCTGCGGCGCGCTCTAAGCAACGGCTCTGGCCAAATTGCGGCCGGCGAGGGAGCGATGGACGCTCTTGCCTCTCGCGGCTTTTTGCGGTCGAAGTCGCGCCCGCCGGCCGGGCGCAGACGGCGCCCGCGAACAAGGATCGACCGATGACGAGCCAAGAGGTTCTCGAACGCGCGGGGTTCTCCCGCCAGGAGCTTTCGGGCGGCGCGCTTCCGGTCCGCTCGCCGATCGACGGCGGCGAAATCGCGCGCGTAGCCGAAACGCCTGTGTCGGACATGCCGGCGGTCATCGCCCGCGCGAAGTCCGCCTTCTCGGCATGGCGCGAGGTTCCGGCGCCGCGGCGCGGCGAGCTCGTGCGCCTGCTCGGCGAGGAGCTGCGCGCCGCCAAGGAGGCGCTCGCGGCCGTCGTCACGCTGGAAGCGGGCAAGATCGTGTCCGAGGGCCTCGGCGAAGTGCAGGAGATGATCGACATCTGCGACTTCGCCGTCGGCCTGTCGCGGCAGATCTACGGCCTCACCGTCGCTTCCGAGCGCCCCGGCCACCGCATGATGGAAACCTGGCATCCGCTCGGCCCCTGCGCCGTCATCTCGGCCTTCAACTTTCCGGTCGCGGTCTGGGCGTGGAACGCGGCGCTGGCGCTGGTCTGCGGCGATCCCGTGATCTGGAAGCCGTCGGAAAAAACCCCGCTCAGCGCGCTCGCGGCGATGAAGGTCCTCGACCGGGCGCTCGCGCGCTTCGGCGCCGGCGCGCCGGAGGGGCTGGCGCAGATCGTCGCCGGCAGAGCGGCGCTGGGCGAAGCGCTGGTCGCCTCGAAGGACGTGCCGATCGTCTCGGCGACCGGCTCGACCCGCATGGGCGCGATCGTCGGCCCGAAGGTGGCCGCCCGCTTCGGCCGGGCCATCCTCGAGCTCGGCGGCAACAACGCCATGATCGTCGCGCCCTCCGCCGACCTCGACATGGCGGTGCGCGCCATCCTGTTCTCCGCCGTCGGCACCGCCGGCCAACGCTGCACCTCCTTGCGGCGGCTCATCGTCCATCGCTCCATCCGCGACGCGCTGACGCATCGGCTGGTCAAAGCCTATGCCAGCCTGCCGATCGGCGATCCGCGCGAGGCCGGCACGCTGGTCGGCCCGCTCATCGACCACGCCGCGCTCGACCGCATGACGGCCGCGCTTCACCGCGCGCGCGACGAAGGCGGCCGCGTCCATGGCGGCGGGGCGGCGACGGCGGGCGTCCCGGGCGGCGGGGCTTACGCGCGGCCGGCGATCGTCGAGATGCCGGGACAGAGTTCCATCGTGCGCGAAGAAACCTTCGCCCCCATTCTCTACACGCTGGGCTACGATTCGCTCGAGGAGGCGATCACCCTCCAGAACGACGTCCCGCAAGGGCTGTCGTCGTGCATTTTCACCCTGAACCTGCGCGAAGCGGAGACGTTCCTGTCGGCGGCGGGCTCCGATTGCGGCATCGCCAACGTCAATATCGGCCCCTCGGGCGCCGAGATCGGCGGCGCCTTCGGCGGCGAAAAGGAGACGGGCGGCGGCCGCGAGAGCGGCTCCGACGCCTGGAAGGGCTACATGCGCCGGCAGACGAGCACGGTGAATTTTTCCGCCGAGCTTCCGCTGGCGCAGGGGGTAAGGTTCGAGGTTTAGAAAGGGGCGCCCTGGTAGCCGCGCTCGCCGAGCGCGGCGGCGCGATCAGTGATCGCGCCTACAGCAGCGCCTCATCTGGCGCTTCGCGCCACCCACGGGTCAAGCCCGAGGGCAAGCTCTTCTCCCCGCGAGCGGGGAGAAGGGCTCGCCTTAC
>CAIZGR010000277.1 GCA_903932535.1 uncultured Hyphomicrobiales bacterium | reverse complement strand
GCCGTCGGGGCGGCGGTCGCGACCGCCGCCGACAGCGGCGCCAACGCGACCCGAGCCGCGGGCCAGGTCCGGCAGACGGCCGTCGCGATCCAGAACGGCGTCTCCGGGGTCTGCCCGCCGGCGCGTGCGGCCCCCGCTGCGGGAGCCGGGCGTTGAAGCCGCTCGCCGCCTTCCTCGCCGCGGTCGGCTCCGCGCTCGGGTCGATCCATCCGGCGCCCCCTCCGCCTCCGCCGCCTCCGCCGGCTGCGCCGAAGTCGTGGGCCGACGAGGCGACCCGCGGCGCCGTCGCGCTCGAAGGAATCGCCTTCGCGCTCCGCCACGCGCTCGCGGCCAAGGGGTCCGGGCACGAGGACGATCCGGCGCTCCCCGCCGCCGTCCTCGAGGCGGCGGCCGGGCTGATCCCCGGCGGCGCGGCGCTCGACGAGGCGGCGCAGGTCGCCGCCGTCGTCGTCCCGGCGCTGATCGCGCTGCGGCGCGCCCACCCGATGGCCAACCCGGTCGTCGAGGCCCAGACGGCGCACGCGGCGCCGTGGTGGCGCTGATGCTGTCGCCGACGGAGCTGGCCGTCATCGCCTCGTCCCTGGCCTCGCTCCTGGCGCTGGCGCTGTCGATCTGGGCCAAGCTGACCGCGCGCTCGAACGAGGACATCCGCGAGCTGCGCGAGCACGACGGCGACGTCCACGCGCGGCTCGCCCGGATCGAGGCGGCGCTCGACAACGTGCTGCCGGCGGAGGCGGTCCACAAGATCGAAGTCGACGTCGCCCGGATGGAGGGCGCCATCAACGTCATCGGCGAGCGGTTGAAGCCGGTCGTCCAGGTCACCGAGCGCCTCCAGGAATGGCTGCTCGACCAGGGGAAGTAGATGAGCTTCACCGAAATCTTCGAGCGCGAGGCGCGTCTCGTCGTTCTGAGGCTGCTCGCCGAGCAGCCGGACCGGCGGCTGAACTCGTCGCTGCTGCAGGACGCGCTCGCCGAGCGCTGGGCGATCCGCCGGTCGCGCGACTGGCTGCACGTCCAGATTCGCTGGCTCGAGGAGATCGGGGCGGTCGCCGTCACCCCGGCCGAATCGGTGCTGATCGCCGAGCTGACGGGGCGCGGGCTCGACCACGTCGAGCGGCGGATCGTGCTCGACGGCGTCAAGCGCCCGGGCCCGGACGCGTGACGTGAGCGAGGAGCGGCAGGGCCGCGGGCGGCTCTCTTCCCTCGACCTCGCCCCCGACGAAGCCCAGGACGACATCGTCTGGGCGATGGGCGAATTGAACAAGCGCCAGCGCACCCAGGCCGACATCCTGTTCGAGCTGAACGACCGGCTGGCGGTCAAGGGCTGCGGGGCGATCTCGAAGAGCGCCTTCAACCGCAAGGCGGTCCGGGTCGCCTCCGCCGCCTCGCGGCTCGCCGAACGGCGCGCGCTGTTCGAGGGCCTCGCGCCGCAGTTCACCGCGGAGCGGATCGACCAGGGCAACGTGGTGCTGGGCGAGCTGATCAAGACCGTGATCGCCGAGGCGCTCGACGACAGCGCCGCGGCGATCGGGGCCAAGGGCGCGATGGAGCTGGCGGGCGCCTACAAGGCGGTCATCCAGGGGCAGACGTCGTCGGCCGAGGCCAAGCGCCGGGCGCTGGCGCAGGCGCAGAAGCAGGTCGGCGAGGCGGTCGAGGCGGTGGCGAGATCGAAGGGCATCACCGCGGAGACGCGGACGAAGATCATGGAGACGCTGGGCGTCATCCAGAAGGGGGCGGCATGACGATACCTCGGACGAAGGCCGGCGAGCCGGTCATCGCGACCAGCGCGGCGCCCCCGGACAGCCCGATGCGCGACCCGGCGCTGGTCGCGTTCGTGCGGGCGCTGGCGGACGTCTGCGGCCTCGATCCCGGCGAGCTGTTTCACTACCGCTGCGGCGCTGGCGCGAGCGGGCTGACCATCGTCCTCCACGGCCCGTCCTATTCGGCGAGGTGCGAGTTCGTCGAGGCCGGCCTGCCGTTCCCCTCCGGCCTGCCCGCCCCTCCAGACGACGGGACCGCCGGATGAGCCCGCTCCCCAGCGCGCGCGATGTCGCTTCGGCCCGCGCGGTCACGGCGGAGGAATGGCGGGCGCTGCGGATCGAGAGCCTCGCCGCCGGCGTCGACGCCGGCGACTCGCTCGATACGGTCCTGCTCGGCTACCAGTCGAAGCTGCTCGCGACCGTCTCGAAGCACGCCGTCACGATCTGTGAGAAGTCGCGCCGCACCGGCGCGACCTGGGCCGTCGGCGCGCTGGCCGTGCTGACCTCGGCCTCGGTCGGCGACCAGGGCGGGATGGACTCTTTATATATAGGGTACAATCTCGACATGGCGCGCGAGTTCGTCGACTGCGCCGCGATGTGGGCCAAGGCCTTCGGCGCGGCGCTGGCCGGCGAAGGCATCGACGAGTTCCTGTTCGAGGACGGCGACGACCGCAAGGCGATCTCCGCCTTCCGCATCCGCTTCGCCAGCGGCTTCGAGATCGTCGCGCTCGCCTCGCGCCCGCGCAGTCTGCGCGGCCGTCAGGGCTTCGTGATCGTCGACGAGGCGGCGTTCCACGACGACCTGAAGGAGTTGATGAAGGCGGCCAACGCCCTGTCGATCTGGGGCGGCCGGGTGCTGGTGATCTCGACCCATGACGGCGAGGACAATTACTATAACACGCTGGTCAAGTCGGCGCGCTCGGGCGCACAGGACTACGGCTACTGCCGGTTCGACCTCGACGACGCCTTGCGCGACGGCGTCTACCGCCGCATCTGCCTGCGCAATGGGTGGACGTGGTCGGTCGAGAAGGAGGCCGAGTGGCGGACGGCGCTGATCCGCCAATATGGCGACGCGGCCGACGAGGAGCTGTTCTGCATCCCGTCCGAGGGCTCGGGCGCGTGGCTGACCGCCGCGCTGATCGAGGCGCGGGCGAGGCCGGACATCCCCGTGCTGCGGCTGACCCGCCCTCCCGAATTCACCCACTGGCCGGCGCATCTGCGCGAGCGCGACGTGAGCGAGTGGTGCGAGCGCGAGCTGCTGCCGCCGCTGAAGCGATGCGACCCGGTGCTCTGGCACTATCTCGGCGCCGACTACGGCCGCGTGTCCGACCTGACCGTGCTGTGGCCGCTGGCGATCGGCCGGACGCTGAAGCGCCTCACCCCGTTCGTGGTCGAGATGCGGCGCATCCCGTTCGACCAGCAGCGCCAGGTGCAGAGCTACGTGCTCAGCCGGCTGCCGCGCTACGGCGCCTCGAAGCACGACGCGACCGGGCTCGGGTTCTCCCTGGCGGAGGCGGCCGGGCAGGAGTTCGGCGCCCTGCGGGCCGAGGCGGTTATGCTCAATGTGCCCTGGTATCGCGAGAACGCCCAGCCGCTGAAAACCGCGTTCGAGGACGGCATGCTCGAAATCCCCGCCGACGCCGAGATCGCCGCCGACCTCAGGATGATCCACGTGAAGGCCGGCGTGCCGTTCGTGCCGAACCTGCGGGTCGGGGAGCACAAGGATCGCCACGGCGACTCCGCCGTCGCCCTGATGCTCGCCTGGGCCGCGACCCGGGCGGTGATGCTCGCCTACGATTACGAGAGCGCGCGGACGGCGGCCGAGGCGCGGCCGGACGAGGACGAGGACGAGCGGCGCGAGGGCGGCGAGAGGAGGCTGTGGTGAAAGAGCTTATCGCTAAACTCGTCGCCGAACGCCGCCGCGCCGGCGTCTTGCAAGGGGCGCTCGCGGCCAGGATCGGCGTGGACGGGCCTCATCTGTGCCGCTGGGAACACGGAACCAGTAGACCGTGCCTCGAGAATCTCGTCGCCTGGGCGAACGCGCTCGGGTTCGATCTCGCGCTGACGAAGAGGGGCGCGCCGTGAGCCGGCTTCGACGGGTCGTCTTCGCCTGCAACGATATCCATGGCGATTTCGCGGGGCGTGCGGAAGCGGTCGATTTCGCCGGCGCCCTGGACATCGAAGCGCGCGGTCGCGCCGTCGCCCTCACGGTCGAGGACGGCCGCCTGAGAATCCATCGCCGGTGGTTCGCGTACCAGCGCAGCACGGCCTGGTACGGGAACACGTCCTGGACGGCCTTCTGGCTGAAGCCGATCGAGGCCAAGCGGCTGATGCGCTGCCTGCGCGCGTCGGGCAAATGGACGGTCGACGGCGGCCGGGAGAAGCTCTGCGCGTGGTTCGAACGCGACAGCTTTGGAGAGCGAACATGAGCGGGACCATGGACGGACCGCGCCACTGTGCCGAGGTGAACGCAGGCCACTTGCGGGCCTTCGTCGAGCGCATCGAGCGGCTCGAGGAGGAGAGGAAGGCGCTCGGCGACGACATCAAAGACGTCTTCGGGGAGGCCAAGGGCAACGGCTTCGACGTCTCCGTCATGCGCAAGATCATCGCGATCCGGAAACAGAATCGCGACAAGCGCGCCGAGGAAGAGACGATCCTCGAGCTCTATCTTTCGGCGTTGGGCATGTCATGAAATTCCCCTTTCTGAGCCGCCTTCGCGCCGCGCTGACGCCTGCCCCCGATCCCTCACCCGTCCTTCGACAAGCTTCGGAACAGGGGCGCGGGGCGCTGGAGGCGGAGGAGCACCGCACCGGCATGCACGGGCCGTCGCCGGTCGCCACCGCAGCGATGGACGCCGCCGCGCTCGACCGCGGCCGGCCGGAGCTGGCCGAGGAGACGGCGCGGCCCGAGCTGATCGGCGTCCGCGCCTTCTGGGATCAGACCGTCGCCTCGGGCCTGTCGCCGGAGCGCATGGCGATCATCCTGCGCAACGCGATCCGGGGCGACCACCGGCCGTACCTCGAACTCGCCGAAGAGATGGAGGAGCGCGACCCTCACTATTTTTCGGTGCTCGGCACCCGAAAGCGCGTGCTGGCGGCCGTGCCGCCCGCGGTCGACGCGGAAAGCCGCAAGGCGGTCGACCCGGCCGTGGCGGACGCGGTGCGCGACCTCGTCCAGGAGCCGCAGTTCCGCGAGATGCTGCGCGACCTGACCGACGCCCTCGGCAAGGGCTACTCCGTCGTCGAGGTCGTCTGGGGCGAGGCGGACGGGATGTGGCGCCCGCTGGCCTATAAGTGGCGCGATCCGAAATATTTCACCTTCGATTTCATCAGCCGCACCGAGGTCCGCGCCCAGGTCCTCGGCACGATCGACGGCGAGGCGCTGGCGCCGGCAAAATTCATTGCGCACATCCCGAAGCTCAAATCGGGCATTCCGATCCGCGGCGGCTTCGCCCGCATCGCCGCCTGGGCCTGGATGTTCAAGTCCTACACCCTGAAGGACTGGATGACGTTCCTCGACGTGTACGGCATGCCGATCCGGGTCGGGAAGTATCATCCGGCCGCGACGCCGGACGAGCGCCGCAGGCTGCTCACCGCCGTCTCGTCGATCGCCACCGACGCCGCCGCGATCATCCCCGAGTCGATGGCGATCGAGTTCATCGAGGCGAAGGGGTTCGCGGACAAACCGTTCGAGAACATGGGGCGCTATCTCGACGAACAGATGTCGAAGGCGATCCTCGGCCAGACGCTGACCGTCGAATCGGGCGGGTCGATGGCGCAGGCGAAGGTCCACAACCTCGTCCGGATCGACATTCTCCGGGACGACGTCGACCAGCTCTCGGCGACGCTCAACCGCGACCTGATCCGATGGTTCGTGGGCTTCAACTTCGGCGCCGAGACCCTGCCGCCGGACGTGCTGTTTCCGGTCGCCGAGCCCGAGGACGTCGCGGCGCTGACCAACGCGCTCGGCACGCTGGTGCCGCTGGGCCTCGAGGTGTCGATGGCCGAGGTGCGGCGCAAGCTCGGGTTCGGCGAGCCGGACGAGGGCGAGGCGGTGCTGACGGCGCCGGCGGCGGGGAAGGTCCCGAAGCCGGCGACGGACGGCCAGCTCGACAAGGGATGGATGCGGCGGCGCAGCCCCTCATCCGGCCGCTTCGCGGCTGCCTTCTCCCCGCAGGAGCGGGGCGAAGAGATCGCGCTCAACGCCGACGCCGGCTCGACGATGGACGAGGTCGAGGCGATCGGGGAGACGGGGGCGGACGACTGGGAGCCGCAGCTGGCCCCGATCGTCGAGCGCATCCTGCAGGCGGCCGAGCGCGCGACCAGCTTCGACGACTTCAGCGCCCGCCTCGCCGCGATGGCCGGCGAGATCGAGGCCGACCCGATGGCCAAACGGCTCGCGGTGGCGACGCTGAAGACGCGGGCGCTCGGGCTGCTCGATGCCCGGCCCTGAGCCCGCGGCGGACGCCGGCGCGCTGTTCGACAAGCCGCCGGCGGAGGTCCGCCGCTTCCTCGAGGCCAAGGGCCTCCAGCCGTCCTGGCACTGGCAGGACTTCTCCTTCGACGAGCACGCCGTCTCGTTCACCGTCGCCAAGTCCGCCGGCTACGACATCCTCGCCGACCTGAAGGGCTCGCTCGACAAGGCGATCCTGGAGCGACAGGACTTCGGCCAGTGGCGGGCGGGGATCGAGCCGACCCTGAAGGCCAAGGGCTGGTGGGGGCGGGTCCCGCAGCTCGACCCGGCCACCGGCGAGATGAAGACCGTCATGCTCGGCTCGCCGGGCCGGCTCCAGACGATCTACTGGGCCAACACCCAGACCGCCTACGCGGCGGGCGAATGGGAGCGCATCCAGCGCACCAAGGAGGTGCTGCCCTACCTCGAATATCTGCACACGGTGTCGGAGCACCCGCGGCCGGAGCATCTGGCCTGGGTCGGCACCATCAAGCCGGTCGACCACAGTTGGTGGCGGAGGCACTACCCGCCCAACGGCTGGCGGTGCAAATGCCGCGTCCGCCAGCTCTCGGACGGCGAGGCCGAGCGCAAGGGGTACGACCCGGACAGCGAGCCGGCGGACTTCGGGGCGAAGGACTACGTCAACAAGCGGACCGGCGAGGTCGCCCCCGTGCCGAAGGGGATCGACCCCGGCTGGGCGCAGCACCCGGGCGCGGCCCGGACGCAGAACGTCGCCGACCTGATCGCCGGCCGGCTCGACGCGATGAGCCCGGACGCGCGCGCCGCCGCGGCGGCCGACCTCGCCGATTCGTGGCTGGTCAAGCGGATCGCCTCGGGGACGATCCCGTTCGACGCGACCTCGTCCGACCCGGACATGGTGTCGCGCGGGAAAATCGCGACGCCCTTCGCCGTGCTGCCGGCGAAGCTCGCCGGGCAGCTCGGGGCGAGGACGAGCGTCGTCAGGGTCAGGGTGAAGGAGGCCTCGGCGGCGAAGCTGCCGGCGGACTTCGCGACGATCGTGCGCGACCTCGTCGAATTCGGCAAGGCGCGGGACGCCGGCCCGGGGCGGGCGAGCCTGACCGGCGGCGGCTGGACGGCGCTGCTCGCGGCGCCCGCCGGCGAGCCGAACGCCGTGGTGCTCGAGCGGCTGGGAAAGACGGAAACCGCCCCGCCGGGCGAAACGCATTAGAAGGCCGCCCGCGGCCTTCGGCGTTTCGCCCCTGCGATGGGGCGGCGAGGCGCAAGAAAGCCGCCCACGGCTTAAAAACGGCTTTCAAATTCGATTGTGGGTGGGAGGGTGCGGGGCGCGCCCTCATCCGGCGGCTTCGCCGCCGCCTGCTCCCGCTGCGCGGGCGAAGGGATCGCGGCCGAAGGTGAGAGCTCTCACCCTCAAACGAGCAAGCCGACGCGGGCATGATTGCGCCATGGCCTCACCCTCCGCAACCGCCGCCGCTCTCGCCTCCGCCTCCGCGGCGGGGCTGGCGCTGGCGCTCGCCGCCGACGGCGGGGCGCCGGACTGGGTGCAGCTCCTGCCGGCTGGGCCGACGCTTCAAGGACGCGATGGCCGCACTTTTACAATGACCGACCCCGTCGCCGTCGCGGGCCGCGGCCGGCGCCCGTTCGCGCTCGACTGGGAGCACGGGCAGGACCTCAAGGCGCCGCAGGGCGAGGCGGCCCCGGCCGCGGGCTGGGCCGAAGAGGTCGCGGTGCGCGACGGCCAGATCTGGGCGCGGGTCGAATGGACCCCGCGCGCCGCGGCGGCGATCTCCGCCCGCGAGTATCGGTTCCTGTCGCCGGCCTTCACCCACACCGCCGCCGGCGAGGTGGTCGAGCTGGTCGGGGCGGGGCTGGTGAACCGGCCGAATTTCGAGATGACCGCGCTGAACGCGCGGGAGACCCCCACGACGGAGCCCACCATGAAAGCCGTTTTCACCGCGCTCGGGCTGCCCGAGAGCGCGACCGAAGCCGAGGCGGTGCTGGCGATCG
>CAIZGR010000276.1 GCA_903932535.1 uncultured Hyphomicrobiales bacterium | reverse complement strand
CTCCTGTCGCCCCGCTGACGCCCTCGGGCGCGCTCAACCTCACGCCGTATGCCGGGCCCGCGCCGGTCGCCCCTACGCCCGCGCCGACGTTCGCGCCGCGGGACGTGACGGCGACGCGAGGCGCGCCGGCGCAGTCGGGCTCTGACTTCGCGGCGGGCGAGGGACTCGAGGCGCGGCTCGGGCGTGAGGCGCGGGAGTCATCCGTCGCGGGCACCGTGGGGAACTTCGCGCTCGATCAGGCGGCGGGCGTGATGTCGATGGTCGGGCCACCGGCCGCGGCGCTCGCGCAGGGCCATCCGCTCGACGCGGCGGCCGACGTCGGGAGCACGGCGCTCGATTTCGCGCGGCAAGCGGCGACCGCTCCGTACCGCCTCGCGCATGGCATCGGCGGGATGGAAACAGCGGCGCTGAATCGCATGGGCGTCGAGACGCCGGTCGAGGGGAACCTGGGCGAGTCGGCGCGCGAAACCGCGGGCGCCGCGTTCGACTTGACCGCGCTCACCGCGCCGGCCATCGGGGGCGCGGAGAAGATCGTCGCGGCCGGTCGTGATGCGGCGTACGCAGCGGCGGCGAACGAGTCTCGGTTCGGCGCCGCGCTCGAGCGCGCGCAGCAAGAGGCGGTGACGGCTCGGGCTCGGAAGAACGCGCCGCAGCCGGCGCCGGGCCCGCTGGCGCTGCCAGCGGGTCAGTACGACATGGGCGGCGCGACGTACTCCACGCGCGACGCGCCGGAAACCGACCCGTCGCGGCTGATTCCCGCGCGCACGGTCGGCGCGGGTACTCCGACCGAAACCGGCACCACGCCGACGGCACCGATCGGGATGCCGGCGGTCGACTGGCAGACACCACTCGACGAGACGAAAGCGGCGGCCGCGAAAGCAAGTGCGGATCGTTCACAAGCGTCGGGCCTGCCGCGCGGGTTGCTCAATCCGTCGGTAGAAGAAGTCGAAGGCGGGCAGCGCGCGGCGGAGGTGTCGGCGTTCAACATCGAGAACCGCGCGAGCCCGCAAGACGTTGACACGTATAAGACTATGCGCGATCAGGGCGTCGGCACGCCGGGGCGCGAGGTTGGTAGCCCGCAGTTCCTACCGGGCGAAAGCTATGCGGACTACGCGCAGCGCATCGGCGCGCGCAAGGATCTCGCGGACGCCACTGCGGAGCGCGGCGCGATCGCCGACGAAGGCACCAGCGGCGCGGAGGCGGAGACGGCGGCGCGGGCGCAGGGCCAGTTCTCCTCGGCGCGCACGAAGGGCGGATCCAGCCGGCCGATCAGTCAGTTTCCGCAACTGACGGACGACGCGCTACACGCGCACATGGCCGATCTGATCGACAACCAGCTCGGCACGAATAAGGGCGCGGTGCAGAACGCCGGCGTCGCGCGGCTGAACGCGGCGGAGGCGGAGCTCGAGAGTCGCGGGATGAGTACCGATCACATCTGGACCGAAGGACTCGAGAAGGGCCGTTCAATGAATAAGGCGGCGGCTGAGCCGATGGATCGCGGCGGGTTCACCGCGGCGGGTCCGCTCGGGATGATCGTCGGCGCCGGCGCTGGCGCGCTGGTGGGTGCTGCGGCGGCGCCAGAGGGCGAGAAGGGCACGGGTGCGGTGGCTGGCGCCATCGGCGCGCTCGGCCTCGTGGCGATCGGTGCGCGGCTCGCCAGGGACGGCGGCAGGATCGCCGAGGGCATCAACGATGCGTTTCAGCCGAAGGGCACGACGCGCGTCGGCGACACGGTGCGCGCGGCGCCGGCACGCTCGGCAGATGAAGCCTTTGCCGCGAATCGCGAGGCGGAGTTGGGGCGTCGCTTTCGCGCGGACTTGGAGGATCGGCGAGCGAATCGTATTGGTTGGCGCGGCGGCGATCGACGCACGGGCGCGATCGGCGATCAGCCGGG
>CAIZGR010000275.1 GCA_903932535.1 uncultured Hyphomicrobiales bacterium | reverse complement strand
GGGCGCTGCGCGACCGGATCGGGCCGGAACTCGACCAACTCGAACAGGCGGAGGCCTTCGTCGCCTCGCCGCTCCTGCGCACCCGCGAGACGATGGAGATCGCCCGCGCCGCCATGGGCCTCGCGCCGGCGGGCTACCGCCTCGACCCGGCGCTGAAGGAACTCACCTTCGGCGACTGGGAAGGCCTGACTTGGCCGGAGGTCAAGGCGCGCGACCCGAAGGGCGCCGCGGCGCGCCACGCCGACAAATGGGACTTCGCGCCGCCGAGGGGCGAGAGCTACGCGATGCTCGCCAAGCGCGTGCGCGTCTGGCTCGAAACGGTGACCGCCGACGCCTTCGTCGTCTCGCACGGCGGCGTCGCCCGCGCGCTGATGGCCCTGATCGCCGGCGTGCCGGGCCGCGTCGCCGCCGACGCGCCGATCGTCCAGGGACGCGCGCTGGTGTTCGAGAAGGGCGGTTGCCGGTGGATCGGGTGAAGAGGCCGGCCTCGGCGCCGAATCGTTTGCGTTCCCATGGGCGTCGAAGAGGGTCCTCCGCGTGAATCGCATGACCAAGCCGCCGGAGGCGCAAGGCGAGCCGGACATCTCCGCCGCGACCATCCTCATGCTCGCCGCCGCCTGCGGGCTCATCGTCGCCAACATCTATTACGCGCAGCCGCTGATCGGTCCGATTGCCGATGCGCTCGGGCTCGCACCCAGCGCGGCCGGGCTGATCGTGACTCTGGCGCAGCTCGGCTATGGCGCCGGGCTGCTCTTCATCGTGCCGCTCGGCGACCGGTTCGAGAACCGCAGGCTCATCGTCTCGTGCGTCGCCGCGAGCGCGCTCGCGCTTGCGTTGGCCTCCCTTGCGACGTCGGCTGCGGCCTTGCTCGCGGCGATGGGCGCGATCGGGCTCGCTTCGGTCGCGGTTCAGATCCTCGTTCCCCTGGCCGCGCATCTGGCCCCGGAAGCGATCCGCGGGCGGGTCGTGGGGCTCGTGTCGAGCGGCCTCATGATCGGGATCATGGCGGCGCGGCCCGCGGCGAGCCTCGTCGCCTCCGCGTTCTCGTGGCGCGCGGTGTTCGCCTTCTCGGCCGCGCTGATGGCCGCGCTCGCGCTCATGCTGTCGCGGACGCTGCCCGTGCGCAGGCCGCACGCGCGCATGGGCTACGCCGCGCTGATCGGATCGATGGCGCGGCTCGCCGCGGCGACCCCGGCTTTGCGCCTGCGCGCCTTCTATCAGGCCTGCCTCTTCAGCGCCTTCAGCCTGTTCTGGACCACGACGCCGCTTCTGCTCGCCGGATCCGACTACGGGTTCACGCAGCGCGGGATCGCGCTGTTCGGGCTGGCGGGCGTGTCGGGCGCGGTCGCGGCGCCCATCGCCGGGCGGCTCGCCGACCGAGGCCTCACGGGACCGGCGACCCTCGCCGCGATCCTCGCGGTCGCGGCCGGATTCCTCGCGACCATGATCTTTCCGCAGGGCTCGACCTGGGCGCTGGGGCTTCTCGTCGCGGCGGCGATCGCCGTCGACTTCGGCGTCCAGGCCAATCTCGTGCTCGGCTTTCGCGCCGTTTTCGCGCTCGCGCCGGAGGCGCGCGGCCGGCTCAACGCCGCCTATCTCGCGACCTTCTTTCTCGCGGGCGCGATCGGCTCTGCGGTCGGCGCCTGGGCCTATGCGCGCGGCGGCTGGGGCCTCGCGAGCGCGATCGGTCTCGCGCTTCCGCTCGTCGCGCTCGCGCGTTTCGTTTTTCGGGCGGCGGCCGGGCGAAGCTGAGCGGAGTTGCGCGCCAGGAAGGGCGCCCGGGGCGGCGAGACGCCGCCCCTCCCATGGGCGGGAGCGCGTCGCGCGCTCCCCAAAGCGGCGAAGCGCCGCCCTTTACGAGCTTTACTTCGCGAGCGAGGGGATCGGCGTCGCGTCGGTTCGAACCGGAAGAACGGGCGGCTGGACATTCGGCAGCCGTCCGGTCAGCGAGCCGAGGAAGGCGACGATTTCGTCCTCCTCCTTGTCGGAGAGCTTCTGCCCGAGCTGAGCGGCTCCCATCACGCCGACCGCCTGCTTGAGGCTCCAGACCTGGCCCGAGTGGAAGTAGGGCGCGCGGAGCGCGACATTGCGCAACGGCGCGACGCGGAACACGAACTCGTCGCCCGCCGACTTGCTGACATTGAACTTGCCCTTGTCGGCTTCGGGCCGGATTTCCGCGCTCGGCTTCTCGACGACGCCGAACGGGTAATAAGCTCCGCCGCCGACGTTGACGCCGTTATGGCAGGTCGAGCACCCCTTATCCATGAACAGCTTCAAGCCGGCCTTCTGCTGGGCGTTGAGCGCGCTGGCGTCGCCTTCCAGGTATTGGTCGAACGGCGACGACGGCGTGATCAGCGTCGCCTCGAACGCCTCGACCGCCTTGGCGAAATTGTCGAAGCTGACCGGCGAGGCGTCGTTCGGGAACGCCTTCTTGAACATGTCGACATACTCGGGCATCGACGTCAGAACCTTGATCACGTGGTCGGGCGTCGCGTTCATCTCGACGCTCGCCTGGACCGGCCCCTTGGCCTGGGCCTTGAGGTCGGCAGCGCGGCCGTCCCAGAACTGGGCGACGTTGAACACGGCGTTGTAGACGGTCGGGGCGCGGCGGGGACCCTTCTGCCAAGCGTGGCCGACCGAGGTCGGGCCGGCGTCCACGCCGCCGGTGAGAAGATTGTGGCACGTGTTGCAGCTGATGATCTCGCTCGCCGAAAGGCGCGGATCGAAAAACAAGGCCTTGCCGAGATCGATCCGGTCGGTCGTCACGGCGTTGTCCTTCACGGACGGAACGACGGACGGAATCGGTTTGAACGTCTCCCTCGCGGATTTCATCAGGTCGATGTCCGCGAACGCCGGCGCGATGGTTGCGGCCAGCACGGCCGCGAGAGTCCCAGCAAGAATATTGCGCATGCCCCATCCTTTCCATGTCTTCGCCGACGTTCGCCGGCGGCCGCGCGCCCGGCGCGCCGCCGTCCAAGCCACGCCGGAGACCCGTCGATAAATCAGTTTTTATAATCCGTCCCTATGACGTTATGCCGCATGGACAAGGTTCCGGCGGCCATGACGCGCGGTTCGCGAAGATGTGATCGGGATCCGCCGGCCCGGCCGGCAAGCTGTGGGTATCGGCCGTCAAGACAAGACGACGCTCCACTCTTGCGGTCTGCGACGGACTTGTAAGTGATGACCACTCTCGATCGGTGACAAACTTTCGTTCACACACTCTGAATAGTGAATTTCAAGGCCGGCCCGGATCGCGGCTTCTCGTGGCCATTTTCGCCAGTGACGGCGGGACGGCGCGCATGACGAAAGCCGAGCCACGTTCCTGGCGGGCGACTGCCGAGCCGGGCGCGAGAGCGGCCCGCCTTCCCCTGACCTCGGTCGCGTTAGGGACGCGTATTGCTACGCGCCCCCGCGCACAACCGGACGTGCGGGTTTCCCGCCTCGGGTGTTTGACGGCGAACCGTCGGTCAGGCCAGGGATAAGGATACGGGGTTTCGGCAGGCAGCGGCCGGCAGCCGCCCGAACCGTTCCAGGGTCGTCGCGTCGCGGTTGCCGCGCCGCTCGAGCGAGCGGAGCCGCAGCACGGCTTCCCGGAAGCCGTCGACCGCCCGAATGTTGATCGGGACGGCATGATCGTTCAGGAAGCCTCGCACCCCCTGTCCGAGCCGGCTTCCGGTTTCTGGCGGCGGCCGGCGCCTGCGCGGTCGCAACTTGTCCTTCACCTCTTTGAGCTTCGTCCGCACGCGGTCGCGCCGGGATCTCCTGTGGATCAGGAACTTGTTCCGCCGCGATTTGCCGCAGATGAAGGGGAAGCCGAGAAAGTCGAAGGTCTCCGTGAAGTAGACCCGCCGAGCGCCGCGCCGACCGCATGCCCGGCCGCCAGCCTCACCGCCGGCAGGCGCGAGCCCTGATCGAGCAGGCGGGCGACGACCTGCCAGAGCGCCAGCTTGCCCTGACGATCCGAGCCCAGGGCCGCGACGAGCCCGATCTCGCGCGCCAACTGCGACAGAACCCAAACCGCCCCGGCCTCAGCTCCGGCCCGCCCTCGACGGCGGACGCCAGGATGCGGGGCAAATCGCCCTTGTGCTCGAGCGCCAGCCGGACCGCCTCGACCTCCTCGGGCTGTCGATGAACATCATGGCTGCCAGCCAAGGCGATTCAACAAAGAAAAGAAAGGGAAAGATAGAACCATCAGGGGCTACGCCGAAAACCCGAAAATCAATCCTATCCTATTGACTTATCGTCATAACCGCCAAAATCAGGTCCGCCGAAAGCGGGAACATCCGTTGAAAATAATCCCCAAGCAGAAAAAGCCGCCGAATCGGCGACCGGCCCCGGCGACGGCGAGCAACGACGACGGCGAGGTCCGGGAACTGACCCTGGCGGATTTCCGTCGGATGAAGCCGGTCGGCGAAGCTATGCCCGACCTGATCGAGGCGACGGCCGAGTTCCGCAAAAGGATTGGCCGGCCGAAGGCCGAAGCGCCGAAGGTTCATAACGGCCTCCGCCTGAGCGCGGATCTGGTCGAGCGAATCCGCGCGACCGGCCCGGGCTGCGACGCCCGGGTCGAGGAGGCGCTGCGCAAAGGGTTCATGGGACGGGGCGCCGGCGGAAACATCCCGGGGGGTTCCCGCTCTCCTTCGGCGAAACGCGCGCAGGCTGGAAAGCGAAGGGCCTAAATCGCGAGCAGCCTGCAAAACGAGGCGCCCTACTCCCTCGCCTTCCAGAAATCGTCCTGCAGCGCTGTCGCCTCGTCCTCGAGCAAGGGACCCACGACTTCGGTCGGCCGCTGCCCTGCGTCAAACACGGTCGCACACGGCAGGTCGAGGGTCGGGTTCTCCTCGTGCGCTCCGGTCTGCGCTTTGAGCGCCTTCTCGGTCTGGCCGTAGACGACGCGGCCGATCCCGGCCCAGTAGATCGCCCCCGCGCACATCGCGCAGGGCTCGGCCGAAGTGTAGAGCGTGCAGCGCGCGAGGAACGCGACGTCGTAGGCGCGGGATGCGCGCGAGGCGAGCAGCCGCTCGGCGTGGGCGGTGCGGTCGCGCCCCTCGCTGTCGTACCCGTTGCCCTGCTCCATCAGCAGATTGCCGTCGCCGTCGGCGAGGACCGAGCCGAACGGATGATGGCCGGCTTCGCGGCCGCGGCGGGCGACGTCGAAAGCCTTGCGCAGCATCGTCTCGTCGTGAGGGCGCAGGGACGTCGCCATTCGGTGTCCTTCGGGGTTCGGGCTAGCGATGGGCGCCGACGGCGCCCTGCCCCTGCCCCATATACCCCAGCACCTGTTCCAGCGGAGCGGCCGAAGCGCGAAACATTCCGGAATAGGGGGAGCTGAGATCGACGATCATATGGGCCGCGCTCGCGACGGCGAGCGCGCCGCAGGCCAGCGCGACCGCGGCCATCGCGCTCATCCGCGACTTCAGCCCGAAGCCGCAGAAAAGCGCGACCGCCCAGGCCACAACGGTATAGACCAAGGGCCAGGAGACCGGATTCGACAGCGCGAACGACATCTGCAACCGCGATTGCGCGATGCCTTCGACCGCCTGCTGCGCAGCGAAGAGCGCCGCCCTCTCCGCGTCGGTCGCGGCGACGAGCTGGTCGAGATAGGCCTGCCGGCGGCGCAGGTTGGCGAGCGCTTCGGCGAAGTTGCCGGCGACGAAGGCCTTGTCGCTCTCCGGCCGTCGCCAGATCTCGTCGATCGTTTTGGCCAAGTCCTGCCTCAGAAGCGCCCTGCCCGCCTGGGCGTCCGGCCCGTAGTCGGCGAGCGCGAGGTCGAGCTGGAGGACTTTCGCCGCAAGCGTCTGGATGGCGGCGTTCTGCTCCGCATAGACGCCGTAGGCCGTCCAGATGAGAAGCCCCAGCACCAGCGCCGAAAGCAGCGACAGAAGGCCGACGACCGCGCCGATCATTTCGCTGGCGGGTCCCGTGGTCAGCCGCTCGGGCAGTACCCGCTGCAACGCCAAACCGAGCAATCCGCTCGCGAATACGGCCGCGGCGACCACGAGGCCAAATCTCGACCCGTCCATTTGCGCCCTTCGACAGCCCTGTCCAGCCCTCTTCGACGCCTCGATCGTGCGCTCCGGAGCGGCGCCTTGAAACACGAACGGCGCCGGCTGCGCAACCTCTGAGCAAAGGGCGGGCGCCGACGCGTTCGCCTCATCTGCCTCTTTCCTGTGCATCCTTACCGCGAACTGTCGTCCTATTCATTTGACACCTGCCCCGGCCGCGATAGGGTCCAGGCGCAAGCGGCGCAGCGACAAGCCGTTGACGGGATTGGCGCGCGGGGGCGACCCCTCGCGAACGGCGCCGATCTTGCGTCGGTATTGTCGGCGCCGTTCTGGCGGGTTGCAGGCCGGAAAGCGAGGGGATGTCGAGGTGAAGGTTGAAGCTCCCCCCCGGCTGGAGCTGGTCGGCGTCAGCAAGTCGTTTCCCGGCGTGCGCGCCAACGACGCCATCAATCTGAAGGTACGATCAGGCGAGATCCACGCGTTGCTCGGCGAGAACGGCGCCGGCAAGTCAACCCTCGTCAAGATGATCTACGGCATTCTGGCCCCGGACGAAGGCCAGATCCTGTTCGACGGGGCGCTGGCGCGCATCTCCAATCCGCGCGCGGCTCGCCGCCTCGGCATCGGCATGGTGTTCCAGCACTTCTCGCTGTTCGAGGCGATGACGGTGCTCGAGAACATCGCCCTCGGCCTCGATGCGAGGCTCTCGCAACGCGAGCTGCTCGCCGAGTTCCACCGGGTGCTCGACGCCTACCACCTCAAGCTCGACCCGCGCCGGATCGTGTCCACGCTCAGCGTCGGCGAGCGGCAGCGCATCGAGATCGTGCGCGCGCTGCTGCTCGATCCGCGCCTGCTCATCATGGACGAGCCGACCTCGGTGCTGACGCCGCAGGAGGTCGAGCAACTGTTCGAGACGCTGCGCCGCCTTTCGGCCGGCGGCTGCTCGATTCTCTACATCTCCCACAAGCTGCACGAGATCGTCGCGCTCTGCGACACGGCCACGATCCTGCGCGGCGGCAAGGTGGTTGGAACCGCCGATCCGAGGCGCGAGACCTCCCGCTCGATGGCGGAGATGATGATCGGCGCCAATCTCAAGGAGATCACCAAGCCGGCGGAGCGCATCTTCGGCCCGCCGAAGCTCGAGACGCAAAACCTCAGCCTGCCGAAGCCGACCGAATTCGGCGTATCGCTCAAAGATGTCACGCTGTGCGTCCGCGCCGGCGAGATCTTCGGCGTGGCCGGCGTCGCGGGGAACGGGCAGAACGAGCTCCTCTCCGCGCTCAGCGGCGAAACCCTGGCGCCGGGCGCCGAGGCCGTCATCCTGTCGGGCGAGCCGGTGGGGCGCCTCAGAGTCACCGAGCGCCGCAATCTCGGCCTGTGCGCCGTCCCCGAAGAGCGCCACGGACACGCCGCGGTGAGCGAGTTCTCGCTCACCGACAACGCGTCCCTCACCGGGCGCGACCGCATGGCGTTCGTCAGCTTCGGCCTGATCGACCCCGGCAAGGCGACGACCTACGCCTCCGAAGTGATCGGCGCCTTCACCGTCAAGGCGACGGGACCGGGCGCGCTCGCCGGCTCGCTCTCCGGCGGGAACCTGCAGAAATTCATCATGGGGCGCGAGATCATGCAGCACCCCGAGGCGCTCGTCGTCTGCCAGCCGACCTGGGGCGTCGACGCCGGCGCCGCCTCGGCCATCCATCAGGCGATCGTCGATCTTTCGGCGCGCGGCTCGGCGGTGCTGGTCGTCTCCCAGGACCTCGACGAACTGTTGACGCTGTGCGACACGATCGCCGTCATCAACCTCGGCCGGCTGTCGAAGACAATGAAGGTCGGCGAGGCCTCTATCGAGGAGATCGGGCTGCTCATGGGCGGCGTGCACGGCGATCCGTCGGCGACCATAGAGCTCACGGAGCAGCTGCATGCGCATCCGGTTTGAGAAGCGGCTCGCGCCCAGCCGTTTCATGCTGGTGGCGACGCCCGTGGCCTCCGTCGTGCTGACGATGCTGCTCGGCGCGATCATCTTCCAGCTACTCGGCTTCGACGGTCCGGACGCGATCTGGCAGACCTTCGTCACCCCGATCGTCGCGCCCTACAAATGGCAGGACGTCCTGACCAAGGCGGCGCCGCTGATCATCATCGCGCTCGGGCTCTTGCTGGGCAATCAGGCCAAGATCTGGAACATCGGCGCCGAGGGCCAATACGTGATCGGCGCGCTGACCGGGGCCGGCTTGGCCTTCGCCATGCCCGGCGCGCCGGCCTTCGTCGCAATCCCCGTGATGATCGCGGGCGGTATCTTCGGCGGCATGGTCTGGGCCGGCATGCCGGCGGTCCTCAGGACGCGCTTCCACGTTTCGGAAGTGCTCTCGACGCTGATGCTCGTCTATGTCGCGATGCAGGTGCTGAACTACCTGATCGGCGGCCCGTGGAAGGACCCGAACGGCCACAACTTCCCCCAGACGCCGCCGTTCACCGCCGCGCAGACGCTCCCCCATGTCATCCCGGGCACCGTAATTCCGCCGGGCTTCCTGGTCGCCATCGCGCTGACCCTGGTCTTCTGGGTTCTGACCGCGCGCTCGGTGTACGGCTTCTCGGTCCGCACCGTCGGCGTCGCTCCGAGCGCGGCGCGCTACGGCGGCTTCGACGCTTCGCGCACGGTGTGGTCGACCCTGATGATCAGCGGCGGCATGGCGGGGCTGGCCGGCATCCTCGAGTCGATGAGCCAGCTCGGCCAGATCAACCTCGGCTTTCCCTCGGGCTACGGCTTCACCGCCATCATCGTCTCGTTCCTCGGCCGGCTCCACCCGCTCGGCGTCTTCCTTGCGGGGCTCATCCTCGCCGTCACTTATGTCGGCGGACAGGTGGCGCAGACGGTGGTGCACGTGCCCGAGGCCACGGCCGGCATCTTCCAGGCGACCATGCTGTTCTTCATTCTGGCGAGCGACATCCTCGTCCGCTATCGGCTGCGCCTCGTTCGCGGCGCGCGGCGCGCCGCAGCCGCGGGAGCCCCGGCGTGACCCTCGAATTCCTCATCGACGCGCTCGTGACCGTCATCGGCGTCACGACCCCGATCCTTCTCGCCGCGACCGGCGAGCTCGTGGTCGAGAAAAGCGGTGTGCTCAACCTCGGCGTCGAAGGCATGATGCTGATCGGCGCGGTCACGGGATTCGCCGTGACCCTGACCTGCGGCGACTCCCTGGGCGATTTCGCGCCCTGGTTCGGCGTGATCGCGGCGGGCGTCGCCGGCGCGGCCTCCTCGATGCTGTTCGCCGTCCTGGTGTTGACGCTGGGCTCCAATCAGGTCGCGACCGGCCTCGCGCTGGCGATTTTCGGCATCGGCCTGTCCTCGCTCGTCGGCGCGAGCTACGTCGGCATGGTGATCGCCCCGTTCAACCAGGCTTTCCCCGCTTGGCTCGCCGAGGACCCGATCGGACGGGTCGCCTTCGGCCACAGCCCCCTCGTTTATTTCGCGCTGATCATGGTGATCGCGGCCGGCTGGTTCCTGAACCGCACCCGGGCCGGGCTGATCCTGCGCGCCGTCGGCGAAAACGACATATCCGCCCATTCGATCGGCTACCCGGTGCTGGCGATCCGCTATGCGGCGATCGCCTTCGGGGGCGCGATGGCGGGAATCGGCGGCTCCTATTTCTCGATGGTGATCACCCCGATGTGGGCCGAGCAGATGACCGCCGGGCGCGGCTGGATCGCGCTCGCGCTCGTCGTGTTCTCGAGCTGGCGCCCGGGGCGGCTGCTGGTCGGCGCCTATTTCTTCGGAATCCTGATGACTCTCGAGCTCTACGCCAAGGCGTCCGGCTTCTCGTGCCTGCCGTCGCAATTCTGGGCCGCGATGCCCTACATCATGGCCGTCGCCGTGCTCGCCGTCATGTCGGCCCGCGACGTCGCCGGCAGCGAGGCGCCCGCCTGCCTCGGCCGGCCGTTCATGCCGAACAGTTGAACAGGACGTCTTATGCGTAAGGAGAACGACATGAGTCTGGTGTCACGACGCAATTTCATGAAGACGGCCGCGGCGGGGCTGGCGGCGCCGGCGCTGGGGCGCGCCGCCTTCGCCGCGGAACCCGTCAAGATCGGCTACATCTACCTCGGGCCGATCGGCGACTTCGGCTGGACGTGGGCGCACAACAAGGGCCGGCTCGCGCTCGACGCGGCGCTGAAAGGCCAAGTCAAGACCTCCTACGTCGAGAACGTGAAAGAGGACGCGAGCGCCATTCCGATCCTGAAGGACCTCGCGCAGCAGGGGAACAAGCTCATCTTCACGACCTCCTACGGCTACATGGACCAGACGATCGAGGTCGCCAAGCTGTTCCCGGACGTGAAGTTCGAGCACTGCACCGGCTACAAGCGCGCCGACAACGTCGGCACCTACAACTCGCGCTTCCATCAGGGCCGGGCGGTCGAAGGCACGATCGCGGGCCTGATGTCGAAGACCGGCACGATCGGCTACCTCGGCTCCTACAAGGTGCCGGAAGTGGTGCTCGGCGTGAACGCCTTCACGCTGGCCGCGCAGGCCCAGAACCCGAAGATCAAGACGAAGCTCGTCATGATCGATTCGTGGTTCGACCCGGCCAAGGAAGCCGCCGCGGTGCAGACGCTGATCAACCTCGGCTGCGACGTCATCGCCCAGCACACCGACAGCCCCGCCGGCCTTCAGGTCTGCGAGCAGCGCAAGGCGTGGTGCTTCGGCCAGGGCGCCGACATGAAGAAGTTCGCGCCCAAGACGCAGCTCACCGCGATCGAGGACATCTGGGGCCCCTATTACATCTCGCGCGCCAAGGCGCTCCTCGACGGGAGCTGGAAGCCGGACGACGCTTGGTGGGGCTTCAAGGAAGGCACCGTCGTCATGTCGCCGTTCAGTTCCGCGATGCCCGAAAACGTGAAGGCGGCCGCCGACAAGGTGATCGCCGGCTGGAAGGACGGCAGCTACGACGTCTTCACCGGCGAGATCAGGGACCAGACCGGCGCGGTGAAGGTCCCCAAGGGCGTGCGCATGGAGGACAAGGACCTCGCGGTGATCGACTGGTACGTCCAGGGCGTGCAGAGCTGAACGGGCGCGGTTTCGGGCGTCTGTCGAAGCTCGAACCGGCTCGACGGCGCCACGGCTTGAAATGGCCGGAGAGGAGCGCGCCTTCTCCGGCCTCGCGCGTCTCGGCGCCGGCCGCAATTCAGCGGGCGTGCGCCGTGCCAGCTCGCCGCCGCACGCCCGCGGTTGCGTGACAACGATCAGAGCTCGACGCGGCGATTTCCGTTAAAGAACAGTTTAGGTTGCGGTCCCGGCTTGAAAAACCGGCGCCTTTCGTGGAGACGACGGCACGGGGGGATCGACGGCCAGGAGCCGAATCGTCATGTCGAGCACCAACACTGCCGAGACCCAGCCCGCACCCCGGCCGCAGCAGCCGATTCGCGTCGAAGCGGACGCCTATGGGGTCTCGGGAAGAAAGGCTCTTGACGGGCGGCGGCCGGCTGAATGCGCGCCCACCCCCCGTTGGTCCGCGCCGTTCGGCCGGGAACAGGGCGTTCCCGCCCTTGTTTCGCCGCCCGCGGGGAGCGCCGAGCGCGTCACGGCGCGCGCGTGTACAGCCGGCCGCCGATACGGAAGAATTCGATGGATCCATCCGGCGCGCGCAGGAAATTCGCGCGCGCGCCGTTCCCCTGCACCAGAACGTAGTCGTGCTTGTAGAACGTCAGCGTCGTCGAAGGCAGGCCGCTGTCGACCTTGGTCATCGTCAAGGCGCCGTCCTGGGCTTTGAGATCAATATAGAAACGGATACGCTCAGGGATACGTTGGCCGCTGTCATCCCTTGTCGGGATTTGTTCAGCCCAGTATTGGCCTTCGTAAGGCTTCAGTTCTGCGGCGGTCAGCTTGCGCGGGGTAGCCGGAAGATTGCTGACGCCCGCGAACCGGCGCAGCGCCCAGTCGTCAATGAACAATTGCGCGAGAAGCTCCGGACCCGTTTCGCTGTTTGTGAGCAGGGTCATGGCGAATCGCTTCTCGGGGACCATGATGAGCCCGGAATGAAAGCCGGAAAGGTCGCCTCCGTGTTGCACCACGGGCACGTTCTCGGCCGTCGGGCGGATCATCCACGACACGCCCCAGCCGATCAGCTCGACGAACATCGCGCCCCCCGGGCCCGTCGGGACCCGCATGGCGCGCAAGGCCTTCTCGCTCATGACTCTTCGGCCGCTGCCGGCGCATCCGTCGCCGAGATGGAACGCGAGATAGGCGAGTTGGTCCCGAGCGCACGACCAAACGCCGCCGAAGGGGTTGTTGCTGCGGGGGAGATAGAAATAACGCGCATTCGGAACGGCCCGGCTGCCCTGGACGTCGTGAGGCGTCGCGACGTTGCCGATCGTCGGCTTGTTTTGCGAGAACAGGCTGCGATTCAGCTCCAAGGGATCGAAGACGAGGCGCCCGACTGCCGACTCGTAGGTCCCGCGGGTGACGCTCTCGATGACCCGTCCGGCGACGGAGATTGCGGCGTTGTTGTACGAGTAAGTCGTTCCGAGCGGCGTCAGCTGGGGCAGCTCGCGGACGTCTTCGACATACTGCTCGAGCGCGCCAACCCCAGACCCGGTGTCGTGAAAATCATAGCCGAGCCATCCCGCGGAGTGGTTCAGGGCCTGTCGCACCGTCACGCACTGCGCCTTCGGCGCGACGAAATCGGGAACGTAGAACTGGACCTGCCGGTCGAGATCGATCTTGCCGGCGTCGACGAGGGACATGGCGGCGGTCCCGGTGAACGTCTTGCTGTTCGAGGCGATGCGAAAAACGGTGTCCGCGTCCACCGGGGCATTGTCGCCGAAGGTCTTGACCCCGTAACCGCGCACATGGGTCCGATTCCCGTGAACGACGGCGACTGCGGCGCCGGGGATCGAGAAGTCGCCCATGCCCTTGAGGATCTTCGCGTCGAGTTCGGCGAAGAGCCGGTCGGAATCCGCCTCGCTTTCCGCGCGCGCCGCGCGTGACACATACGGAAGCGCCAAAGCGGCCCCCCCCGCCAGAACCGCTTTCCGGCGCGTCCATTCACCGTTCAGCCCTGCCACGTTTTTCTCCCCGATTCGCAAATGTTCAGGATCGCCTGCATCGTCGTATTCTTTGCGTATGAGCGAAGCGCGTGAGGAAGACAAACAAAATGTGTCGAAGCGCGCCGGCGCGAAGGCGGGTTCGACCGGGCGTGCGGCGTCGCGGCGGCAAGCGAGCGCGAGGGACGGTTCCTCCGTCGAGACGCTCGCGGCGCGATCGATTTTTCGCCGCGCGGGACTCGTCGACTGCTCAGTTGTCCCGGGGCGGCTGGCGCGGGAACTTCACATCGCATTTTTCGAAAGACAACGCAGAGCCGCCATCGCGACGCTCCGTCACGCGCTCAGCTCGTGCACCCGCGCCTCCGGGCACACCTTCCGGGCGATCTCGGCGAGATGCAGGTGGTGGGTCAGGTAGATCACCTGCCCCACGCGGCCCATGTCTGCGAACAGCTTCAGCGCCTCCTCGGCGCGGAAGTGGTCGAAGGTCTCCATGATGTCGTCGGCGACGAAAGGCGCCGGCCGGCGGGTCCTGGCGACCTCGTGATAGCCTGCGACCCTGAGCGCGAGATAGAGCTGGAAGCGCGCCCCCTTCGACAATTGCTCGGCCGATTTCGAGCCGCCGTCCGCCCCGAGCGCGATCAGCGTCTCGCTCTGTCCGTTCGGCTCGGCGGTCAGGCCCTTGTAGGCGCCCCGGCTGATCTCCGCGAACGCCTTCGAGGCGCGCTCCATCATCGCGCCGCGATGCCGGTCGCGATAGAGCCGCACCGCCTGATCGGCGGCGGCGACGCCCGCGCGCAGCGAAAGGTAGCGCCGCGCGCCCTCCTTGACCTCCTCCAGGATCGTGCGCCGCGTCTCCTCGATCCGCGCGACCGCGTCGTCGCCGCCGACCGCGGCGAGCGCCTTGGCCGCCTCCTGCTCCGCAGCATAGCTCTCGGCGTAGGCCTTCTCGTCGGCGGGCGCGCGCGCGTCGAGGTCGGCGCGCTCGTGCTCGAGCGCGGCGCGGTCGGCGGCCTCGAGCGCGGCGCGCGCGGCCTCGAACGAACCGGCGACGCCGCTGGAAGCGATTGCGCGCGTTTCCCGGTCGATCTCTTCGCGCAACGCGTCGCGCCGCTTGCAATCGTCCAGCTTCCCCGAGACTTCGGCGAGCGTCGCGACTTCGAAGAGGCCGGTCATCGCCGCCGCGAGCTTTTCGTTGACCGCGAGCGTTTCGACGATCGCGCCGCGCTTGTCGCGCGCGGCGGCCAGCGCCTTCTCTTTTTCCTCTCGGCGGCGCCGTCCTTCGCGCGCCGTGGCCACGCGCGCGGCGACCGTGTCGGCGAGCCGGGCCGCGCCCTCCTCGGCGGGCAGCCCCAGCGCGGCGCCGACCGTCGCGGCCTCCTCGGCGAAGGCCTTGCGGTCGCGCGCCATCGCCTCGATGCGATGCTCGAGGTCGGCGCAGTCCTTGAGCCCCGCACGCAGGTCGTCGAGCGCCTTGAGCGTCTGGCGCATCGCGCCGACCGTCGGCAGAACGGGGCCGTCGAGCCAGGAGTCCGCGCACGCCTGCCGCCAGTCCTCGCGCCAGCGGGCGTCCTGCTCCTCGGCGCTCTTCAGCCGGTTTTCGGCCCGGCCGGCCTCGGCGCGCTTCTCCTTGACCTTGGCCCGCGCCGCCTCCGCCTTCAGCGCAGCGGCGAGGGCGGCTTCGGCCGCCTCGATCAGGCGCTCGATCGTGTCGTCGGCGGCATGGGCGACGGCGGCCTCGCGAAGGCCTTCGCAGAGCGCCCGGCGCGCCCGCTCCGCGTCCTCGGCGAGCCGGCGGAACGCGTCCTCGTTGGCGCTCAGCGCGTCGAGCAGCGCCAGCGCTTCGTCCCGCTTCGCCCGCCAGCCTTCGAGAAAGCCGAGCGGGTCGCGGCCCGCAGGCGGCGGCGCCGGCAGGAGCGCCGCGATTTCGTGCGCGAGCCCGTTGAGGTCCCGGTCCGCGGCCTCGAGCTCCGCCTCGGCGCGGGCGCGATCGGCTTCGACCCCGGCGAGGATCACCGCCCGCTCGCGCTGCGCGGCGAGCTCGCGCGCGCCCGCGAGCCGCGCGGCGCCCGCGGCGTCGTCGGCTCGCATCGCCGTCTCGAACGCGTCCGCGGTCGGCGCCGTCAGCGCGGCGCGATGGGCGGTCCATGATGCGTCGCGCGCCGCGCGCAAAGCGGCGGCCGAGTCGTCGCCGACGAGATCCGTCGCGCGCGCCGCCGCGGCGGCTTCGGCCTTCAGGCGTCCCGCCTCCGCCGCCTTCTGCGCGGCGCTGTCGGCGATCGCTTGGCGGCGCGCCCGCATCGCGGCGAGGCGGTCCCGCAACGCCGTCGTCTCGGCGGGATTGGGAACGACCAGCTCGGCGAGCGCCTCCGCTCCGCCCGTCCAGGGCTTCAGCCCGGCGGTCGCCACGGCGAGCTTCCGTTTGGTCTTTTCCGCCTCCTCGCGCGCGCCGCGCAGGCGGGACGCCCATTCGTCGCGCCGGACCGCGGCGAGGCGGTCCTTCAGGCGCTCGACCGCCGCGGGGTCGGCGTCGGTTTGCGGCGCCGCGTCGACGGCCTCGGCGAGCGCGCTCTGCGCCGCCTCCAGCGCCTCGCCCGCCGCCGCGCGCTTGGATTCGACGCCCGAGCGTGAGGCGATCAGGTCCTCGATCGCGCCGACCGTCCGCGCCGGCAGGAGCAGGGTCGTCGGCTCCGGCTCGCCCTCGCGGCCGAGCCGGCGCAGAACGTCGGCAACGACGGCGCGACGCGCGGCGAGCTCGCTGCGGCGGACGGGGATGTCCCTGGCGGTGTCCCAGCGGCTGCGCAGGGCGCGCCAGTCCTCGACCCGGGCGGCGACCGCAAGCGCTTCGGGATCGTCGCCGATCCGCTCGAGCTCCTCTTCGAGGCTCCGGATCGCAGCCTCCGCGCTCTCCTTCTGGGCGCTCAGCCGGATCGCTTCGGCCTGAAGACGCGCCACCTCTTCGGCCGAGCCGGCCGTAGGCGCCGGAAGGCCGGCGAGCGGCGCCAGCTTCCGCTCGGCCTCGGCGAGGGCGGCGAGATGGGGCAGCGCCGACAGGAGCCGGCGGATCGCCTCGGCGCGCGCGCGGCGCGCGCCGAGCGCCTTCGCCGCCGCGGCATGGGCGATCCCCGCTTCCTCGCGCCGGCGGACGAGTTCGGCGTAGGTCGAGGCGAGCGTGTCGAGCGCGTCGCGCTCGTCCTTGAGCGTTTCGAGCGCCTTCTTCTTCTCGGCAAGCTCGGTGATCCGGCCGCGCGGCTTATAGAAGCGGTCGGCGCGCTCGCGCAGCGCGTCCAGCCGTCCGCTCATCTCCGCAAGGCCCGCGCTCGCCGAGAACAGGAGCCGGCCGAGATCGCCGCCGCTCGCCAAGATTTCTTTGCCGCCCTTCTCCAGGCTCTCGTCGTCGAGCGAGAACATCATGCGGAAGGCTTCGCGGTTCATGCCGCCGAGCTCGCCCTTGATCGCGGACTCGTCGAAGGCGAGATTGTCCCTGTCGACGAGGCTCGCCTTGTCGCGCTTCAGGCGCGCGACCTCGACCGGCGACCCGTTCAGCTCGAGCCTCGCCCCGATCCGCATCGCGTTGTAGGCGTGCCAGTTCGGCACGCTCGCCCGGCCCTTCGCGGCGCCGTAGGCGGAGCGGTCGTCGATGCCGAAGAGAAGGTCGAGAATGGCCGCGGCGGCGGTCGACTTGCCGGCTTCGTTCAGCCCGTAAACGACGTGGAAGTCCGGCCCGCTCTCGGGCCGCGGGCCGAAGTCGATGGCGTAGTCGCTGAAGCGGCCGTAACGCGTCAGATCGAGCCGCTCGATCCTCATGGCGCCGCGTCCTTGTCGGCGGCGCGCAGATGAGCGAGCACGTCCTCCGCGCCCTCGCGCGCGAAGGCCCCCAGCGCCTCGGCGAAGGCTTCGGCGTCGGCGCCGAACAGATCCTCGCGGGCGCCCGGCGGCAAATGGCCGCGCAGCTCCTCGGCGATCGCCTGCAGCTCGTCGCGGAACGCCTTCGATTGCGCGACCTCGGTCTCCATGAGAAGCCTCAGCTCGGCGACCGGATCGGCCGCGGCGGACGTCGCGGCGCGCGGCTCCGCGCAGCGCAGCTCGATCTTGTCGAGCCAGGTCTTGCCGAGGTCGGCGCCGATCGCGCGCGCCTCCTCCTCCAGCTTGTCGGCGTCGTTGCGCAGGCGCCACGCGAGCGGCGTCGCGCCGGTCAGCGTGAGGCGGGCGACGAGGTGCTCGCTCGCGGTCGCGGCGCGCTCGGTCTCCAGCGCGGCTTCGATCCGCTTCATCGCGGTTCGCCAGTCTTCGGCGCCGGAGAGATCGACCGGCGTCCGGCGGAACTCGGCGACGCTGGTCAGCCGCTCCTCGACCGCGATCCGGCGGCCGTCGTCGATCGTGACCAGCGAGGCCGACTTGCGTCCCGCTTCGTTGACGTCGCGCCCCTGCGGATTGCCGGGCATGACGATCGTCGCCCTGCCCTCTTCCAATGAGCGCTGATGCACGTGGCCGAGCGCCCAGTAGGCGAAGCCCGCGCCGTGCAGGTCGGCGGGCGTGCAGGGCGCGTAACGGTCGTGGGCCGGCGAGCCGCCGAGGCTGGTGTGCAGCATGCCGATGTTGACGGCCCCCTCGACCGGCGCCCGGAATTTCGGCAGCAGGCTGTCGGGCGCGTGCTTCTGGGCGAAGCTGACGCCGTGGATCGCGACGTCCAGCCCGCCGGCGGCGCGCTCGACGCACTCGCCGCGCCCGGTGAACACCTTCACCGAGTCCGGCAGGGTCAGCTCCCGGGTGATGCGCGACTCGGCGTCGTGGTTGCCGCGGACGACGAAGCCGGGGATGCCGGCCTCATGCAGGCGGCGAAGCTGGTCGGCGAGAAAGCGCGCCGTCTTCATCGAGGTCTGCTCGCCGTCGTAGAGGTCGCCAGCGATCAGGAGCGCGTCGACCTTCTCGGCGAGGCAGAGGTCGATGATCGCCGCGAACGCCTGCCGCGTCGCCCCGCCGATGAGCGCGGCGAGCGCCGGATCGCGCAACGCCAGCGTGCGCAAGGGCGAATCGAGATGGACGTCGGCTGTGTGAACGAATCGGAACGGCATCGGCGCCTCGGTGTGAAGGGATACCCTCCGGTCCGGGCGAAGTCACGGCGCGCGGCCGAGAGCCCGGTGGATAAGCCGAGCGGCGCCGCCCTTGCCGGCCGGACCGCCGTGAGGCATAGGCCGCGGAAGGCCGAGCGTCCGGCCCGTGATCCATGGGATGCCGCCTTGCGCAACGGCCGAACGACATCGGACAGCGTCGAGAACCGGACGCGCATGCGCCTGAGCCGGTCGCTGCATGGTCTCTGGGGCAAGGCGGTGCGCACGCCGCTGAAGGCGATTCGCGCGCGCCTGCGCAGCGCGATCGCCGCGCGCTCGCAAGGCGGGCTGCCGGTTTCGGTCGACTGGGAGACGGCGCTCGCGGCCGTTCCTTTCGAGGGCCGGCTTCCGCCGCCGCTCGCCCAATGCACGGTGGTGGAAGCCTGCCGGTACCGGACGACGCTTCACCCACTCAGCGTCAATTCGACGACGACCGAGGCGATGCATTACGTCCCCCATACGGTCGACGCGCCGGCGATGACGCTCGAGCACCTCGTCGACCAGTATTGGTTCCCGAAGCTCGGGCTGCTCCTCTCGCCGGAAGGCCGCGTCTGGCGCCATGCCTTTCTCGGACCGTTCCAGCCGGGATTTCTCACCTCGGTCAAGGAGATCGTCGACCGGCCCCAGCCTGACGGAACGTCACAGCCTTTCTTTTTTCCGCAACGGCTCGCCCGCGCGCCGCGAATCGCCGGGGAATGGCTCCTGGTCGCGAATTCCGAGAAGCCGAACTACGGCCACTACCTCCTCGACATCGTTCCGCTCCTTCATCTGGGCGCGAAGATCCGGGCGCCGATGCTGACCTGGACGCTGAAGCCGTGGCAGCGCGGCCTGATCGACCGCCTCGGCGTTCCCGCTGGGCTCATCCGGGAGCTCCGTCCGGAGCCGGTCTTTTTGGAGCATCCGATCGTCAGCAACCGTCACAGCGGCGTCAGCAGCCAGAACGTCCATCCCCGGCACAAGGACGCCTTCGCGGCGATCCTCGCCAACGTGCGCAAGGCCTCGCCGGGTCTCGAGACCCCTAAGCGCGTGCTCGTCTGCCGCAGCCTCGCCAACAGCCGCAACATCGTGAACCGCGCCGAGATCATCGCGGCGCTGAAGCCGCTCGGCTTCGCCGCGGTCCAGCCGGAAAAGCTCTCCTTCGACGAGCAGGTGCTGACTTTCGCCAACGCCGAGACGATCGTGTGCGAATTCGGCGCCGCGACTGTCAACGCGATGTTCTGCAGACCCGGAACGAAGGTCGTGGAAATCATCGCCGAGGGCCAGCACGACCCCTGGTCGGCCCACCTCCTCGCGATGCTCGGGCTCGAGCACGTGGTGCTGTTCCAGCTGCAGACGGAGGAAGCGCTGGCGAGCGCGCCGCGGCATGTGAAGGATTCGCCGTTCGCCTACGCGGTCGACGTGCGGCGGCTCGTCGAGACCGTGCGGGCGCTGATCGCCACGTAGGCGGCGGCGCCAAGAGTTCGCCTCGAGACGGACGCGCGAAAGCGGCCTCAAACGCTCGATCTCGTCGCCATTCCAGGCCTTCACGCGCCTGATCGCCCTCTGTCGCGGCGCCGACGAACCGATTCCGCGCCACGACTTGGCGACGCAGTTGCAGAATCGACACGTTCGGCAATACCATTCCCGAAATGGGGGCGCCGCGGGACGCAGCTGGGGAACTGCGGAGGTCGTGATGCCGATGAGTGACGCGCGCCGGGGCCGCCGGGCGATAATGGCCAAGGTTTCGGGGCTTGCGCTTCTGGCGGCGGGACTGTCGTCGCCCGCGCCCGCGTCAGACCGTTCGATGTGCAAATATTTCAGCCAGCTCCCGGACGACTGCGCCGCCGCCGAGCAGCGCAAATACGACAAGCTGCGCGGCTATCGCTTCGTCGAGATCGACCTTATCGCCCGGGACGTGATCAAGAAGGTCTTGTACGTCAGCATTTACAACACGACCGGCCAGAACGACGGCGACGACACGCGGGACTCGGCGCCGGCGGACTTGGTCGCGCATGTCGACCCCAAGAAGGTCGCCAGGAAATATCAGGCGGTCGCCGCATGGGCGAGCCCGCCCCGCTATTGGGCGGTGGACTGGTTCGCCGACCGCGTCGGCGCGGTGCGCAATTTAGACGGGCTCGACGCCGCCTGGATGGGCAACGGCCCGGCGGCGGAATCCCGCCTCTCGGCAAAGGCGCCCCCGAAGGCCTACCGCACGGCGTTCTTCCCCCGCACCGCCATCGAGGGCTTCAGGAAAGGCGCGAAGATCCATCTGCTCGACGACCTCAAGGGCCACACCTTTGTGCTCGCGGCCTATACCGTCGCCGCAGAGGCGAATGGGCGCGACCTCGATTCGCTCGGCGACCGGCTGAAGCTGCCGCAGGGCTGGAAGTTCCGCAGCCTCACGCTCGACCGGGACCTGATCCTCGAGCCCAAGGGCGGGCTCGCCGGCGCGACCGAGGACGATCTCGGCGACGTCTATCATCTCGCCGGGCCGGGCCAGAGCAACTTCACCCCTTGAGCGAACCCGACGGAGGAGACGCGCGATGGAGCGGAAAACGGCCTCGGACTTTCCGCAAAGGCTTCTGGATCTGTTCGATTCCTACGTGCACGGCGGAATCAGCCGGCGCGCCTTCCTCGACGGCGCACAAAAGTTCGCAGCCGGCGGCGCGACCGCGGCGGCGCTGTTCGAAATGCTGAGGCCGAACTACGCCCTCGCCATCCAGATCCCGCCCGACGACCCGCGCATCTCGGCGCGGCGGGTCAGCGTTCCCTCGCCGCCGGGTACGGGGGCGATCGCCGGCTATCTCGTCCGGCCGGCGACGGCGGAGACGCTGCCGGCCGTCGTCGTCATCCACGAGAATCGCGGCCTCAACCCCTATATCGAGGACGTCGCGCGCCGCCTTGCGGTCGCCGACTTCATCGCCTTCGCGCCCGACGGGCTGACGTCGGCCGGCGGCTATCCGGGCGACGACGAAAAGGCGCTGGCGCTGTTCAAGACGGTCGATTCCGGCAAGATGCAGGCGGACTTCCTCGCCGCGGCCGAATGGCTGAAGGCCCGGCCCGATTGCACCGGAAAGCTCGGCGCGGTCGGCTTCTGCTTCGGCGGTGGGGTCGTCAACCGGCTCGCGGTCTCGATGGGTTCGGACCTCTCCGCCGCCGTTCCGTTCTACGGGACGCAGCCGCCGGCCGCGGACGCGGCGAAGATCAAGGCGCCGATCGACGCGCAATACGCCGGGCTCGACACGCGCATCACCTCCGGCTGGCCGGCGTTCGACGGCGCGCTGACGGCGGCCGGCGTCCCGCACGAGGGCCACGTCTACGAGGGCGCCAACCACGGCTTCCACAACGACACGACCCCGCGCTACGACGAAGCGGCGGCGAAGGCGGCGTGGGCGCGGACGATCGACTGGCTGAACAAATACCTTCGGAGCTGACGGCGGCGGTCTTCGCGTCTGGATGCCGCGCTTCAGGCGCCGTCTCGAGGAACGCCGTCATCGCGATCGAAGCGTGACGATCCAGTCGATCGCAGACCGCCCGACGATCCTATGGATCGCCACGCCTCGATCGCGATGACGGCCTATGCGAAGATCGGCGGCGGCGCAGACTCAAGCCCCGTCCGCCGGTCAGCGGTCCGTCGTCGGCCCCGAATGATACCCCTTCTCGCCGATCGCCTGCGCCATCGGCCCGCGGATGTCGCCGGTCTCGCCAAGGCGCGCGACGACCGCCGCGAAATCCCATCTCGGCCGCCAGCCGAGCTCGCGCCGCGCGAGCGCGTTGTCGTAGACTCGGTCGATCGACGCGGCCATGCGCCAGCCGCGCCGGACGTATTCGTCCTCCCAGGCCGCTGCCCGCTCCCGGGCGACCGCGCCCGCGTCGGCGCGCAGGCGCGCGGCATCCTCGCGACGGAACGGCGTGGTGGCGCTGATCACGTAGAGGCCGAAGCCGATCGCGGGCGCGCGCTCGGCGGCCAGGAGATGGGCGTCGACCACGTCCTCGATCGAGACCCGCCGGTAGAGGAACTCGTTTGCTTTCAGGTTGTCGGAGACGAACGCCGTTCGCGCCCCGGGGTCGTCGTCGTCTTCGGGAAAGAAGCGCGAGGTTCTGAGCACGACGCAGGGCAGACCTTCGTTGCGCCGGAAGAGCCGGCACAGATCCTCCGCCGCCGTCTTGGTGACGCCGTAGATGTTCTTGGGGACCGACGCCACGGTCTCGTCGATCCACGCCGCGGGCGCGCCCGGCGGGGGTTTCAGCGCGTCGCCGAAGGCGCTGGTCGTCGATGTCATGATGAAGCTTTCGACCCCGGCGCGCCCGGCTTCTTCCAGCAGGATCAGCGTCCCGCGCACGTTGGTCTCGACGAAAGCGTCGCGTCCGTGGGTGTCGACATGCGGCTTGTGCAGGGTCGCCGTGTGCAGCACCGTCCGGACGCCTCGCATCGCCCGCGCCACGCACCGGCGGTCGGCGATCGAGCCGGCGACGCCGGTGAACGGCGAGGGCAGGACGTCGAGCCCGACTGCGGCGCGCCCCTCGTCGCGCAGCGTCCGCATCAGCGCTTCGCCGAGGTGGCCTGAACTGCCGGTGACGAGGATGGTCATGGATCGCAGGCTCCGGCGCGGGCGTCCGGCCCGGTGGCCGAACGGACGGATTCGCGCTTAGCATGGCCGGCGGGGCGCACAGAACAGGACCGAACTTGGCGCAGGCACGCGCCGCCCGGCGGCGGCTTTTCATGGTCTGTCCGGCGCTCGCGGCGCTGGGCCTGGCCGGCTGTTCGCCGTCCATCGAAACCGATCAGGCCCGGCTCTGCCGCATGGCGCTCCCGGCGCTCATGCCGCCCGGCGCGGTCCTCGCAATCCTCTCCGCGATCCCGGACCCGGACGGCCGCGGCCTCGCCGTCGCCTTCTCCGCCGCGGAGCCCGGCGCAGCGTCCGAGCGCCATCGGGCCGCCTGCCGGTTCCGCGAGCCGGGACGGCCGCGCGAGTCCCGCGATCTCGCCGGCCTGACCCTGGATGGCGAGCCGCTGGGGGAGGCCCGCCTTTTCGCCCTGGTCCGATACTGGCTCGCGACCCCGGAAGGCCGCGCCGCCGACCCCGCCCCGCTGCACGGCCTCCAGCGGGCGCCGCGTGTGTCGAGGCCGGCGGCCTACGCTCTTCAGATGGCGGTCGACGGCCTGCCGCTCGCGGCGGTCTATGCGTTGCTCGCCGCCGCCTATTCGCTGATCTACGGCCTGATCGGGCGGATCAACCTCGCTTTCGGCGAGCTTGCGGCCGCGGGCGGCTACGCGGCGGCGATGACGGCGCTGGCGCTCGCGGGCCTCCCGCCCGCGCCTTTGCTGGCGGCGGCCTTCGTCATGGCGGGCGCCGTGGCGCTCGGGTGGGGCTACTCCACGGCGCGCTGCGTCTTCCTGCCCTTGCGCGGCGCGCGTGGCCAGCAGACGCTGGTTGCGAGCGTCGGCCTCGCCATCTTTCTCGAGGAGCTTCTGCGTATCGCCCAGGGCGACCAGGCGAGCTGGATGACGCCCACGCTCAACCAGCCTTTCGCGCTCGCCCGCGCGCCGGGCTTCGTCGCCGTGGCCAGCCCGATGATCTTTGTCGCGAGCGGGGTCGCGCTCGCCGTCGCGCTCGCCCTCGTCGTGCTCTTCCGCTTAACCCGCGCCGGGCGCGAGTGGCGCGCCTACGCCGACGATCCGCTCGCCGCCGAAATGCTCGGCGTCAGTCCGGCCGCGACGACCGCGCGCGCCTTCGCCCTGTCGGGGACGCTCGCCGGGCTCGCCGGCGCGATCATGACGGCGGCGTTCGGCGCCGTCGGCTATGCGCTCTCGGCGACCTTGACGCTGAAAGCGCTGGCGGCGGCGATCGTCGGCGGAATCGGCTCGCTGCCGGGGGCGTTTCTCGGCGGCCTCGTCATCGGCGCGGTCGAGACGGCGTGGTCCGCGGCTTTTCCGATCGACGACCGCGACATCGCGGTCTATGCCTTGCTGATCGTTTTCATAGCCTCGAGGCCCTCGGGGCTGCTCGGTTCGCGCGAATCCGCCGTCATGCCCCTGCGACAACCCCGATCTTGACTTGACGGGCAGGCCTCCCACATCCTCTCATTACGCTCAGGGGGCCGCCCGGGCCCGGAGGAATCCATGTCTCAGTCCATCGCCGCGCCGCCGAGGCAAGCTCTGCGCGCCGACGCGCTTGTCGGCGTCCGCACGCGACGTATTTTCGCGGTCTGCCTCGATCTCGTGATCGTCAGCTTTCTGGTGGCGGCCTTCTGGACGGCCTCGGTCGTTCTGACCCTGGGGTTGGCGCTGTTCTTCCTGCCGCCGCTCTGGCCGATCGTCGCGTTTTTCTACAACGGCCTCACGGTCTCGGGCGCGCGGATGGCGACCCCCGGCATGCGGGCGCTGGACCTCGAGATGCGCCTGCACGACAGCGGCCAGCGGGTTCCCTTCCTCAACGCCGCAGTGCACGCGGTGCTGTTCTACGTGAGCTGGTTCTTCCCGCCGATCTTCCTCGTGTCGCTGGTCGATTCGGAGAAGCGTTGCCTGCACGACATCGTCGCCGAAGTCGTGATCGTGCGGCGGCTGTGAAACCGCGGAAGAGTTCGCACGTTCCTGGGAAGCCATCGGCCCCGGACGACTCCATGAAGGGAGTGGGGAAAGCGTGACCAGGGAAGTGCGCGACGCGCCTCAGTTCTATCTGACCGCGCCCTCGCCGTGCCCGTACCTGCCCGGCCAGCAGGAACGCAAGATCTTCACCCACCTCGTCGGCAAGCGCGCCGCGTCGCTGAACGACCTCCTGACCCAGACGGGCTTCCGCCGCTCGCAGACGATCGCCTACCGGCCGGCCTGCGAGAGCTGCCGCGCCTGCGTGTC
>CAIZGR010000274.1 GCA_903932535.1 uncultured Hyphomicrobiales bacterium | reverse complement strand
CGCTCGCCGGCGCGCTCGCGCTCGCGTCCGCGCTTTCGAACGCGTTCCACTATCCGGCGCTCGGCGCTTTCTTCGCCGACCCGTCGACGGCCGCCTCCGCGACGTCGGTCCTGACCGGCGTGCTGGCGCTGGGCGCGGGCGTCCTCAAGGGCGTCCACAAGTGAGCGGCGCGGCCCCGTGGCGGCGGCTGCCGCGGACGGCGGCCGTCTACGCGCTCGCCGGTCTCGCGGGAGCCGTGATCCTGGCCCTCGCGGGCTGCGCGGCGGGGCGGCTCGTGGGCGACGTCGCGGCCTGCCTCGCGTCGCCGCAGGCCTGCAATTGATGTGCGACCTGGGCGGCGTCCTGACCGCGCTCGCCAAAGCGGTGGCGACGATTCTGCCGCCCGCGCCTTCGCCGCCCGGGGCCGACTCTCCGGCGGCCGCCGCGCCCGACCCCGTCGTCGGGATCGGCGCGGCGCGCCTCACCGGCGCGCAGGCGCGGGCGCTGGGCGCGGTCGTCTCCCACATCGTCCACGGGGCCGCCGGCGTGGCGGACGCCGAGATCGTCGCCGACACGGTGATCGACGTGGCGCTCGCGAGCGTGCCCCTCCCGTTCGCCGGCCTCGTCGCGCCGGCGGCGGAAATCCTCGCCGCCTCCGTCATCGAGGCGATCGCCTCGGGCCGGGCCCGGATCGCGCCCGGCCCGGCGGGCGTCAACCACGACCCCCTCGGGCGAGGGGGTCGCCGGTCGTAAGACAGAGAAGACGCGCCGGGGCGTGCGCGCTGAAAGGCTTTCCGCACATGGACGACGAGACGGATCAGGTCGCTCTTCTGCGGGCCATGATCGACGAGGGGAAGATCGTCATCTTCAGCGAGCGGGAGGCGCGGACGTTGATGAAGATCGCCACGTTCTTCGACGTCGAACACGACGACAAGAACCTCAATTCTCTGAAAAGGATCGTTCACATATGCCAGACACTGTCCGCTCTCGGCGTTTTTGGCCGTCTCATGGCCGTGATGATCTTCGCCGCGCTCGGGGCGATCGCGGCGATCGCGCAGCTGTCCGAGAAGATGCCGATCATCGATCGATACATGCACTGGGGCTCGCCAGAATGAGACGGCTCACCGCCATTGCGGCGCGGGCCGCCGTCCTCACCTGGGCGCTTGCGCTCGCCATCGGAATCGTCCGGCTCGTCGCGGCGGCGGACGCGGCCGGCCTGAGCCCCTCGTGATCGTCGGCTTTTCCGGCCTCGCCGGCGCCGGCAAATCGACCGCCGCGGCCATCCTCGCGGCGCGCGGCTTCGCCCGCGTGAGCTTCGCCGATCCGCTCAAGCGCATGCTCGCCGCCCTCGATCTCGACCCCGCCCCGCCGGGCGTCCACCCGCGCGCCTGGCGCGAGACGCCGCGGGCGCTTCTCTGCGGCCGGACCGAGCGCCAGGCGTTGCAGGCGCTCGGGACCGAGTGGGGCAGGGTCTGCATCGGCGCCGATGTCTGGGTGCGCCTCTGGGCGCGCGAGTCGGCGAAGTGGCCCGACGTGGTCGCCGACGACGTGCGGTTCGAAAACGAGGCCGCGGCGATTCGTCAGGCCGGCGGCGTCGTGATCCGCATCGACCGCGAAGGCGCCGGATCGTCCAGCGGGGCAGGGCACGTCAGCGAGACGATCCCGTTCGCCCCCGACGCGGCGATCGCCAACGATGGGACGCCGGAGGAGCTGGCGGCGGCGCTCCTGGCGATCGTCTCCGCTCAGAAGAGCCGCAGGTCGGGTTCCGGCTCCGGCCACGAATCCGGATAGGTCGCCTTCATCCACTTCGCAGCCGGCGGGACGTCCGCCGGATCGCCGGGCCGCCATTCGAACAGGCCGAGCGCGCCCCGGGCCGCGACGAACGGGCCGGGCGCGGCCTCCTCGAGGACGATCGCCCGCGGCCCGAAGAACCACGGCGACCGGCTCTCGCGCACGATTCCGCAGGCCGTGACCCTTCCAACGATCCCGCCGCGGGCGAGCTCGCCGGCCGGCGGGCAGAAGACGCCGATCGACGCCATGAACTCGGCGCCTTCCTCGTATTCCTCGCGCGTCATCCCCTTCGACGCATGGATCGCGAGCCGCCGGCGCGAGCCGAGCGCCATGTGCCGGAGCGCCGCCGCCGTCCGGTTCTCGACGTCCTTGCCGCCGTAGACGATCGCCCAGGCCCAGGGCTGGCGGACGGACAGGGCCACGCGCGGAAACGTTTCGATCATCTCGCCGTCCTCCAGATCGCCTCGAAAACCTGTTCGAACCGCCCGACCTCGGCCGGAGACCGGACGATCGCGAGCTCGTTATCCTGGCGAGTCTCACCGGACCGGGAAAAATTGGCCGAGCCGAGCCGCAGGGTGACGTCGTCGATCGCATAGGCCTTCAGGTGCATGAGGTCGCCGCCGTCGGGCTTCACCCGCATCTCGACGTTCGGCCGCGTCGCGAGCGCCCCGAGCGTCCCGTCCGGGTCCCTTTCGGTCGCGGACGGGTCGAGCACGATTCGGACCGTCACGCCGCGCGCGGCCGCCGCCTCGATCGCCCGCACGACCGGCCGGTCCGTCAGGACATAGGCCGCCACGTCCAGCCTCGCCCGCGCTTCCCCGATCAGCCCGACGTCGATCCGCTCGAGGTCCGTCTCGGGCGCATAGGCGACCGTGAGCGGCGGGGCAGGGGCCGCAGGCGCCGTCGCCGTCACGGCCAGCGTCCACGCCGCGACGGCCGCGCCTCCCGCCATTGCGCCGAGCGCCAGAAGGCCTATCGTCGCGCGCATGCTCAT
>CAIZGR010000273.1 GCA_903932535.1 uncultured Hyphomicrobiales bacterium | reverse complement strand
GTGGCCGAGCGGCGGTTCGCCTCGCCGATCGCGACCATCGAGGCGATCGAGCTCTCCTTGCGCAGGCTCGCCGGCGATCTCGTCGTGCTGCTCGAGCGGCAGGCGAAGGGGGCGCGGCGGGTCGAGCTTTCGCTCTACCGGGTCGACGGCGCGGTGCGCCGCGTCGCGGTCGGCGCCTCGCGGCCGATGAACGAGGCGCGCGCGATCGTGCGGCTCTTCGCCGAAAAGCTCGCGAGCCCCGAGGAGGACCCGATCGACGCCGGCTTCGGCGTCGACCTCATGCGCCTCGCCTGTCTCACCGCCGAGCCGCTCGCGCCCTCGCAGGCCGAGATCGAGCGCGCCCACGAGGCCGAGCGCGCCCGCGCGTTGGCCGATCTCGTCGATCGCTTGAGCGCAAGGCTCGGCGCCCGCGCGGTGACGCGGCGCGACCTCGTCGAGGCGCATCTGCCCGAGCTCGCGGAAGGCTCGGCGCCGGCGATTTTCGGTGACACGCGCAGGCGCGGGGACGCATCCCGTTCTTGCGAGGACCCCTGGGCCACGACCCGGGGGGACGAAGCCACGCAGGGATCGTGGAGCGCCCTGCGTTCCCCTGGATCGCTTCGCTCCGCTCGCAATGAGGACTCGAACGGCGCCCCCGCGCGCCCCCTGCGGCTCTTCGTCCGCCCCGAGCCGATCGAGACGCTGGCCGAAGTGCCCGACGGGCCGCCCTTGCGCTTCCGCTGGCGGCGCGTGCTGCACGACGTCGCCGCCATCGAGGGCCCCGAACGCATCGCGCCACCCTGGTGGCGCCGCGACGGCGGACCGACCCGCGATTATTTCCGCGCCGAGGATTCGGAAGGCCGCCGCTTCTGGCTCTACCGCGAAGGCCTCTGGGGCCGCGAGACGAGCCGGGCGAAATGGTTCATGCACGGGGTGTTCGGGTGAGACCCTTCTCCCCGCTTGCGGGGAGAAGGTGGCGCGAAGCGCCGGATGAGGGGCGTCGCCAACGTCGGAGGAAGGGCGCCGTCAGCGACAGGAGCTATCAGATGCGCACACGCAATCTTCCCCAAAGCGCTCGCGCCCAGGCGCTGCGCGCCGAGCCCACGGAAGCGGAGACAAAACTCTGGCGCCGTCTTCTCGACCGCCGTCTCGGGGAAGCAAAATTCGTGCGCCAAGCGCCGATCGGACCGTACTACGCCGACTTCGTCTGTCGAGCCTGCAAGCTCATTGTCGAGGTCGACGGCTCGCAGCACGCCAACAGCGCCTACGACGGCAGGAGAGACGAAATTTTGGTCGCGCTGGGCTATCGCGTTCTGCGGTTCTGGAACGCGGACGTGCTGCAGTCGATCGACGACGTGTGCGAGACGATCGTCGCCGCGCTCGAAGGCCGGCTGACGCCGTTCGAACGGTTCAAAGGGCGTGAGAGGGAGGATGGGCCGCCAACGACCGATGGTCGCGCTGCCCCTCATCCGGCCCTTCGGGCCACCTTCTCCCCGCCAGGGGCGGGGAGACGGGATCGCCGTCGATGATCCGCCTCGAGTCCCGTTTCGCCGAACTCGCGGCGACGACCAATTTCTCGTTCCTGCGCGGGGCCTCGCATCCGGAGGAGATGGTCGCGCGCGCCGCCGGGCTGGGGCTCGCAGGACTCGGGATCGCCGACCGCAACACGCTCGCCGGCGTCGTGCGCGCGCACGTCTATGCGCGGGAGAACCGGGCGGCGATGGAGGGCATGCGGGTCGTTCCCGGCGCGCGGCTTTCCTTCGACGACGGAACGCCGGACCTTCTCGCCTATCCGAAAGATCGCGCGGCCTATGGCCGCCTCTGCCGCATCCTCACGGCCGGAAACCTGCGCGCGCCGAAGGGCGAATGCCATTTGCGGATCGAGGATCTGCTGGACCATGGCGAGGGGCTGCAGGTGGTGGCGATGCCTTCGACGTATCCCCTCCCCCACCCGGGGCGCGCCCAAGCGCGGCCCGGGTGGGGGAGGGGGCGCGAGTGTCTCGCCGGCCTCCGCGACGCCTTCGGCCCGCGCCTCTGGATCGGGGCGACCCTGACCTACGGCGAGGACATGCGCGGGGCACTGGCGAAGCGCGTGGGCCTGGCGAAGACACTCGGGCTCCCGCTCCTTGCGACCAACGACGCGCTCATGCACGCGCCCGAGCGGCGCCCGCTCGCCGACGTCGTCGCCTGCATCCGCGAGGGCGTGACGCTGGAGGCCGCGGGAAAGCTCACCCAGGCCAACGCCGAGCGGCATCTCAAGAGCCCGCGCGAGATGGCGCGCCTCTTCGCCGAGGCGCCGGAGGCCGTGGAGGAGACGGTCCGGTTCCTCGGTGGTCTCGCCTTCGGCCTCGACGATCTCGCGCACAGCTATCCGGAAGAATTGCGCGAAGGTTTCGCGTCGCCCCAGGCCGCGCTCGAAGCCCTCGCGTTCGAGGGCGCGAAGGCGCGATATCCCGCGGGCGTTCCGGAGCGCGTGCGGAACGCGCTCATCCACGAGCTCGCTCTCGTCGCCCAGCTCGACTACGCGCCCTATTTCCTCACCGTGCACGACATCGTGCGCTTCGCCCGCTCGCGCGGCATCCTCTGCCAGGGCCGCGGCTCGGCGGCCAATTCCGCCGTCTGCTTCTGTCTCGGGATCACCGAGGTCGATCCGGCCCGCTTCGATCTCCTGTTCGAGCGCTTCGTCTCGCCCGAGCGCAACGAGCCGCCGGACATCGACGTCGATTTCGAGCACGAACGGCGCGAGGAGGTGATCCAGTACATCTATCGCCGCTACGGGCGCGAGCGCGCCGGCCTCGCCGCGGCGGTGACCACCTACCGCACCCGCTCGGCGATCCGCGAGACGGCGAAAGTGTTCGGCCTCTCCGGCGACGTGATCACGGCGCTCAACGGCACGGCCTGGGGCCACGGCACGATGCCGATCGGCGAGGACAGGGTGCGCGCCGCCGGCCTCGACCCGGCCGATCCCTCGCTCATGCTGGCGCTGAAAATGGCCGGCGAGCTCGCCGGCTTTCCGCGTCATCTCACCCAGCACAGCGGCGGCTTCGTCATCACCCGCGACCGGCTCGACGAGGTCGCGCCGATCCTGAACGCGGCGATGGAGGACCGCACCACCATCGAGTGGGACAAGGACGACCTCGACGCCCTCGGCCTCTTGAAGATCGACGTGCTGGCGCTCGGCATGCTGACGGCGCTCTCGAAGGGCCTCGGGCTTCTGAGCCGGCATTACGGCGAGCGCCTCTCGCTCGCGTCCATCCCCTCCGAGGAGGCTTGCGTCTACGCCATGATCCAGCGCGCCGACACGATCGGCGTGTTCCAGATCGAGAGCCGGGCGCAGATGTCGATGCTGCCGCGGCTGAAGCCGGCGTGTTTCTATGACCTCGTGATCGAGGTCGCGATCGTGCGCCCCGGCCCGATCCAGGGCGACATGGTGCACCCGTACTTGCGCCGCCGCCAGGGGCTCGAGGACGTCGTCTATCCGTCGCAGGAACTCGAGGCGGTCTTGAAGAAGACGCTCGGCGTGCCGCTCTTTCAGGAGCAGGCGATGAAGATCGCCATCGTCGCCGCGGGATTCACGCCGGCCGAGGCCGACAAGCTCCGGCGCGCCATGGCGACCTTCCGCCGGGTCGGCACGATCCAGACCTTTCAGGACAAGATGATCGAGGGCATGGCGGCCAAGGGCTACGACCGCGAATTCGCCGAGCGCTGCTTCCACCAGATCGAGGGTTTCGGGGAATACGGCTTTCCCGAAAGCCATGCGGCGAGCTTCGCGCTGCTCGTCTACGCCTCGTGCTGGATGAAATGCCGCTATCCCGACGTGTTCGCCGCCGCGATGCTGAACGCCCAGCCCCTCGGCTTCTACGCGCCAGCGCAGCTCGTGCGCGACGCGCGCGAGCACGGCGTCGAAGTGCGCGAGGTCGACGTCAACCTGTCGGACTGGGACTGCACGCTCGAGCTCTCCTCTCCCGTTCACGGGAGAGGGGTCGGGGGTGAGGGCCGGGATGAGGAGTTCCCTTCTCCCCTTGCGGGAGAAGGTGGCGGGCGAAGCCCGCCGGATGAGGGGTCGCGCGACGAAGTTGCGCGGCGCGAAGCGCGCCTGACGGCGCCGACGGCGGGAGAAGGCGGCGCGAAGCGCCGGATGAGGGGACGCGCCGGATGAGGGGGCGCCCATGACCCTCTTTGGCCACG
>CAIZGR010000272.1 GCA_903932535.1 uncultured Hyphomicrobiales bacterium | reverse complement strand
GATATTCGGGGTCTATGGCAAGACTTTATTCGCGAATTCCTCGGGATCCGACAGCGCAACACAGTCCGCGGAATTCCAGGATCGCGGATCGTGCACCCACAATCGCCCTTCAATGCCGCCGTGCAGATCGTGTCGACCTTGCTGCTCCTGTACTCAGTTTTTCTCGTGCCCGTTCAACTCTCATTCTGGGACAACCCGGACCCGTGCGTCGTCTACCCATCCCTCTACTTCGACATGTTCGCCGACGCCTTCTTCGTCTGCGAGCTCTTCTACAACTTCTTCGTCGGCATCGCCGACGCCAACGACAACTACATTGACACCCTCCCCGACGTGGCCTACATCCAGCTCACCAGCCCCTGGCTCTTCTGGTTCAACATGGCCACCTCCGTCCCCGTGTCCTGGATCGACTGGCACGTCGCGAACCTCTGCCAGGACTACGGCAGCGCCGGCACCTCGTCCGGCTGGCACAGCGTCCAGCTGCTCCGCGCCATCAAGACGGTGCGGCTGCTCAAGCTGCTGCGCCTGCTCCGCGCGACGCAGGTGTACGGCGCCGTGACCGACGTGATGGACCTCAACCCGGTCTACCCCCGGGTGTTCAAGATCCTCTTCGCCCTCGTCCTCGCGCTGCACTTCAGCGCCTGCCTCGTCTGGCGCGTCAAGGAGGACGACCCCCCCGTCCTGTCGGCGTGGCTCGCGGAGCACGGCATCGCCGCCGGCGACACGGCGACCGCCTACGTGATCTGCGCCTACTTTGTGGTCACGGTGTACACGACCGTCGGGCTGGGGGACATCCACGCGCTGGACCAGAACGAGCGCGTCCTCTTCGTGTTCCTCATGCTCACGGCCGCCTTCCTCTTCGGCATCCTCATCAGCGAGCTGCAGGAGGTGTTCGTCTCCCTCAACAAGGGCGCGCGGCAGCTCGACGAGTACATCGACGGCATCACCGCGTTCCTCCGCCGCAACCGCGTGTCGCACTCGCTGCACCGCCGCTTCCGCCGCTTCGTCCGGTTCAAGTACTCCTTCGACCGCTCGCACGACCGCGTGGAGGAGATCCTCGCCATCCTCCCCCTCAACCTGCGCAACCGCCTCGCGTCCGCCCTCAACGACGGCGTCTTCTCCGCCGTCCCGCTCTTCCGCAAGATCCGGTCGGAGACCGACCGCGCCTACTTCGCCGCCGCGCTCCTCCCCCGTGTCCGCTCCGCCACCCTCCCGACCCGCACGCTGCTCGCCCACCACCGCGAGGTGGCGGACCGGCTGATCGTGATCACAGCGGGCCGGGTGGCGATGCACCTGCCCCTGGAGCTGCACGACGAGGCGGAGGAGAAGGACTGGCTGCGGGTTCTGCACCCGGGGGACGGCTTCGGCGACCTGAGCGTGCTGGGGGACCCCCGCTGGGCGGGGGCCTACGGGGTGCACGCCGACTTTGTGTCCATCGAGGACGTGCACCTCACCTACATCAGCACCGCCGACGTGCTCGACGTGCTCAACGGCCCGCTCTTCGCCCCGATCCGCGCCTACTTCGACTCGCCGGGCCGCGCCGTGCGCGCGCCGGGCGACCCGCCGCCGGAGCACCGGCCGCCGCCGGTGGCCGACATGCGGCCGGCGGAGATCCGCGCCACGTACCGCTGGTCGCTGCTGGTCCAGATCCACCTGCAGCGGCCCACGCTGCGCTCCGCCTCGTCGGCGCTCACGGACCTGGCGCGCTCGCGGGGGCCGCCGGCTTTCGCCTTCCCCAAGGACTCCCTCGTGCTCTTCCCGCTCACCGCCCAGCGGCCGTCGATGGAGCTGGACGGGGCGGCCGTGGCCGCGGCCCGCGCCGGCGACGGCGACGGCGCCGGGGAGGCGCAGGGGGTCGGCGACG
>CAIZGR010000271.1 GCA_903932535.1 uncultured Hyphomicrobiales bacterium | reverse complement strand
GTCACCAGGAGGCGCAGCGTGATGATGTCAGACGCCGTTGTTTTCGTTGGGTTCGGCGACGGGCGCGGGCTCCGACGGCTGGGGCTTGCGGCGCTGACGGGCTTTGGATTGGCGCAGGCGATAGCTCTCGCCGTTCATTTCGAGAATATGGACGTGATGGGTGAGGCGGTCGAGAAGAGCGCCGGTCAGCCGCTGATTGCCGAAAATGCTGGTCCATTCCTCGAACGGCAGGTTCGAGGTGACGATGGTCGAGCCGCGCTCATGGCGCTGGCTGAAGGTTTCGAACAGCAGCTCGGCGCCGGTTTGTGAGAGCGGCACATAACCGAGTTCGTCGACGATCAGCAATTTGACGGCGGCGAGCTGGGCCTGAAGTCGGCCGAGACGTCGCTCGTCACGGGCTTCCATCAACTGGCGGGCGAGGCTCGCGGCGGTGAGGAAGGCGACGGAAAAGCCGCGTTGGCAGGCGGCAAGGCCAAGCGCCAGGCTGATATGGGTCTTGCCCGTGCCGCTGTTGCCAAGAGCGATGATGTTCTCGCGCGCCACGACATACTCGCAGCGGGCGAGTTCCAGCGTCAGCGGCTTGTTGAGCGAGGGAATGGCGGCGAAGTCGAACGTGTCGAAGCTTTTGACCGCCGGGAATTTGGCGGCGCGGATGCGGCGCTCGACCATGCGCCGTTCGCGGTCGATCAGTTCGAGTTCGGCCAGGCGCAGCAGATAGCGGGGATGGTCGAGGCCCTCGCGCGCGGCTTGAGCGGCGACGTGGTCATATTCCCGCAGGAAAGTCGGCAATTTGAGCTGGCGCAAGTGATGCGCGAGCAGAACCTGGGGCGGCGCGGGATTGGGCGCGGAGGAGGAAGCGGTCATGCCGGCCCCCCGGAAACGAGAGCGGCGTAATCAGCGGCGGATGTCGTTTTGACCGTCGGCGACGGCAGATAGGGATAGACGGAAAGATCGAGACAGGCCGGGCGGCGTTCGACCCTGGCTGTGGCCAGCTGTTTGACGGCGTCGAAGCTGACGGCGCCGAGCCTGATGGCGTCGGTCGCCGCGGCGGCGACAATCGCTTCGGGAAAAACCTCGATCAACCGCAAGGCCTGGATGAACTCGCGCTTGCCGCGATTGCCCATGCGCGCCTCCAGAAGCCGGCGCAGATGCTGCAAGGGTTCCGGCAGTGGCCAGTTCCGCAAAGGCGCGGCCTGATCGAGCGCTCCCGGCTTTCGCTCCAGAAGGCTGAGATAATGCTTGGGATCGAAGACAAACTGGCCGCGGTCATAGACGCGGACATGGCGAGCGATCTCCTGCGCGCCGCAGAAAATCGACACCCGGTCGACGAAGCCTTTGACCAGAACAGTCTGGAAGGCGAAAGCCGTCGGAACAGAATAATCGTTCGTGCGATAGCGCACGAGCGAGATCGACGACACCCGGGCGGCGCACTTGTCGCAGGGCTCGAACGGCGTCGTCGGCAAATCGCGCAACGCCTCCTGATCGGCGACGAGCCGCTCGCCGATCGCCTGCTCGTTGCGGCCGGCGCGCTCGTTCTGGCGGGCGCGGCAGCGTTCTTCCAGCCTATGGTTCAAGGCCTCGAAGGAGGCGGCGTGCGGCACGGGCGTGAGGAAATTGGCGCGGGCGTACTTCACCAGCCCCTCGACCTTGCCTTTGTCATTGCCCTTGCCCGGCCGGCCAAAACGGTCCTTGAACAGATAATGGCTGACGAGTTCGGTGAAGGCCCGGGTGCGCTGGCGCCTGCCGTCGCCCAGGATCCGCGCCACCGCGATTTTGGTGTTGTCATACAAAATCGACAGCGGAACGCCGCCGAAAAAGGCGAAGGCCGACACATGGCCGTCGAGAAAGGCTTCCGTCGTTTCGGCCGGATAAACCTTGACGAAGCTGGCGTCGGAATGCGGCAGGTCGAAACAGAAAATGTGCAGCTTCATGCGCACGCCGCCGATGACGCCCCAGCATTCGCCGAAATCGACCTGGGCGTGGCCGGGCGGATGGGTCAGCGGAATGAAAACCTCGCGCGAGCGCGCCCGCTTCAACCGCACATAATCCTTGACCACCGTATAGCCGCCGTCGAAGCCGTGTTCGTCGCGGAGCCGCTGGAAAATCCGCTTGGCCGTGTGCCGCTGCTTGGCCGGCGCCGTCCTGTCGGCCTCCAGGATCGCGTCAATCACCGGGACCAGCGGTCCGAGCTTCGGCCGTGGCGGATCCTTGGTGCGCACATAACCTGGAGGCGCGGAAAACCGGCACATCTTGGCAATCGTGTCGCGGCTCAGGCCAAAGGCCCGCGCCGCTTCCCGCCGGCTCTTTCCTTCAATGAAAACGAACTGCCGAACCGCTGCGTAAATCTCCACGGCGAACATCCCCGACCGCTCCCCAAGCAAACTTTCGATTGGGGCCGATCTTGAAAGTGGCAGGTTTTTAAACCGCCACACGGCGGCACAACGCCGCCGCTCCGTGGCCGACTATTGCGCCGCCGCGTACAGATCTTGGCGGCCCAGCGGCGGAACCGATCCGGCGTCCACTCGGCGTAACGCCGGTG
>CAIZGR010000270.1 GCA_903932535.1 uncultured Hyphomicrobiales bacterium | reverse complement strand
CGCGGCGCTCGCCGCCGGGGCGGCGGGACGCGCGCGCGGGGCCGTCGGGACGCGGGCGGGAGGCGGACATGACCGCTGACCGGCTCGACGACCTGGTCGGCGCGCTGGTCAGGCTCCGGCGGACGTCGAACGGAGCGGTCTACGCCCGCGCCATCGCGGACGCCCGCCTCGCCGTCGCCCGCGCGGTGCTCGAAGACGCCGAGCGCCGCGCGGGGGCCGGAAAGCCCCGCCCGGCGGGGACCGTCCTTCGGCTCCCGCCGGGGCAACGATCCTTGGGCGACCCGGGGCCGTTGGGCCGCCCATCGGGGCCGAAACGCCAAGGATCGTCGCCGCCAAAACGGCGCCGAGCGCAGCGCTAAGTGGCTGTTGCAACAGGAGAACTGGTATGCGTAGAAACAAGCACGACACGGGCGGCGGACTGCCTCCCCGGGTCGCCGCGAGGCCCGACCCCCAGCAGTGGGGCCTCACAGAACTTATGACGCTGGCCGAGGCGGCGGCGTGCCACTGGCCCGATGGGCCCTTGACGGCGCGCTCGCTCCGGACCGCAGCCGACGACGGACGCCTGCCCGTCGTCATGATCGCCCGCAAGGTCCTCACGACCCGCGCGGCCATTCAGGAGATGAGCCGATGCGCGCCGCGTACGACCAGAAAACCGGGCCATGACCCGCCCGACTGCCCCCGCCGCAACGACGGCGCCGACGCATCGGACTCCGCCTACGGGCGGCTGATGCGGAAGCTCCGGGACGGCGGGCGGTAGTCGGACCTCCACGCAACCGGCGCGATGACGACGGCGGCGCATGCCGCGCCGCCGATCGACCCCTCGCGCCCTTCCGACGACCAACCCCGAGGGCCGCCGCCACGGCGCGCCCGGAAGACCACGCCCCGAAGGAGGGCGCATCATGGCCAGCAAGTACTCGTTCCCCACCGACGCCTTCCCCGCCGCGTCCGGAATCCCGCCGGAGGTGCTCGCCCGCATCCTCGCGGCGCCCGTCGCCGTGCCGATCATCGCCCGGGGCGACCCCAAGCCGGTCGGCCAGTGGTTCCTGATGGCGCGCCGGCCCGACAAGGCCCGAGCCAAGGAGGTCCTCTACCTGTACCGCCCCGACGGCCGGCGCGTGTCGACCAAGGTCGCGGTCGGCGAGCCGGACTGGGAGGACCGCGTCCAACTCCGCGCGCAGGCGATCATCGCGATGGAGCGCGACGCCCTGCTGGCGCGGATCGCGCCCGAGATGGTGAAGGTGTGCGACCTCCTCGGCGACTACCTCGACGCGGCGAAGGCGCGGCTCGACGACGACATCATCGTTCCGGAGTCCTTCGTCGGCTACGGCAAGTCGGTCGCGCGACTGGGGCGGTGGGCCCGTGAGCGGACGCTTGACACGATCGGGCCGACCACGCCCGACGAGTACCTCGCCTGGGCGAGGGCCGAGGGGCTGTCGTTCAACACCGCGGTCGGCGACCTCTGGACGCTGAAGCGCGGGATCAACGAGGCCCTGACGCGCCGCAGGAGCGGGTACCGCGTCCCGTTCCGCGTCCCCGAGATGCAGCCGGGCGAAAAGAACCCGTACGACCCGTGGGAGCTGGAGCGGGTGCTGCTGGCGAGCCTGGCGTTCCGCTTCGTCGACGCCGACACGCTGGAGATGGTGGCCGACCCGGAGACGGGCCAGTCCGTCCCGTTCCGGCACCCGCCGCACGTGATCGCCAGGCGCGCGCCGTTCTACGTCGCCAACGAGATCGCGGTGGGAACCGGCGGCCGCAAGACGTCGATCTGCGAGCTTTCGTGGATCGACGTGGGCGGACCGTGGGTCGACCTCGACAACGAGGTGATCCACCGCCAGGGCTCCCGCGGACGGAACAACCGGGTGAAGCGGCGCGGCGCCGCGAGGCTGCCGAAGGCGCTGGTCGAGAAGCTGCGCCCGATCGCGGCCGCCGACATCGCCGCCGGCTGCATCTGGGTGATCCACGACGCGGAGGGCAACCGGCTCGCGAACCTCGACATCGCCGAGTGGGACGCGATCCAGTCCGACGCCAAGGTCGACCGGCGGGTGTTCCACGCCGGAAAGGACACCGCGATCCAGATCACCCGCCACGCCAAGGTGGGCCTGGTCAAGGTCGCGGAGTACTTCCAGACCACCGAGCAGACCATGGGCCGCCGGTACGGCGCGGACTTCGACCTGGCGCTCCAGGACGACGTCGCTGAGGCGCTCGGCGAGCGCACGGAGTGGCTGCGCAAGCACGCCATCAACCGCGCGTTGTCGCAGCAGGCGGAGGCGGCGCGGAAGGCCAAGGCCGAGCGGATGCTCCGCCCCGGTTCCGCGCCGGCGCTGCCAGCCCCCAGGCCGGCGCCGGCAGCGCCGGTCCCCGCCGCCCCGGCGAGGACCGCCGGCGCCGCGGCGCTGCCGGTCGCGCTTCCCTTCGAGGGCGTCCTGAAGGAGGCGATCAGGGACTTCCCGCGGGCGCGGGAGGCGGCGGCCAACGCCATGCCGCCGCGTCCGCCCGGGAAGCGCGGACGGTACCGGGTCAGGCCGTGGCCGGGCCGCTACGACCGCCCACGACCCCGATGAGACGGGGTCCGCCCACCGCAAGGGGGCCGCCGGGGAGACCCGTCGGCCCCCTTCTCGTCAGGGAGGGACCGGGTTGCTGAGCAGGTAGGCGTTCGAGTTCTTCGCGTCGTTGTAGGCCCGGCATAGGGTCCAGACGACGTCCTCGGTATGGTTGCTCGACCAGGCCCATTCGTTGGGCCAGTAGGGGTCGATGAGGCCGTCAAGCCGGCACTCCCCGTCTTCGTGGCGAAGGAACAGGACGCCAGGGCTGTCGATCCGGCCGCTTCCGACCAGGATGCCCTCGCGCTCCAGTCGACCGTCGAGTGATCCCTTCCCCTCGAATTCCGGCGTGCGGTGGATCGGATCGCCGGGCATGCCGAAGCAGACGTTCCACAGTTCGCCGCTGACGCAGGCGCCGCCGTTGAGACCGTCGTAGGCGAACGGCGCGAGCGGACGCAGGCCGCCGTCCCCGATCGGCATCCGCAGCAGGCTGGCGAGGCCGAACGTCGGCCCGAGGGCGAACTGTTTGGCCTTGAAGTTCTGCCGGCACTTGTCGATGAGGCGTTCGATCGACATCTTTCCCGCGCGCCAGTCGTAGTCCGGATCGTCGCCGAACTTCCGGTAGGGCGCGACCTCGCCTGTCGCCATGGCGATGCGCTTCCCAGCCGCCACCTGCCTGTCGATGTCGTCCTGCACAAGCATCCCGTCGTCCAGCATCTCGGGATGCCGCTGGTCCGCGTTCACGATGTCCAGGGTCTTTACCTCGACGTAGAACGTACCGGGCGGGTCGGACGCGAGCGTGCACTTGAAGTCGGGCGTCGAACCGTCCGCCTCCGGCATCCGCTCGACCTTGATGTGCTCCCCGCCGTTGTTGCGCAGCAGGCGGTAGGCGACGGCTTCGGAGTAGGCCTCGAACGCCTGCCGCCAAGCCGTCTGGTCGACGCCGTCGGCTTGGGCGAGGCGGTCGAGCATCTTCTTGACGAAGTATCCGATGGCGCTGTCGGAAAGCGCCTCCTCCTCCAGCGCGTGCAGAGCCGACGGATCGAAATGCCAGAGCGTGTAGTCGCTGGAAACGCCATGCAGCTTGCGTCGTTCGCGGACTATGGCCGTCCAGAGCGGACAGGCAGCGGCGCGAGCCGCCTCATAGCCGGCCATGAATCGCGCCCGGAAGGCGTCGCCGGCGGACTTCGGATCGGCCAGCAGGGCGGCCATTTCACCGCGGCAGCGAGCGACCTCAACGGCGCCCTCCGACCGCGATTCGATCGCGTCAAGCACACCGGAACAAACCCCGGGAAGCGAGAGGGCGACATCGTGCCGGAAAGAGGCCTGATGCGCGAGGAAGGCGCGCCCGAGATCGGTGCGCCCGGCAGTGTCTTCGTAGGGGTTATTGAACATGGGTCGACCCGGGTAACGGTTCTGGGGCCGCGCGCCGCGCGGCGCAATCCCTTTCGCGACATCCCATCGCGGGTTCTGGATTTCCGGCCTGCATGTTTCCCAGTGCGCCACGTTCCCTGCCCAGGGTCGCCTGCCGTGCTGTTGCAAGCCGTGACCGGCCTGACGTTCAAGGAGCCGAACTCCACCTCCCCGCGCGATCACAGGGCAAAGGTGAACGGACGGAACCACTCAAAATGTCTTCGAGAACCTGCCCGTGACCAAGGCGCTGTTTCCTGCGATGTTCAGTTCAATCCTTGCGTCCTGCCCGGGTCGGCCTGGTCCCATCGTCCGTCCTGGATTGCCGGGGGCGCCGCCCGCGCCCGGGCCTCGACCGCCGGAGTTGCACAATCCGGGAGAACTGCCGCGAGGACCGCCCGTCCCAGGGGCGCCTTGCAGGCCCTCTTGGCCTGGAAGCCCAGGCTGCCCTCCCAGGCTTTCAATCGAAATGCTGGAACCCCGCGAAACCTTCGAGAACTTGATCGCTACCGCTCCTGCATCGCCGCCGTCTCCGCCCCGGCCTCCGTCCCCTCCAGTCCCCGCGTTTCCGCCTCCGCCGCCCATCCCGGGACCAGCCTTGCATCCTGTCAGACTGGACTGCCCGTTCGATCCCGAACCCCCGGGTCCTCCGCTTCCGCCGTTTCCGCCGCTGCCCCCATTGCCGCCCGCCATACCCGAATTGACGATGTGAAGCTGGCCGATGAACTCGTCGGCTTCGATCCCGATTTCTCCCGCGCTGGCCCCGGGCAGCCCGCCCATGCCACTGCCGCCGTCCGTGCCGTTCCCGCCTTGCCCGCCGGACCCGTTCGCTCCCGGATTTCCGTTGTTGCCGGCGGCGCCATCCACTCCCTTGGAACCGCGAGACGAACCGTCGAAGGATCGGATCACAGAGTCTTTTGCCAGGATCGTCTTGGCCTTGATGTTCAGGGGTTTGCCGAACGTTGTGATTTGCGATGGCAACTCAATGACACTGGGAATTTCAACCTGACTGAATTCCTTCTGCCCTGACAGTATTCGTTGAATGCAAGTCACGTACAGCTCATAGACTTTCGCCTTGTCAGCGTCCGGCACTTTCTCAAGGAAAGTCGGCGCAACAGATCTCACGAATTTCTGTGCTTCGATTTCACTTTTGTTCGAGGAATATATATCTTTAAGTGAGCCCCGCAGCTTTCCGTCCACGTCCAGTTTTGCCCCGGCCGCGCAGGTCGTAAGCAAGGAGTCAAACTGCTCCGGCGTCGGGAGGGAGGGCGCATCCGCCAGCGCCGGCGCGATCGCGAGTAGAAAGCCCGAGAGGGCAAATGCCATATGACCCCTCATGATCGAACTCCATCCTGCTTGGCCGACACCCCTATCATCGCCGACAAGGTGCCTACGATCGCGCCCAGGACGAGTTTGAAACCGTCACGGGCAATGGGAATAACCTCGTCGCGCGCTTCGAGCGTCATGTAGCTGGCAAGGAAAAACAAGCCGACGCACAATGCCAGCAGAAAGAAATAGAGGGAAAGGCAAATCCTTTGCGGGTTAGTCATCAGGCGTTATCCCTATCTGCTTGAGTCGATCGCGGAAGGATAGCGGCTCATACCTCGACAACACGGAACGCCAAGACTTGATGACTTCGTCCCTTTCTGCGGCGTTGTCCGTCAATTCTGCCGACGATTTTGCTTCTCGGTCAGCAGAATCGAAGTAAGAGAAAGCCTCTTGAGACACATGATAATGCACACCGATTCCCGCTTGTCCACACGCGGTCGGAACCTGGAATTCGGTCCCGCGGAGTCGTCGTCCCGGGATCTCGATCCTTCGTTCGAGCGTCGCTTCGGGGTGGAGAGGCGAGAAAGGATCGGGTTCGCTTGCCGGTTCGCTTGCCGGATGGTCGGAAGGTTTTGCCTGTATCTCCCGCCGTTTCGCGCCGTTTCGCGCGGATCCACGCGGCGCCGCCGGGGTCCGGGCGGCCCGATTCCGGCAGCCGCGCCAGGGCCTTGGGCGGCGCCCGCCGGGTCAGGAGTCAGTTTGAAATTCAGGCTTTGCCCCAAATCGCTCCATGCGCATTCGATGTCGCTCAACCGCGTGTTCGCCGCGAAAACGTCACCGTGGTGGATGTCGATGGACATGCACAACCGGGCGGCCGGTTGCCGGTGCGAATTCGGTAATCGTTCAATCTGGTGAAGAAAGCAGCGTGGCGTCCGCGGGCATCATCTCCACGCCCCGCAACGGCGTGCGCGCCCTTTCGTGCGCCAGCGATTTCCGGGCATCGCTCTCATGGACCCACGAGTGACGTGCTCGACCGCCCGCCGGGCGGTTCGAGCCTGATTTGCAGATCGTCGACCGCGTCCGCGGTCATGCCGGTGCCGGCAAGGTTTTGCAGATAATCTAGCAGATCGTCCTGTCTCGGCTGACCGAAGGTCAAACGATAGACCGCAAGACTGCGCTTCAACCACGAAAGGCGCGTGACCTCGCGGCTGAACGGCAGCATCGGAACGTGCCTTTCAACCCGCACCCGGCCCTCATAGATCCAGTAGGGCACGAGATCGCTGTCGGCGGCTGTTTCGGCACGCGCCATGTCGAACATAAGCTTCCAGGGGTCGTTCACCTCCTGCCCGCAGGTCCTGACGGCTTCGGCCTGGCGGTCGGCCAAGTTCAGGCGCACGGCGTGGCTCTTGAACCGCTGAATCCGTCCTTCCCGCTGCTCGAGGTCGACCGGATTGCCGGGAAGATTCCAGTGGTACACGCGATAGCAGTAGGGGTGGAAGTCGAGCCCTTCCTGCCCGACGGAGGTCGTGGCGAGCACGAACGGTTTGAAGGGCGAATTGAAGGCGTCCCGCACGCCGCCGAGGCGAGAGACGGAACCGTCCTCGTCCCGGTAGTCCGCAAGGCGCATGGCGAAACGCCCACGCATCTGAAAGGGCTCGATCCTGATCGTCTTACCCTTCGTGGCGACATGGTCGACTTCGATCTGCGACGGCCGTATGGACAGGGCCCTAGCCATGGCGTCCGCGACGCCTTTTGCCCGTTCCATTGGGGCGCGAGCGACGAGGCCCTCCGCCTCGACCAGATAGTGGGCATATTCGTCCAGCACGGCCTGCAGATTGTTCTGTGCGCAATACGTCAAGGCCTGACGCCAATAGAAATCATCCGAGTCGCGCCGAAGCAGCGCCACGGAATCGCGCTGATTGAAAAGCGCCCGAAAGGCCCAGGCGACCTTAGCCGCGGCGGAGAGCAGGGCGGGTTCGTCCCACGCCAGTTCCGGGGCTATTCTCTTCAGCGCGCGCAACGCACACACGGCGGGGCTGCCGAGCGCAACATCGACAAGGAGTTCCATCAGCTCCGCGCGAGATCCGGCATATTCGTTCCGCGTAGCTGCGGACGCCAGTTCGGCGACATGCTCGCGAAACGCGTCTTCGCTCGCGAGGTCCTGCATGCCCGAAGACGCCTCGAGCCAGCCGCGGGACCGTTTGCCCGTCAGTTCATCGAGCATCGCCGGGACGGCCCATTCCAGCGTCGGAGCCGTTGGCGCAGCCGACGTGGGCCGCATACGCGCGAGCGACGGTTCGAGACGAACGGCGATCGCCGCGCGCATCGCCGCCTCCGACGGCGTGGAGTCGCATTCCGAAAACGCGGCTAAGGGATCGGCAAGTTGCGCAAGGGTCGGCGACGGATAAATCAGCAACAGCGTCCGCAGGCCAGTCAATCGTTCCTGATCTCTGCGAAACTGCAGCGGACGCAAGCGATGCTGTTCGAAATACTTCCGCTGATCGTCGCCAGCACCCACCCGCCTCTCGGCCTCGTAGGACAAGATCGCCGCAATGGCGTCCGGCGCCACGGACCAGGCGGAGAAAACGAGCGCCTTCGTCAGCGGCGTATCGGAGCGTGCGCTGCCATAGTAAGGGAGCGCCGGCGGAATCCAGAGGTTCTGCTCGAGCCGCTGCCCGAAGACATCGTCCATGAGCGCCCGCATTCGAGTGTTCGCCGGCGCCAGTAGCCTGTAACAGGCGATTGCCGAGCGTTTCAGCAGCGTCGGTCCGGCGTTCCTGACCGCGTCATGCAACCTGACGTCGGCCCCCGGAGTGCGGACCCTTTCCACGAGCTTCTTCTTCAGGTCGTAGTCCCGCATGAAGTTGAGCAGATACGGGGAGGATTTCCAGTACTCGACGATTCCCGGCGCATCCAGAATTTCCGCCACCTTCGATACGGCGGAGGCTTCTATCAGATCTTCCGAGGAGACGCTCAAGGTGCGCGCGCGTTCGACGAGCATCGAGTCGCGGTCTTTGGTGCTGGAGACGCGCTCGGTCCTCACCATCACTCGGCGAAGCTGGCCTTCGATCGCCTTTCGCGCCCCGACCGCCTTCTCGCGGGTTTGCGGAAGACCTTGCAGTAGGCTGCGAAAGGCGCGCATGTCTCGGGCGACGTCTGCCGCCGCCTCGCGGCCTCTTTCCCGGCCAAACAGGAAGCCGAGCGTCTCGATGAAGTCCTGATAGTGGTCTCCCTCCTCCGAATCGTCCCCCGCGAGCGTCAGCATCCGATAGGGCGTCGCGGACAGCAGCAAGGTCCTTGTGGCGCGGCCGTCGGCTCCGGAGTATTCGAACAACTCTTGCGCCAGTTCGCCTGCCTCTGTGTCTCCATGCAGCAGATCCCTGAACCTCTGGAACTCGTCGAGAATGATGAGGTCGGGCTTCAAGGCCTCGACGCAGCAGTGAGACAGGCGTTTGCGGAGTCGCCCCACGAGCGCGTTGCGAGGCGCAGTCATTTCCTCCGGATAGCTTTCCCGGCGGCGGTGAAACAATCCGCAAACGCGTTCCAACTCATCGAATAGCACCGAGTCCGCCCGCACCTCGTTGCGGAAGCGTTCCACGATGCGCGTCTCCACCCCGTCCAGCGACATGGCTTCCACGGCGCGGCTCCAGCCTTCCGCTCCAGCCGAGACCTGCAGGAGATTGTGAAGGCCCCGAGGATCCGTCACGAGGTCAGACAGCAGGTGACGCAAGAAGGCGCGCTCCGGCGTCACTCCTGTTGTTGAGCGGAGGTCGAAGGTGGTCCCCGGCGTGAGGCTGACGAAATTCACCTTGTTGCTGTCGAGGGCGCCGGCGCCACGGAGTTGAAGGGGAACGAGCGTCATTCGCGTCGGGAGCGTCAACTCACGACGGTTCAGAACGTTCAGGCGGTTCAGGTTCTGGGAGGCGATCGCCTGGTTGGAGCAGATGTAGAGGACGTCGATGCGATCGGCGCGATCCCAAAGAAGCTCGATCGCTCGCGCGATGACGCCGCGCGCCACCATCGTCTTTCCAAGGCCCACCTCGTCGGCGACGAGAAACTGCCGCACGGGATCGCTCGTCCCGTAGAGCCGGTCGAACACGTAGTCGACGGTCCGCCGCTGAAAGGCCTTCAGTGGGGCGAGCGCCGCTTCGGCACAGAAGGACTCAGTCATGATGGGCGTCCAGCGCGTTCAGCGCGACCCGGAACGTGTTCCACAGGGTGCGGAACTCGGCCGGGACGGGATCGGGTTCTCCATCCCTGGCTTCCCCGAGGCCCGCCATCAGGCGTTCAATGGCCTGCATGGGATAGCCGCCCCGGCACAAGGCCCGCACCATCTCTTCGATGATCGGGGCGTCGTCCTTCGCCACGCGCCGCTCGCCGTCTCCGTTCGCCATCTGCGCGGCCAGCGCGAAGGAAAAGGGATCGCCGATCTCTGCGAGAAGCATGCGGATGTAGCGGAGGAATTTCTCCCTGCTGTCGATCACCCAGCGGAGGATGGCGGCGTTGCGCTCCGCGGGCAGTCCATCGACGGCGAAGCCGGCGCTGAACAGTAGCGAAACGTCCTCGTCGCCATCGGTCAGTTGAAAGGCCAGAAAGCGCGTGAGATCGACGAGGGGCATCAGTCCAAGATCGGTCGGCTGCCCCTGCTGAAGCGGCGCCAGCAAGTCGCGCGCGTGGCCTTCGCCGCGCGTGATCGGCCAGACGCCAAGCTGGCCGACGTGCGCGAGATCGAGCGGCTCCGACGGAACAAGCCAGAGCCGCCAGCGCGGCGCGTCGCCGTCGCTGGCTTCGGCGCGTTCGCAACGCAGCCTGAGCCCGCTTCGGCAGATTTCGCGCCTTGCGTCGTCGAGCCTGGCCTTCGCCGCTCGTTTCTCGTCGTCGAGGGGAGGCAACTCGCCGCGGACGAACGGGCGCGTCATGCGTCCAAAGCCATCCTCGCCCAGCACTTCCGCGACCTTGCCGATTTGCGAGCGCTTGCCGGTCAGGGTGGCGAAAATTTCGACGTTTGCGCCGCTCAGCAGGGCAGGCCGCGAGGCGTTTCCGGACCCGACCGTGATCGAGGCGTTCCAGCCGCGCTCGGCGACGAAGACCTTGGCGTGAAGCCCGCTGAGATCGCTTTCCTCGATCTCCTCGCCGTCTTCGGCAGTGGCGGAGTCCGCCAGTACTTCGACACGATCGAAGGCGTCGAGCGTTGCGCCGTCAAGACGCGCCAGCTCCTCGGACCGTCCAATCAACATGGGCGCCTCGGCGCGCGACAGCGCCGCGAGCATCTTCAGTGTCTCGTCGTCGCAGAAGGGGGAGATGATCCCGAGGCGGTCGCAGGCCTCCGGACGCCACACCCTTCCGTCAAGACCGTTGACCGCAAAGGCCACATCCTGAAACGGATCGGGCAGGCTCCACTCGACTCGCCTCAAGTCTTCGGCCAGTTCGTCGACAAGGGCGCGACTTCCATCCGGCGTCCCTCCCGTCGCCAATCCGGGGAGCGCTCGAACGAAGTCTGCAAGCGGACGATTGATTGCCTTCGGCTGGTTCGAGATGTCGCCGTCGAGGGTCAGCGCAAGATCCCAACACCGATCCCGGGTAAGGTTTCGCGAGAGGATCAACAGACGCAGGCGCCTGGGCTCCTCGGGTCGAAGCGGTGTGAAGCGCAGCGCCCACATCTTCGGGTGAAACGCCCCTTCTCGCGGCGCCGCGACTTCCACGACCATTCTTTCGAGCAGCGAGCATATGCGGGAGTGGGGATGCACGTCGGCTTTGATGTGGCCGGCGTCCGTGAAGACCAGCAATCGCCCCGCGATGCGTTCGACCCCCTCCAGCAGCGCGAGCGGGTTCAGCAGGATCTCGTCCCGATTTTCAGAGGCAAAGAGCGCAAGACTGACCGGCGCCGCCAGCGCCGATTCAAAATCCATGGAGTAGGTCGTGGCAACCCCTGCGTCGAAGACGTACCCTGCCGGCGGCTGAAGGCTTGCTCCGTAAAGCGCCCTCCTCTCGGGATCCAGGATGCCCCTAGGCGGCATGGGCGAGGTCCCGCAGATACATCTGGCCCCGGTTCCACCGAAAATTGAGGCGGTCGACGCCCGACGCGCCCATCCAGCGGTCGCGCACGGCCCGATTGGTGAAGCGCGACTGGGAGCCTTTGAGACGACGTTCCCGTTCTTCGACCAACCGCAGTGCAGCCGCCGATTCGCCGACCTGCGTCGGCTGTTCCAGGACGAGATCGCGCCATTCCCTGACGAAACGACGCGAGGCCGGCAGGACAACGTGCGCGGGGTGCTGAACAGCGACCCAGAATTCCTCGAGCGACCAGGCCCTGATGTACGAAATGTCGAGTTCCCTGCTCCAGTCCGCGAGGCGCCCCCGATAGACCTCGATCCACTCCTCGCGCTGCCGCAACTCGCTCAATGCCAGGTTGTAGAGCAGGGACGCGCCATGCATCAGACCCGAAAACATTTCACCGTGGCGAACCAGGCGGCGAGCTCTGTCCGGGAAAGACGAAAAGTGGGGATGCATCCAAATGAAATCGCATTCCGCGTCGTCACCTTCGCGCGCCAGCAGGGTGAGCAGTGCGGTGGGATGCGTCGCGACAAGACAGTCAACCAGGAATTCCGCCTCGTCCGCGGTCAGGTGGAACGTGGCGCGCTCGAGCAAGTCCTCGGGAGGATCTGGCATCCTCGGATGCCAGAGCGCGTGAACCTGGGCATCCGCCGAACCTTCCCCGGGAGCGCGGCGCAAGCGATCACGTCCGGCCAGTGTCTCGAACAGGCTGTCGATCGAGCCCGGAAACCGCCTGACGCCCCAGGCGCCAAGTCCGGCCCAGTACACTGAACTCGGCAGCCGCTTCAGGCGCGAGCCCGCCTCCCGGCCGATGACGCCGATCGTTTCGCCGCCCGCCAGCAGCGACCCCATGAGCGCAGTTTCCAGCCTGCGGCCTTCGTCGGCGAGTTGCGCGGTCGTCGTCCCTCGGCCCTCCAGTCTGCGTAACAGCCAAGGGACGAACAGCATGTAGCGCGGGCGGGTCTGGATCGTGCTCGTTCCGGGAAAGAGGTGGTCGGCGATGGAGTCGCGGATGCCGCCAAGGCCCAGTTCGTCGCGGGTCTCCCGCTCCTGGAAGAGCGCAAGTATGCGCTGCGCGCGCTGACGCTCGGCTTCGTCGAAATCGATCCATGCAAGAGACGACATGGGTATGCACGCTCACCGGCTGAAAGCCCGCCGGACGCGGCTCTGCATCAGGCGCGACGACATCCTGAGGCGATCGGCGCAATGAGTCCGTGCCCCCGCGACGCTCTCGGTCCTTGCCCCAGACCACAAACCCGCAATCTTCGTTGTGGAACCATCCCCGAAGCGACGTTCGGTGTCGATGCGTCACGATGTAGCGCCGCGCGTAACGGCAAGGGCCCGAAGCGGAACCGGCGCATCCGCGTCCCTCGCCGCAACGACGTCTTCCCAAGACAGGAGCGTCTTTGACAGCCCAGACGCACCGGGCGCGTCAAGGGGGGGCGAGATTCAAACTGAGACACTACCGCGGAAGCACAAACCGGACCGGCTCCGTCGATCATGGCTCCCAGCATTAAAGGGCGCGTCGCCGGCTCATGGCGCAGCGGCCTCTCCGGCGGACATTTCCGGCGCGGATCCGGCGACGTCCGCCGCTAGGCCCGCGTTTTCGCGGCGCGGCGCGCTTGGTTTTGCTCGCCTCTCTCAAAAAGGATCGTATTTAAGAGACCACACTTGCGGGCAGGGCACTACTTTGAGCGCTCGTCGGATTACAAGCCCGTTGCCCGGCGCAGCACATCGTTGATTCGTTCTTGCCAACCCGACCCATCTTCTTGAAAATGCGCAACCAGATCGCTGTCGAGCTTGATCGAAACTAACTCTTTATAGACGGGAATGCCACCTTTTCTTTGCGTGCGCACGGTCTCATCCGCCGGAGGCGTCGCCGGTTTGAACACAGCTTCGGCTACGGCCACGGCGTCGGTCGGTCGATACCGATTCGGTGGTCTTGTCATGCGAATTCTCCCGTTGCGTTTCTAACCGAATACTACTGAGCCGCCCCCCAGAAAACGATGAAAATCCAAGGCAAATGTGAACCGCGACAAGATTGCGGAAGCCGCCGATACCGCTCGGCGGCCTCCTGCGAACCTCATGGGGCGGGACGCAGTGCAAGCGGACAAGGCTCGAAAATCAGGGCTCTCCCGGAATAGCGGTTGAGCGCAAACGGCCGCGTCAACAGGCCGTTACCGAAACCGTGGTTCCATAATCCTCCGATCCGCGATCCAGCCGCCGACCGACAGCCAGCGAAGACCGAGTGTCGGTGCAACGAGTTTCGCGGACTCGGGCCCGAATTCGTGAACTGTGGGCAAAGTTTGTGAACTGAGTTCACGAACTGAGGCGCCGGCGAGCTCGTTTTTCGCCGCAAGCCCTCCGGACGCGCCGCCAGGGGACGGATTCAAACAAGCGCGAAATCCTGTAAAGTTCGAAGCTCCCTCCTCGGCCGGGTTGCCGCGGTCCCCACTAGCCTGCGCAGCTGCGCAACCATCTCATCGTCACCGACTTCACCGCCGCCTCGGCGGTCGACCAGCCCTTCAAAGCGGGCTGACCGCAGGATGCCGATCGCCTCAGGGACTCGACGCGGAAGGTCGCGGCTCGATCGTGGGCGTCCTGGCCTCGCGCGCCGACGAACGTGCCTCCACACCTCGGGCAGGCAAGGAGGTCGACGGTTGTTCGAGCGCTCAGATCACGAACCCAAATGGGGCAATGGCAGGTCGG
>CAIZGR010000269.1 GCA_903932535.1 uncultured Hyphomicrobiales bacterium | reverse complement strand
GTCTTGTACACGCCCGAATATTCGACCGGGTTCGAGGTGAAGATCGCCCGGAAGTTCGGATGCACGTTGACGTAGCCTTCGCCGCGGCCGTGCAGGCCCGGGACGTTCAGGACGCCTTCCGACAGGATGCTCAGAAACGGGTTGTTCGCTTCCGGCTTGCTGCGGTTGAATTCGTCGTAGATGATCGTATGGCCGAGCCGGCACGCCGTCGTGATGCGGTTGTCGATCCAGAGCGCGCGCCCTTCTTCCTGGAACTTGAGCACCGATCCGATGTAGTTGTCGACGACCCGCGACTTGCTGTAGCCGCTCTCGCGGCCGATGAGATCCGAGCTGCCGAACTCGTGATCGCCGTGCAGCAGGATCGTCGGACGGCCGAGCTGCGCGGCCGCATGGAAGGCGAGCGTCGTCTTGCCGGTGCCGGGCGGCCCGGAGAAGTGGACCGCGTATCCGGCCTCGAGATAAGCCATCGCCCTTTCCGTGATGTCGTTGACCTCCGAGGAGCTTACGAAAGCGCTGCTCGGGTCCAGTGCGATGGAGCCGTTCTCGCCGCCGATGAAGTCATCGGCGACGGAATGGACATTTGCGGGCGCATCGGCGTTCATTCCGCATGACCTCCACGGCGGCCATGTCCCGAATTGCGGGAACCGTGCCGGCCCTTGCCCTTTTCCGGACGGGCTTCTTCGTCGGCGGCCTCGGGGTCGGCCTCGGCGCTGTGGACGCCGATCGACTCGCTTGCCACAGCCTCCGGAACGACTTCCTCGGACTCGACTCGCTGGATGCTGACCGGCGGGCTCGGCGCCGCCTCGGGCTCGGGTTCGGGCTCGGCTTGCTTGGCCGGCGCTTCGGCAGGGACCGGAGTCTCGACGACAACGCGGCTCTTCTGGACGTCGCCCCTCCAGATGGCCATGCCGTCGGCGCGATCCTGCGCGTAAGCAGAGAGGCTGTTTCGAATTTCTGCGGCGCGATCGCGGCCTTCCCTGGCGAGCTTGTCCCGAAACGCATCGACGGCGTTCGTGAGGTCCCTCATGAAGGCTGCCGCCTCATTGTGCTGCTCCGCCGCAAGCTCGCGACGCCGGCGCAGACTGACGTCCCGCTCGCCCGCAAACTCACCCAGCAGCGCCTTGACCTCGCCTTGGCGACGGCTGTTCGTCTCCACGGCTTCCGCGCGGCTCTCTCGATCTGCACGCAGGCGCGCCGCCTTGAAGCTGTCGATCGTCGACAGCGTTTCGCTGCGCAACTCCTGGGCTTCGCTGCGCAACGACTGGATCAGCTTCGCGGCTTCCGCCGCCTGCTGGACGCCGACCTCGCGGAGAGCCGTCCGCGCGCCGAGCAACAGCGAGGAAACTTCCGCGTTTCGCGCCTTCGCCGCTCGCCGGCCGTCGTCGGCCTGCTCTTGCGCCAACTTGCCGCGCGCCGAATTCCTATTCTTCAGAAACGACTCGATACCGTTCCGGCGATCGTTGGTCTCGCCTTTGATTTCTGCTGCGAGCTTGCTCCGAGCGAGACGGCTCGCAGCGATGTCACCCGCAACCCGAGCCAAGCCTTCCGCCACTCTTGCCATCTCTCTAACCTCCGTTGCAGGAAAGTCCCCCTCCGGGGGTGCGAAGACCTCGCGCCCCCGGAGGAGGGATGCACAGCGTGCGTGATTACGCCGGGGCTGCCGCAGAGGCCGTCAAGCCAACCGCTTCCGCATACTTGAGGTACGTCTCGACCGACGCCACGACGACGCGGGCTTCAATCGTGATCAGCTCGATACCAACCAGCGATACCTTGACCCAAGCGTCGATCACGATGCCCTTGTCGAGGATGCGGTCGACGACTTCGGCGAGGCTCGACGAGTCGGTTGATTTCTGTAGGCGGGCCATAACGTTCTCCTTCAGGAGGAACACTACACTTCTCAATTCACCGGATCAGGCTAGCGCCCTCCGGCGCATACTCGATCGCAAGACCGGGGCCACCGCCGAGGTTTCGCGGGGAGAAAAAATCATTAACGATTTCAATCTTCCAAGGAAGAGGGTGAGCCCGATCCGGCGCTGGCCCCGCGAATGTGGGGCGGTTCGCCCTATGTGGTCGGGCGCAGACGCCCGATTCCCTGCCGCGTGGGCGGCGGCGATCGCTTCGCCTGGACACGGCTTCGCCGCGATCTCGTCGACCGCCGCATTGCCGACCGCTTCCGAACGGCGGACGTCACTGTCGAGGAAGGCGGCCGGAATCATGAAGACGCCCGTCGATGGCGGCAGCGCGCGCGATTCGGCGACAGCCTCACGCCGTCCGTGCCGGGGCGTCGACCCGTGCGACCGGGAAGGCGCTCGCTGCGCAGATGGGGGCGCGTCCTACGGGGTCGGGCGCCGGCGCCCGTTTGCATACCCAAGGGCGGCGGCGACGATCGCGTCGATCTGAAACGGCTTCGCCAGGAACCCGTCGATCGCCGCCGTCCTGACCGCTTCCAGAATGCGGACGTCGTCCTCGAGGAAGTAGCCGGAAATCATGATGATCCGCATCGACGGCCGCAGCGCCCGCAATTCGGCGATCAGCCTCATGCCGTCCATGTCGGGAAGACGGGCGTCGACGAACGCCACCGGAAAGGCGCTCTCCGTGACGACCGCGATCGCGCTTCCGCCCGAACCTACGGATGTCACCGCGCAGCCGAGGCTTGCGAGCGCGCCCTCCAAGGCCCAGCACATGTCCTGATCGTCGTCGACGACAAGGACGGATTCCGGCGCAGTCGGAGTCGAAGTCTGCGGCAAATCAGGACGCCTCAACAAGCCGGGATTCGACGCCCGCATCGCGCGCGACGGGAATCCGGATGACGAACGTCGTCCCGTTCCGCGAGGTGCGCACGTCCACCCGCCCGCCGTGCTGGCGCACGATGGAATGGGACACCGACAGGCCGAGGCCCGAGCGCCGGCTGTCCGACCGCGTGGTGAAGAATGGATCGAAGATCTTGGAGAGGTGAGCGTCCGGGATGCCCGGCCCGGTGTCTCCGATCTCGATGATCACCTCCGCCGCGTCCCGTCGAAGCCCGATGGCGAGGCGCCCGCCGCCGGGCATGGCCTGAAACGCGTTCAGCATCAGGTTGATGACGACGAGCTCGAGCAGATTCTGCACGCCTTCCGCAAACAGGTTGTCGGCGCCGGTCTCGAGCGTCCATTCGACCGACGTTCCCGCCGCGGCCTCGCCGGAGGCGAACATCAGCGCGTTCTTCAGGATGCCGACCACGTTCACGCGGGTTGTCTCCGCGATCGGCTTCGGCCGCGCGAAGCGAAGCAGACTCTCCACGACCAGCGAGGCCCGGTCGATTCCGGCGATCACCTTGCCGATGCATTCTTCGAGCAGTTCCGGCTTGGCGATCCTCTGCTTCATCAGTTGCGCGGCGGCCGAGCTCACGCCGAGCGGATTGCGGATTTCATGAGCGATGCCGCCGATCACCATGCCGAGCGCCGCGAGCTTTTCGCCCTGATGCATCTGCGCTTCCATCGCGCGCTGCTCGACCAGATTGCGGCCGACGAACACCACGCCGGTCGCTTCCCCTTGCTGGCCTGTCATACGCGACAGGCGCCAGGAGACGGGGATGCTTTCGCCTCCCCGGCATTTCATCGGCCACTCGACCGATCGGCGGTCGTCGATCTCCTCGATTCCGCGGAAGCAGGCTTCGACCTCCTTGTTTTGCGGCTCTTCGATATGGTGCGCCAGCTTGCCGCCCTGCACCTCGAATTCAGTCAGGCCGGTGGCTTTCGCCGCCGCGGAATTCCAGGTCATGATCGCGCCGGCCCGGTCGGTCGAGATGATCAGGTCGCCGGCGCTCTCGACGATGCTGGCCAGATGCAGCTGCATCCGGCGAACTTCTTCGCCCAGGCGCAGCAGGTCGGTCACATCGTCCATGACCAGGATCGCGCCGCGCGAGCCGTGATGCAGCTGGAGCGGGCAGATGCTGTAGGAATAGGTTCGGAGGGAAACGCCCGGCGCGCGGTACGTCAACCGCTGGCGGTGAATCGTTCGGCCGGTGTTGATGACATCCCGGATCTGCTGGTCGAGGGCGGTGTCCTGAAAGGCGGGCGGAAAGATTTCGTGAAGCTTTCGTCCCACGATGTAATTGAGGTTGCCGCGCGACTTCTCGAGGAAATTGTGATTGACGGTCAGAACCGCCAAGCGCTCGTCGAGGATGAGGATGGACGATGGAATCGTCGACATGACCGCATGGAAAAAGCTTTCGTGATCCAGTGTTGCGACCGACATGCGAGGGCACCTAGTTCCGGGCGGCCAGATCCGGCCGGAAACTGAAGGGAGGCAGGGGATCCGACAGGGCGATGGCGACGTGCTCCGCCGAACCGCCGATTGCGCGAACGGCTTCGCGGAGTTTGCCGGCGTTGGCCTTTTCGACGAGCAGGGCGTAGCGCGCGACGGGTTCGCCCGCCTTCGGGTCCGCGTTTCGTCCGGGAGCGAGTTCGCGAACGGCCGCCGTCAGGGGCTCGATCTGCGCGACGTAGCCGCGAACGATCGCCGCGGCCTCGGCGCGGCCGAAATCCAGCACCGCGTCCCGATCCCGGCAGAGGCGCATGTATCGCACGCCTTTCGACAGCGCGCGCCATTCGGGCCGGGCCTTGCACGCGAGTTGATCCATGAGGTCCGGGCTATCGAACTTCGCCGCGGCGCGCAATTCCCATTCGTCCTTGTCAGCCACCCGATCGAGGAACGCGGCGACGGTCCGCTCGTTCGCCCGCATGAACTCCGTCAGACTCTCGAAGCTCTTGTAGAAGGTGCCGAACGGCGCCGGAAAGACGGGCGACCACCGCATCGTCCAGTTGACGAGTTCCGCGTGGCGACGGACCCGAGGGGCGAGCCAGGCGGCGTCGGCGAGGTTGCGCTCCGCCTCGGCGCCGGAATAGCCGGCGATCGGGACGACGCCGATCAGAGCCGTGATCGCGCCCAGATCATGCAGATGGAGCCGCCGCTCATACGCGGGGGCGGGAAGCTCCGGCGCATGACCGCGCCGCGCCAGCGCGAAGAGCGAGATCGCGTCCTCGTTCGACAAGGCGGCCGGGGCCTCCGTCGAATCGAGCCGCAAGGGGGAGCCGAGGTCGTTCATCGGCTGTCGGCGCCATGCTCGGCGCCCAACATTTTCAGCTTGGTGCGATAGGTCTTGTAGTCGATGCCGAGGATGCGGGCCGCCTCGGCCTTGTTGCCCATCGCGTCCTTGAGCGCCGTCATGATGGCGTCGCGCTCGACGGCGTGGACCTGATCCTTGACGCGTTGAGGCAGCGGCTGGCGCCCCTTCGGAACGGCCGGCGAAACGGCCGGAAGCGGCAGCTCGCATGTGCAGCGCAGGCTGCCGGCCAAGTCGGAATTCATGACCCGGTCCGACCGCGTCAGCGCGGCGCGCCGCATCACCGTACGCAGTTCTCGCGCATTGCCCGGCCAGCGATAGGCGCACAGCATGTCGAGCGCGCCGGAGTCGATTTCGATGGCCGGCCGGTTCAGAACCTCGCGCGCCTGCTTCAGGAAGCGCTGCGCGAGGAACGGGATATCCTCCGGTCTCGCGCGCAGCGGCGGCACGACGATGACGTATTCCGCGAGGCGGAAGAAAAGATCTTCGCGAAAGCGGCCTGCTCTCGCTTCCGACTGCAAGTCCGCGTTGCTGGCCGCGATCACGCGCATGTCGAGATTGAGCAGTTCCTTGCCGCCCACCCTGCGAAACGTGCGATTCTCGAGCGTTCGCAGGAGCGCCATCTGCCCGGCCACGGAGAGGTTTCCGACTTCGTCGAGAAAGATCGTCCCCCCGTTGGCGGCGGCGTCGACGTACCCGAGGTGTTTCTCGCTCGCCCCGGTGAACGCCCCCTTTTCGTGACCGAAGAACTCGCTGCCCGTGAGGGTCTCGGCGATCGCGCCGCAGTCCACGACCACGAGCGGCTTTTTCGCCCGCGGACCGTACTCGTGCAGGTGGCTGGCGACCACTTCCTTGCCGGAGCCGGTCTCCCCGCCGATGACGACGGAATAATCGGTCGAGATGACGGCTTCCATGTCCGCGATCAGGGCTCGAATCGCGGGGCCTTGACCCATGACAGAGGCCAGAGCCTCGCCGACGCCGGCGGGGCGCGGAGCGGGCGCAGGCGTGCGCGCGACCGCGCGCCGAACGGTCTCGAGGAGGTGATCGTTGCGAAACGGCTTCGTGACATATTCGAACGCCCCGTCCTGCATCGCGCTGACGGCGCCGGGAATGCTGCCGTGAGCCGTCACGATGATGATGGGCAGGCGGGGATTGAGCCGCTTCAGGCTGCGCAGGACCACATCGCCGCTGAGGCCCGGCATGTGCATGTCCAACAGCACGGCCGCGGGCGGCTCCCGCGCCGCTTGTTCCAGGGCCGTGCCGCCGCCGTCGCTTTCCGCGACGCCGAATCCGGCCTCTGAAAGGATGTTCCGCATGGCCCACCGCATGTCGCGGTCGTCATCTACGATCAAAATTGTCGAGTGAGATTTCATTGAAGCGGCGACCAAGTTGAATATGCTACTCGCATTCACAGCAGGCATCGAGACGGCGACGCCATGCTCTACGTCTCCAGTTCATGTACTGCGGCAGCGCGCCAGGACTCCTCGCGACATCGAGATGTCTGTTTCCTCCTATCCATCCTTTCGATCTCCCCGCTCAGCTTTGGCTCGGGGCGAAGATGGGGTTCGCGCGCCTCACGCCGGGCGCAACCTCTCGGCGCAATGTTAGAGCATGCGGTATATCCGCAATCAAGAGCGCGGTCCCTTTCGGCGCATTTCGCATTTGCGAAACTGTTCCGCGCCGGTCCACCAAGGCGGCGATACCCTCGAACGAATGAGCCTGCGGCTGAATGCGGCTGCGGAACGGACAATTCGACAACGCGAGACAGCCTGACGGATAGGCTCATGACACGCCTCCAAACAATAGCTTCGAGAGCGATTTCCCCTGCGCCCTCGCAAGCCGGCCCGCGGTCGCGCCCTGCCGATGCGTCTGAACGACCCTCGCGCGGATCATGTCGACCAGAGGCTGACGACCGAAGGGCATGTCCGTACCGCTCAAAATTTGCGGCTCCGCCCGCCCCGTCGCGGGCGATCCCATGCTCGTGTGGGGAATGCGCCCCCCTTGCAAACGCCTGACGGAAGCATCCAGCCCCTCCCACATAGCCCGCGCTCGGAACCATGATTTGCATCTCCCGTTTCGCGCATTCAAATATAAAAAGCAAAGCCAAACTTTAAGAGGGCAAATCGTCGCATTCACTTGACGTATTGCTATGTTGAGCCGCTTCGTTATCTGTTGATTTACCAACGTCTCGCCTGTTGATCTATCAACATGATGGTTACAACTCATCGCGGTACGTCCGAACGCGCTTCACGACGGGCGGAGACCCGCCCCGGCCGAGACCCCGGGAGACGCCATAATTATCTGATATTAAATATGATTTCATCCCTGGAGAATCCGGCGCGACGCCCATGGGAATCTCCGCCAAGTCCAGTATTCGCCGCGTCGATCAGAATGTCGCCAGAATAATTCTGGCCGGTTTCAATTCTTGACGAAAGGACGCGGCGTCTCGGCCGGACCAGGACAACCGTTTGTCGAGGGCGGTGCGTGAACCCTGCTCGACGACGTTGACCGCACAAGCTCGTCGCGGCGCCGGGGCGGAAAAGCCGGTCCGCCGCATCGCCGGCCGTCCTCCGCGCCTTTCCGCCGGCCACCCGAGAACCCCGCGGGCGGCCGTTGGTCCGGTCCGGTCGCCGCTCGCACGCGGTGCGCCGCATGAGCGTCGGAAAACGAAGGCCTTCGTCGCCGGCCTCCGTCTCGAAGGGTTCGCCGCCCCGTTCGTCTTCGGCCTCGAAACCGTGCGCAGCACGGCTTTCACAATCGCAACCGAATCCTCGACACGGTCAGGACCGGCAGCGAGTGGACGCCGCCGAGCGCCCGGGACGCCGAGATTGCCGGCCGCGTCAAGACGCCCGCCGTATGCGCCGGCGCGTCCGGCGCCGCCGCCGACATCCACGCCGGACTGGCGCACGGCTTCGCCTCGAGACCCTGCGCGACCGCGGGCGACGCCAAATACGCTTCGACGACGGCCAGAACCCGGAACCGGGATCCCGCCGTCGGCGTCGAAATCCGCTTCCGACCGCAAGCGGCGCCGCGTGAACGGCCGCCGACGATCGCCGGCGTTTCCGCGTCAGGGTCCGGCAAGACGCCGAAGCACCTCGGCGGCGAGGTCGGGCCGAAACGCTTTTGCGATCGGGGAGTATTCCGAGGGCTTCGGGATGTTGAACCAATAGCCGTCGACCGCATCGCGCGTTGCGGAAATGGCCTGGAGAATATCGTCCGCCGTGACGCTTCGGCCGATCGGCTCGGTGCTGATTCCCGCCAGCACGATCACCTTTGGATTGGCTTGACGCGCCTGGGCTGCGGCTTGTCGAACGAACGACTCGTATGTCTTCGTGTCGCCCTCGAAACGCTGCGCCTGAATATCGAACACGTCCGCGTTGCGCGCTGCGTCCGCTGCAAGGCCGAGCCGCAGATAGGCTTCGCCCATTCTGTCGCCACGCGCGCCGGGCTCGATGATATTGACGAGATTGACAGCCGGCGCCGTCAGGAACAACAATCCCCTGGCGTGGACCAAGTCGGCCGCCTTTTTCAAATAGGGTCCCGGATTTCGCTGCTCCTCCTCCGGCGTGAACCTCCATTTTTCCTGGTCGTACATGACGCCCTTGATCTCGGGTCCCAGAGCGCCTGTCGCCAGCGCGTCCTCGATCTCCGACAGGCTCTTGCACGACAGGACATGGATCGCCTTCCAGCTCCGGGGAACGCCGCTGAGCGGCCGGCCCCACATCACGAAGGGCTCGCCGCCGTCGAGCAACCGCGACGCCTCCGGATCGGCGGCCATCGCGGCCACCCCGGGTCCGTTGAAGAGCCAACGGATCGGCTTCGTCTCGGCAGCGCCGGCTTCGTCGATCGAGAAGGAGACCATGGCGCCGATCCCGAGCCATAACGACGCCCCGACCGCGATGGCCGCCCGGCGCCGGCGAGCGCGCCCCCCGTTCAAACGCGTTGCCGCCCCGGTCACTGTGCGCCGTGCCAATGCGCCGGCAGCCGCCGCGGATACTGAAGGACGTCGAAATCGATCTCGAACGCCTCGAGAAACAATCTCCTGGCGTCGGCGCTGACGCTCTCCCATATTCTCACAGTCGATCCCGTTTCATGGTTGCGCGCGTGCGCCTGCGCGACGGCCGTCTCGGGCGCCTCGATGCGCTCCAGGACATAGATCAAATCGTCGGCGAACGTTTCCATCCTGCCGACGAAGTCGAATTTTACGACAGGAAACCGGCCCTCGTAGCACTGCGGGCGAAAGTGCGAATCCATCTCCGTAACGCTTTGCCGCGAGACGACATCCACGAATTCGGAGAACGTAATCTCCTCGGACAGGGCTATGCGATTCTGCGCGGCGAAAGTTCTGATCTTCTTGACGATGTGCGGGGCGACATTCTTCTTTATCTTATCGAGGTAGCCGCTCGCCATCCTCGAGTAGGGGTTCCTGACAAATGTGAATTTGAATGTATTGGTCCTGCCCTCGAAGATGGCGACCTGCTCTTCGAGAGAGAGATTATGGGTGCCAGGAAACCCGTTGTATTCCTTCTGGTGAACATGCCACCAATTGTTATCCACCGGCAGGTTTTCGATCTGCAGCAACAGTGACTTTACTTTTGTGCAGCCATTTTTGGGAATCGGCTGATAGAGATACCGCCCGTTCCCGCCATAGTACATATCATAGCCGATACGGTCGAGACGAAAGAAAGACGCGATCACGTCCATGTTGTCGACAGATCGCGCGTACGGCGGTTCCGGGTCCCGATCCGTCTTGGGCAGCGCAGCCTCTCTTCGCATGTCGCAGGCGAAGGAGCGCACGTGGCCGAAGCTCGAGTGGCTTGAACCCGCTGGATTGTAATTCATGTCAATCCGCCTTCCGCAAGTTCAGGACTACGTCTTTCGATATCAGCTCGCAGAATGCCGTAGCGGCAGGGAATGTCAACGTTGTTGACGTCCCTGAACGCGAGCTCATCCACCACGCTTTCCGTAAGCGATTCTCTTCGAGGGTCGAGAACAGCTTTCACGGCGTGATTTCGTATTGGTTCCGGTTCGAATCCGGCAAACGAACCCGGTTGGGTTGACTGTGATAACTTTGTGGTTTACTGTCTATCCGCCGCTACTGGGCGGTTTCGGGGGGTATCATGAGGAATAGGCGTCTCCTGGCCATGATGGCCTTCGGTGGAGCGGTCCTGACGGCGGAAGCGGCGCTCGCGAGCGTCCAGTTCGTCAGTCTGACCGCGGGTTCAGCCTCCATTGCGGAAGCGTGGAACGGGATCCGTCCAGCCCCGGTCGATAATTCGAACGTGACCAATAGAAACACGCGGGACTTGGCGACAGCGTTGTCCGGCTTGACCGCCTCGCGGACCATCAATGCGATATCCGGGACCGGCGCCAAGCAGGCCGTGGCGACCGCCACCGAAACGACGTCCGCGCAATTGATGACCGGGAGCGTGGCGGAGCTGGATTTCACCGGAAGCACGAGCCTGACCTTCGCGCCCGACGTAGGCGGTCAAGCATACGGGTGGGCCGGCGACAACGAATCTTACGCCGGCTATGAATCTTACGCCGGCTATCAGTTTCGGTTGACGACTCCGGGGATCGTGTCCGTCAGCTTCACGGCCCAGGGCAGCAATCCGCTTGTGGACGCGTACAATGTCGAAATCTGGAACGCGTGGACAGGCCGTGTTTTCGCGAACTATCTCGTGCCGTCGAGCGTCGCGGGATCCGCTGGAACGAGTTTATTTGCGCTGAACCCCGCCAATTATATCGTGACTGTCTTTGAGCAGCCGGCTGACCCGGCTAATCAATACTTTTCACCTGATTTCGTCGAGGGGACCGTAAACACGGTGGGATCGGCTTCGGCGCAGTTCACCATCACGGTTCCAGAAGCGCCGACCTGGATGATGGCGATCGCCGGCTTTGCGGCGCTCGGCGCATTGAGCGCGATGCCGAAGCGCCGCGCGTCCGTGGGCGGCGCAGCGAAGAACGTCTGAGGGAGGCCTCGGGCGAACGTCGTTCCGAGGCCGGGGGCATGGTGACCCGATCGCGCCGATCATCTGGCGACGCTGGCGCTGCATGTGTGGACGCGCCGGTCGTGACGGCGGATTTTCCGGCGCGACCGGTCTCGATCGGCGGCGGCGCCGGGCTGCCGGCAGACCCCCGCGGGGCTCCGGCGGCCAATGAGCATAGCCTGCAATCAGGCGCGGACGCGGACCTCGTCCATCGCTTGGCGGAGACCGCTTCCGTTTATGCTTCCGGCGCCGCGAGATTGCAGGAAGAGATTCCTGTCGTGATTACGTCGTCTCTGTCGGTTCATCTGAGGCAGCTTGTCCGGGATTGTTCGATCCAGCGCCTCGATTTGCGCTTCGCCACCACCTCGGGAGAATGGCGAAGCTTCATTTCTCCGATCGCCGATCTGGATCTCGGCCGCTGTGAGAGTGCGGGCGGCCTGCCTGGGCGCGCCGTTCCCTGGTCGCTGGACCTTCCGGCGCTCGATCCGATCGTCGTGCCGGATTTCCGGGCCGCATTTCTCGATCCGTTCGCCGCGCCGCGGACCCTGGTCGTGATTTGCAATGTCTACGATTCGATCACCCGCCGATCGAGCGCCCTCGATTGCCGATCGATTGCGAAGGCGATCGAGTCCTTTGTCCAGTCGACCCATATCGCCGGTTCGCCGCGTTTCAGGGTGGAGATTGCCGGCGTTCGCGCTTTCGCGTCGCCAGCCGATCGGTTTCCGTATACGTCTGCATCCGACGGCGACATCGGCGGGCGGCCGGCGGCGAGCGGGCGCGCCGATCTCGGCGGGCCGTCGGAAATCGCCGGATGCGGTCCGGAGGCGATCATGGGGGCGCTCGCGCGCGCCGGCGTCGAGATTGACGATCCGCGTGCTTTCGCGAGCGGAGCGCCGGTGAAACTGGCGATGAGCGCGGATTCCGTGTGGCTGGCCGCTGACAAGCTGATGTTCTGCAAGTATGTCATCGACCGTCTCGGTCGGCGAGAAGGCGGCTCGACGCGCGCCGCAGGGCTAGGGGCGGCCTCGGAGGGCGTCGACGTTCGCGTAACCCAGAGCATTTGGCGCAAAGGCCGCCCCCTTTTCGCCGGAGACGGCTATGGCGGCACGGCCGCGATCATGCGGCATTACGCGGCGGGACTTGTGGCGCATGCGCCCGCGCTCTTGGAGGTTCTCGGGATGGCCGGTTCGGCCCGCATGCCCGCCGGCGCCGCCGCAAGTCCGCATGGCGGATGCGCGGACGACGAATTCGTCGCCTCCGATCATGTTTCGCTTTCGCTGCTAAACCCGAATGCGATGAGTGTGACGTTCGCCCTCCCTCGGGTTCCGCAGAATCCGTATCTGGCGTTGGGGGCGATGGTGCTCGCGGGCGTGGATGGGTTCAACTACAGAATGTATGACGTGGATCCATTCCATCCGCTCGACGAATACTTCAAACGGCAAGCGTCCAAGCGCGGTCCGGCGTGCGACGCGGGCCGGGAATTCCTGTTCGCCGGCAATTTGTTCACGCCGGAACTGCTGTCCGCGGCAGCCGCCGGTCGTGAAGCAGGTGGCCGGAGGTGAAATCAGATCGCCGAAAGAGGGGTCGTGTCGATGAAAAGCGGGCCGTGGAGACGCCGAGCCGGCGCCCCGAGCCGATTTCCTCGCTCGATCGTCGCCCGTCGAACGCGCCCGATGACCAAACGCCAAAGCCTCGCGGCGCGACGCCGCAGACTCGAGCCCGGAAGCGGTTCGCCCTGTCCGCGGCGCCGCGCCAGCGCGAAGCGGCTGAAACGGCGACAGGGATCCTGCGGCGGCCCGCCGGCCGGACGCCGCCGGAATTGCGCTCGCGTTCGGGCGCGGAATCGCGAAATCGTCCCTCCGGCCTGCACGCGCCCGTTGTAACGGGGACCGACCGGGTATGCATTTTCAGCAATCGCGCCTTCGACCGTACGACCGGAGAGTTTTGTTGCGTCCTCCCGTGAAAGCCGGCGCGACGCCGCGACGTCTGTGGTTCGTTCGGCCCCGAACACTCCTGATTCTCGCTTGCGCGGCGATCGTGGGCTGGTTCGTCTCCGACCGCCTCTGGATCAAGGGCAACGGGATCGTCTCCGGAGAACTGACCGCGGTGTCGCCCATCGTCCAGGCGCGCCTTGAACGCCTGATGGTGAAATGCCTCGACCCTGTCGCGCGCGGCCAGCCGCTGGCGGAATTCATCAACGAGGCGGTCGTCCAGACTGCGCAACAGCAGGTCAAGCAACTCGAGCTGCAGCTGGCGCAGACGCGCGCCGAGATCGACATCGCCGATCGCGAAGCGGCGACTGCGCAGAAGCTGGTCGAAGCGCAGGACGCCCTCCTCAAGCAGCAAGCCGCCGTCCTCGAGTCGGAGAACAAGCTCAAGGAAAAGAAATTCGTCGCCGATCTGGTCTGGCAGCAAGCCAAAGCGGCCGTCGACCGGGCCGACGCGGAAAAGCGGGCCGCCGAGTTCGTCTACGAGACCAAGAACGCCGACAAGAAAATGGCGCAGGTCAACGTCGGAATTCTCGTGGAGCGCATAAACCTTTACAAAAACTCTCCGGAATTGACGGGGCACTTTTTCGTCAACGCTCCGAAGGACGGGGTCGTTACGGAATGCACTGCGCGACAGGGCGAGGTCATCGCCGCGCGATCGCCGATCTTCAGCATCTTCAACCCGAGCGAGACCTACGCCGTCATCTTCTTCGCCCCGAGCGACGTGCCGAGGCTCGCCAAAGGCCAGACCTTCGACATCCGCGTCAGCGGCGTCGACAAGGCGATCACGGGAACCGTAACCGGCTTCTATCCCGAGCTCTCGGCCCTGCCCGGTTCGCTGACGCGCTTTTTCTGGCAGCGGGAAATGTGGTCGCAATACACGCCGGTTCGAGTCGACTTCGTCGACGTGAGTCCCGAAGAGCGAACCCGGCTGTTCGCCTGGGCGCAGGTCTCGGTCTCGCGCTGGTCCGGCATCGGCGCGCCGGACCTCTCGACGATCGTGCTGAACTCCTGGGACTGGGCCCGCCGGAGCGCGCTTTCGGCCTGGCAGTTCGTCACCACGCCTTTCGCCTCGCACACCGGTTGATCGACCCCGTGACAGACCTCAGCTCGACAAGCGCAGCGTCCGCAGCAGACCGTCGTCTGCTCGAGGTGCTGAGACAAATCAGGGCGGCGGGAGGAACGCTGTCGCCGCTGGCGGACCCGAGCGGGACGCGCGGCTACAGCTATCCCGTCGCCAGCGACGCCCTCGAAGAGGATTTGGCCAGTCTCGTCGAGCGCGGCTGTCTCGAGACGCGATTCTTCGACAGGGTCAGCCTGTGTCCGCGATGCGACAGCCATCACCTCAACGTTCGCGAGGTCTGTCCCAGTTGCCGGAGCGCGTATCTGACGAGCGAGGGGCTCTTTCATCATTTTCGATGCGGCTACGTCGGGATTCCGTCGGAATTCACGTCCCTGGGGGATCACGGCTACCGCTGCCCGAAGTGCAACGGAACCATGAGGCATCTGGGGACCCAATACGACCGGCTCGGCCGTGCGTTCGTCTGCCGCGGATGCGGCGTCATATCGGAAAATCCGCCGGTCGAGGCCGTCTGCCTGTCATGCCGGACGCGCGTCGCGGCCGACAAGCTGGTGAGCGCCGCC
>CAIZGR010000268.1 GCA_903932535.1 uncultured Hyphomicrobiales bacterium | reverse complement strand
GCGGCTGCAACCGCGTCAGTCCGAGTTCATGGAGCCACCGCCCGATTGTGCTGACGTGAACCGCCACGCCGAAACGCTCGAGCACTTCCTTTTGCAAATCCTGGCATCGCCAGCGCACACCGTGATGCACGGCGGGATCTGGGCCGGCGACGACCAGCTTCTTCAGTTCCTCCCTTTCCTCGGCTCCAGATAAGCCACGCGCCCGGAACTCCGTCGCGAGACAAGCCCGTCGATCCCGCCTTCGTCGTATCGGTGGACCCGATCGCCAAGCGTTTGACGATCCATACCCTTGTTCGCCCGCCGCCTCCGCGCGAGGTCGACCTTCGAGAACCATCGCCAGCGCCAAAAGCCGACACGCCTGGCGACCATCCGAGCCGCGGCTCGCCGCTCGCCGAAGATCGCTTGCCGAAAAATCTCTCCGCGTGATGTCTATTGGCGCGCCCATGTGAAAATCCCGGCCCCGATTCGCGTTTCGAGAACAGGAATCGCACGATCCACAGCTCTTGGGAATCCAGCTGTCCAAAATGTGAATCGGCCAATCCGAGGATTGGTATTACGTCTATCGACGACAATTTACCTGATTGCGCAAGATTGCTATGAACTTTCGAAGTAACTGCTCACCCCCCGGTTGGGGATGGGGCTTCGGCGAGGACGTTGTTGACGGCGGAGAAGGGGTCGAGGCCGTTTCGGGCTGCGGTTGCGACGGCGGATCGGACGCCGGCGTAGAGGTGGGGCGCCCAGCGCGAGCGGAAGCCGCCAGTGACTTTGCGATAGGTCGCGGTGGGGCGCAGGGTTCGCTCGGACAGATTGTTGTCCGGGGCGACGTCGCGATGGTCGAGGAAGGTGAACAGGGCGCCGCGATGTCTGGCGTAGCGCTTGCGCTGTCTGCGGCCGTCTTTCTGTTCGACCGGCAACGCCATGACGGCGTCGAGTTCGCACTCGAGCCGGCCCTTTTAGGCGCGCAGGGTCGAAGCGGCGAGGGTGTCCCGCCTGCGGGCGATGGCGAAGGCGCGCAGGAAGAGGGGCTTCATGCGCGGGGCGAGCACCGTGTCGCCCGCATCGACGGCGTACTGGCCGTCGCGCAGTTGATGGGCGAGACAGATTTGCCATTCGGCGGCATGGCCCTGTTGTGAGCCGAGCAGATCGGACACCCAGATCGCCGGGCTGTGCCCGTCGAGGACCTGTTCGGCCACCTCGCGGCCCCGGCTCGGCCGAATGACGTGGAGAACGATCTCGCCGTTGCCGAACACCCGGTTCCACCAGTTCTTGCCCCCCACGCGCACGCTCGTCTCGTCGCTGTAGACGACGCGGGACTTGCGCAGCCGGGAAAGGATCGCGGCGAACTCGGCGTCGAAGCGGGGCTTGGCGCGCTTGAACAGCGCGTCGAGCGCCCCCTCGCTGACGGCGAGGCCGAACAGATCGTGGAACAGCCGGACGAGCCGCTGGCAGCTGACGTTCTGGATCGCCCGTAACTGCTATGAAAATGAACTGCACATGCGCTGGTCACGTGGGCTGGGCATTGGGTTCGAGGGTGACTTTGTAGCCGAGGCGTTCGAGGCGGCGCTTGAGGTTGGCGACGGTTCGGGTCTGTCCGATCTGGTCGAGATAGGCCTCGCCGAGGTCGCGGTAGGGCAAGTTCTTTGCGAGCATGTG
>CAIZGR010000267.1 GCA_903932535.1 uncultured Hyphomicrobiales bacterium | reverse complement strand
CGATCAAGACGGTCGAGCGCAAACTCGACGATCGCACGCTGTTGCACGCCGGCCAGCGCCTCCTCGCATGGTGCGTCGGCAACGCCCGCACGGTGATGTCCGGCAACGCCGCGATGGTCACCAAGGCCGCCAGCGGCACGGCCAAGATCGACCCGTTGATGGCGATCTTCGACTGCGCCGCGCTGATGAGCACCAACCCCGAGCCCGCCGGCAGCGTCTACAGCGCCAGCCGCGGACTGAGGAGCTTCGGTTGAGAGACAGAATCGGCTTTCGCGTTATCTGGGATTGTTTGAAGGCGCGCTGGTCCGGAAACCGCGGACGCTTCATCACCTTCAACTGGCGTTCCTTCCTGCGGGGCTTTCTCCTCGGTGAGCTTGCTACCTAATACCGCGGATGCTTGACTCATGCGGATCAAACTTCCTGGCGCGCCGCCCGTTCATGTCATCGCCAGCTTCGCGCATTGGCAGCGCGACGGAACGTTCCACGGCCCGCAATCCAACCCGCGCCTAGCCGCCCTGAGCTTCGTCAAGCTAGGCCACGATCCCCGGGACCGAAACTTCCTCGGCCGCCGCCTCTGGGCCTATTTTCGCGGCGGCTACGCCTGCCACTTCGACGTGATCGTCGACCTGCGTCGCCCTTCGCGCCCCCTCCGCCATCTGACAAACCCAGAGGCCCGAATGACCCACGACTGCTATTCGACCAAGCGCACCACCGTCTGGCCGCAGGAAGAGGACGGCAAGCCCGGCCGCGCAGTCAAGTACGGCGACGGCTACATCTCGTGGTGTCCCGAGGACGTCTACGAGCGCGATTACAACCCGGTCGAGGGCGGCCATCTGACCTTCGGCCAGGCCATCGCCGCGCTGCAGAGCGGACGCCGCGTGCGTCGCCTCGGCTGGAACGGCAAGGGCATGTTCCTCATCCTCGTGCCCGGCTCCGAAAATCTCACCGTCGAGGAGGGCCGCCCGTTCGCCAAAGCCGGCGTGCCGATCGGAACGAAGTTCGACTATCTCCCGCACATCGACCTTCGCACCGTCAACGGCGATTTCACGCCCTGGGCGCCGTCGCAAACCGACATGCTGTCCGACGATTGGGAAGAACTCCCGTTCGGGGTCACCCCATGAAATTCGCCGTCCTCGAAATCGACCCCGACATCGCGCCTGAGGTCCCGGCGATGCTGGAGCGGGTCGGGATCAAAATCGTCGAACGCCTCTCGGTCGACGCCATGACGGGCGTCCGGCGCTGGCTCGTCTCGCATCCCGATCTGCCGGAGGCCTGCGCCGTCCCCCGCGCTCGGCCTTGGCTCACCGTCGACGAGCGCGACGGCATGAAGACTCCCCGGCTGCTGAGCTGGGAGCTCGTCGATCCGCCGACCGCAAGGCCGGAGCGCGCATGAAAATCGCCCTGCTCGAAATCGCCCCCGAGCTCGCCGCGGAGGCCTTCGCGGTGCTGCGCGACGCGGGCGCGGTCGTGCTCGGCTCGCAGGACGCCGCGCCGAACCTGCGCATCGTCGTCAGCCACGACGGCCTGCCGCCCGAATGCGAGCCTAAAGCCGGCCGCCCGACCCCGGTCGCGCTGATGGACGTGCGCGCCGACGATACGGCCAAGCTCCGCCTCGCCGGCTTCCGCCTCAACCCCTACGCCGCGCAACCGAAGCCGCGCCGAAGGTAAGAACCGCGGCCTCCGTCATGGCCGGGCTTGTCCCGGGCATCCACGCGGTTGCGAGATCGCCGGGTTTTGCGCAAAAAATCGAGGGTGAAATCCGGCCCGCGACTCCCGAAATGCGGGCGTTTTGCGCAAAGCGGGAAAAGCGGGGCCAAACTTTGCGCGTCCGCGTTGCGGATCGGCGTGG
>CAIZGR010000266.1 GCA_903932535.1 uncultured Hyphomicrobiales bacterium | reverse complement strand
CCCCCGGCTGCGCTGGCGGGCGGCGTTGTCCACCTGATAATATTCCTCGAAGACCGCCTCCAACTCCGACTCGGGGATGCCGATCCCGGTGTCCCAAACCTCGATGCGCAATTTTCCCCGGCGTCGCCGGCAGCCGAGCAGCACCCTTCCGCGCGGGGTGTATTTCAGGGCGTTCGAAATCAGGTTGCGGATCATCTGCTCGAGGAGCTTCCGATCGCTGCGGATCGACAGGCTGCAGCCCAGCACCCGCAATTCCAGGCCGGCCGCCTGGGCGTGGTAGGTCAATTCCTCCCTGAGGCGATCAAACAGGTCGTTCACGGGAAAGTCGCAGAATTCGGGTTTGACCGATCCGGCTTCGATCTGGTTGATGTCGAGCAGCGTATTCAGCATGCCGGTCATGGCGCCCAAGGCGTCATCGACGCGCCCGACCAGTTGCTGAGCCTTATCATCGACGACTCTCTTCGCCAGCAAGCCCTGAAGCAGGGAGAGCGTCTGCAACGGCTGTCTGAGATCGTGGCTCGCCGCCGCTAGAAAGCGCGTCTTGGCGATGCTCGCCAGTTCTGCCTGTCGCTTCGCGGCGGTGAGCGCCTCCGCCGTACGTCGCCGTTCGGTGACGTCTTCATAAGTGATGACGACGCCTTCGGTCCGCTCGTCGCTGGCGCGATAGGGCATGATCCGGCGGACGAACCAGGCGGCGTCCTGACCCTGGATCTCCCGCTCGACCGGCGTTTGAGTCGCGAGCACATCCCGGGCGTCGTCGAGGAGCGCCTCGTCGACGCCAAGCGACTTGAGATCGGTGAGCGGGCGGCCCACGTCGCCCGGAATCACGTTGAAGAGCGCCTTCGTTGCCGGCGTGAAGAAGCGGATGTTGAAACGCGTATCGAGAAAGATCGTCGCGACCTTCGTGCTGTAGAGCACGTTCTGCAAGTCGTCCGAGGTGGTCCGTTGGCGCTCGAGCGTTTCCTGCAGCTGGCCGTTGAGCGCGGTCAACTCCTCGTTGAGTGACTGAAGCTCCTCCTTGGACGCGAGCAGCTCTTCGTTGGTCGATTGGTACTCCTCGTTGACGGACAACGCCTCCTCATTGATCGCCATCTGCTCTTCGCTCGAGACCTCCAGATTGCGAAGGGCGGCTTGCAATTCGGTCTTGGTCGCTTCCAGCTCCCGTTCGAGCTCGACGACCCGAGAAACGTCTGCGGGCGCCGTGCCGCCGATGCGCCCGGCTTGCGCCTCCGGCCCCTCGACGAAACACACCAGCCACAGGTCCTGACGATCGCGCGGCGCCGGCATGACGACGATGCTGAGCGATGTGACGCCTGCCGCGCCCTTCGTGCGGCCGCCGGGCGCTTCGACTCGCGCATTCTCGCTCAGCGCGCGCTGAACGGCGGATTTGAGCTTGGCGCGCAGGCCCTCGCGCGCCATCGCAATCAGATCATTGACGGGGCGGCCCACCGCGATCTTCAGATAACGATCCACGGGCCCCTGGAAGTAGAGACATTCGAGTTTGCTGTTGATCAGCACGGCGGCGGGAGCATAGGCGTCCAGCACCATCCGTCGACAAAGCTCGGCAAGCTCGATCTGGCGCGAAGGCGCGGAGGCCGGGCCGGGGCGCGCGCGCAACCGGGCGCCATCGGCGACGTTCGACGTGAGATCGCCCGGCCGGGCGCCGCCGACACGGCGATAGATCCGCTGAGGCTTCGCGATGGCGACGAACCGCCCGTCGGCGACGCCGACCGTCTCGGCGTCGCCGACGAGCAGGAGTCCGCCTTCCCGCAACGCGAAATGGATGATGGATATGACCCGGGCTTGCGCCTCCGGCAGGAGGTAGATCAGAAGGTTCCGGCACGATACGAAATCGAGACGCGCGAACGGCGGGTCGGCGAGCACGTCGTGCACCGTGAACACGACGTTCGAGCGCAGTTCGGCCGAGATGCGGTAGCTGTGATCCTCCTTGGAAAAGAACCGCGCCAGTCGTTCCCGCGACACGTCCGCCTCGATCGAGTCAGGATAGAGGCCGTCGCGAGCGCTCGCCACCGCGTCGGGATCGACGTCGGTCGCGAAGATCTGCAACTTGATCTCGCGTTTCGAGGCGTCGATCTGCTCGCGAAACAGCATGGCGAGGGAATAGGTTTCCTCGCCGGAACTGCACCCGGCCACCCAGATCCTGAGCGGCCGGTCCAGCGGGTGATCGCGCACGATGTCGGGAATGACGCTCCTCGTCATGAATTCGAAGACGGCCGGGTCACGAAAGAAGCCGGTGACATTGATCAGCAAGTCCCTGGAGAGCTGATCGCGCTCGTTCGCGTCCCGCCGCAGGAGATCGAAATACTCGCTGGCCGTCTTGACGCCCACGAGCGCCATCCGCCGCTCGACCCTCCGCTCGAGCGTGCCGTGCTTGTAGAGCGTGAAGTCATGAACCGTCATCGTGCGCAGGACGGAGATCATGTCCGGCAGAAAGTCCTCCACCGACTTCAGCGCGGGCGATTTCGGCGCCTCCGTCACGAAGACCTGACCGCGCTCGCGTGCGACGAGCGCCTCCGCGATCTTTGCAGCGCGGAGCACGAGATCGACCGCGCCGGTCGCGACCGCGCTGCGCGGCATGCCGTCATAGTCGGCTTCGCCAGCGTCCTGGGCGATGACGAGGCCGCCTTTCGCCTTCACCGCCTTGAGGCCGAGACTGCCGTCGGCGCCGGTTCCGGAAAGGACCACGCAGACGGCGCGCGATCCGTATTCGCGAGCCAGTGAATTCAGGAGGAAGTCGAATGGAAGCCGCGCGCCGTGGCGCGCCTGCGGCCTTGAGATCCGCAACGCGCTCTTGTCGTCCACCGACAGATAGACGCCTGGCGGAATGACATAGACGCGCTCGCTTACGATCGCCATGCCATCGGTCGCTAGCAGCACCGGCATCGACGTATGGCCTGCGAGCAGGTCGACCATCATGCTGTCGTGGTCGGGATCGAGATGTTGCACGATGATGAAGGCCATGCCGTTGACGCTCGGCAGCGCGTCCAGAAGCTTGCGGCACGCGTCGAGGCCTCCGGCCGAAGCGCCGACCGCGACAACCGGAAATTCTTCCGTCTTGCTGGCCGAGAGGGTCTTGGCAATCCAGCGGGTTCGCTTCCCGGCTGCAGGATGATCTAGGTTTCCGGGCATTGTGCGATTGTTCTCGACGAACGGAGCGCCAACGAAACGCCCAAAAATCACTAGCAAAATTGACCGGCGATTGCGACTTATTTCGTCTCAATGCGCTCCCGCGCTGGCAAAGACGTTCGAACACGCTTGAGCGCGAGCCCTGAGTATTTTCCGAGTCTTTCCGCTCGGGGACGCTTCAATCATCGTTATCTTTGCATCGTCGTGGCCAAACGCTTGCGATGATGGGAGACGTACGCATCATGAACGCATCGATGACGGTGGAGCCGGATCTCGCCATGGTTCGCGAGGACCTGGACGCATTGAAGCGCGATGTCGCGAGCCTCGTCGATCACGTGAAAGTCGGAGCGACGAACACGGTTCAGAATGCCGCCAGCGAGGTCGGACGGCGCGTCAGAAGTTGGGGCGAGCAGGCGGGAGCCGAACGCGACCGGTCTACGACGGCGCTCAATCTCTTTGTTCAGAACCAGCCGCTCGTTGCGCTGACGATCGCGGCCGGGATTGGCTACGTCGGGGCGCGAATGCTTCGCCGGTGAGCCGAGCCCCGACGACAAGCGACCTCGTCCAGATCGCGCTCGCGGCGCTTCAGCCCCGCGCCGCCCCCGCCGGGCCGCGACCGGGCGGCGGCTTTTCGCGGTGCGCAGTCCTCCAGCTCGGCGCCCTCGCGTGCATCGCCGCGGCTCTCGGCTGCGGCCTCTTCGCACTTTGGATTTCCGCCGCGGCTATGCTCGGCGCCGCTGGCGCCCTGCTCGTGGTTTCCGCCGTCCTCTGTGCGATCGGATTCGCCGCGTTCCTCGTCCTGCGGCGCACTGGAGACCCGCGCGCGTCTGCGCCGCCGCAAGGCTCGGCTTCGGACATCGGCGACGACGCGCTGCTTGAGGGCGGGTTGAGGCTCCTTCAGGAGCGCCCTGTCGTTACGCTCGCCGCCGCTTTCCTCGCCGGCGTGTTCCTGGGCTGGCAAAACTAGCCGCGTTGGCAAGCCTTTGGCCGGAGCCCGTCGTGGCGCGGCATGAGTAGTTTCCGAGTCTGTTCCCGTCGCCCTTCGGTCCGCATCGTCTTTCCAGCTTTTCATGCTGCGCCCGCGGCGTCAGAGACCCAGTCGTGGACGGTAGCCGAGACAGACGGCCGCCGTTTGCTTCGTCACATCTTCGAGGTTCGTTCATGTATGCGACTCACAACACGCTATCCGAAAATGTCCGCACCCAGACCGCCGAAATTCTGAACCGGCATCTGGCGGCGGCGATCGACCTGCACGGCCAGTTGAAGCAGGCGCACTGGAACGTGAGGGGTCCGACCTTCATCGCGGTCCACGAGCTGTTCGACAGGGTCGCCAAGGAAGCGGAGGGCTATTCCGACTTGCTGGCCGAACGCGCAGCAGGTCTCGGCGCCGTTGCCGAAGGCACGGTCCAGGTCGCGGCCGAGCGTTCCTTCCTCGTCCCCTATCCGCTGCGCATCGCCGACGAAAAAGAACACATCTTCGCGGTTGCGGCGACGCTCGCAGCGTTCGGGCAATCGGCCCGCGAAGCGATCGGACAGGCGGCCGCGCTGGGCGACGCCGACACGGCGGATCTCCTCACCGAGATTTCGCGCGGCGTCGATCATCAGCTTTGGCTGGTCGAATCCCACTCTGCTCCGAAATGAGCGTCACGCCAGACTTCGCAAGGGTTCGGCGGCCAATCCCGACGGTTCAAGGATTGGCGCGAGGGCGCAGCGGGGAGAGTGTTCGATGAAGGCGCTGCGCACCCTGGTCGTGGAAAACGACGCGATTATCGGCGAATTGCTCGCGGAAACACTCGACGGTCTCGGTCACACCGTCTGCGCAGTGGAGCGCAATGTCGCCGATGCGGTGGCCGCCGCTTCACATTGGCGCCCGGATCTGATGATCGTCGATGTCGGACTCGGCGAAGCGAGCGGCATCGCGGCGGTCAAGGAGATCCTTCGAAGCGGGTTTGTCCCGCACGTGTTCGTGGCCGGGGATTCGTTGCGAGGTGTGCCGCTGGGCGCCGAAACCATCCTCATTCAAAAGCCCTTCCGCGTCTCGGACCTGGAGCGGGCGATCGAACGGGCGCTCTCGGCGGCGTCGGTTGCCGACGGCGTCGCATCATGACCCACGCCGCGCTGTCGCCTCTGATCGGACCCGAGTTTGACCCATTCCTCGGCGCGCCGATCGGTGAGGATCGCAATGGAACGACGCTCAGCGTCCTGTCCGCGCTCGCTCGGCTCGACGTCGATCCGTGGCGGGAGGCGAGGGCCCTGGCGCGAATGCCCAGGGAAGCGGCGGCCACGCGACTGACCGCAATGATTGACGCACTGCCGGGCGAGCAGCCGAACGGCGTCCCATCAAGAGCAAGCGCCGCCGATCTCGTCGCCCTGCTGCCGCCTCCCAAAATCCGGGCTGCGGACAGGTCATCTGGGGCTACGGGCTTCCGCCAGGGGCCGATGCTCATCGGATTGAGCGCCTTCGTCCTGGTGATGCTCGTCGTCTTTGTGATCTCTGCCCTCTATTCGCGGGGGACCGGAATCGGCGTCCGTTGGCGCCTCGCGCCGCCGACGCCACAACAGCGGCGGCGCCAAATCCTCGCCCTTGAGGCGCAGGCGTTCAGCGGCTGCGCTTCAAACAACCGCGCCGAACAATGCGCCGGCGCCCGCCGTGACGCCCATCGCCAGCGCTCCCCAGAAAGTGACCCGCAAGGCGCCGGGCGCCATTCGCGCGCCGCCCGTCCGCGCCGCGAGTGCGCCCAGAGCCGCCAGCACCGCGAGTGACGACGCCGGAACGGCGTAAAGGACACTCGCTTGCGGGACCAGGGCCGTCACGATCAGGGGCATCGCCGCCCCGAGAATGAAGCTCCCGGCCGACGCCAGCGCAGCCTGGATCGGACGGGCTTCCAGAGTGGGCGTAATGCCGAGTTCGTCACGCGCATGCGCGCCAAGGGCGTCATGCGCCATGAGCTGATCGGCGACCGTCTTTGCGAGCGCGCGATCAAGGCCGCGGCCAACATAGATTTGCGCCAACTCCTCGTGCTCGCCTTTGTCATTCGTTCGAAGCTCCGCGCGTTCGAGCGCAAGGTCGGCGTCCTCGGTGTCCTTCTGCGAATGCACCGACACGTACTCGCCCGCGGCCATCGACATGGCGCCGGCGACCAGTGCGGCGAAGCCGGCGATCAGCACGTTGCTGCGGCTGCCGTGGGCCGCGGCGACTCCCAACACCAGGCTCGCGGTCGATAGAAGACCATCGTTGGCTCCGAGCACCGCCGCTCGCAGCCACCCGGTGCGCCCCGCCCGATGTCGTTCGATCTGATGGACCATCATGTTCCGCGTCTCGCAACGAAAGTGGAATCGCGCTCAAAAGGCGCGATCGCCGGTTTCAGGGCCGGATGGCGCGGATCGCCTGGCCCGCAAGGGATGGGCTGTCGGCGACCGCCAGGGGTTTGAACACTTCGGCGCAGACGAGATAGATCGCCACGATCCCGACCAGCGCGATGGCCAAGTGCGGCGGCAAGCTCCGGAATCCGAACCACTCTCCCAACGGAGAGAACGGGATGGCTAAGGCTGTAACCAGAGCCGCCAGCGTCGAGATCGTCAGAATGGGATTGGGCAGATCCCGCCACGGACGCCCGCGCGTGCGGATGATAAAGATAACTAGTGTCCGTCCATAAACATATGATTTTGTTGGCGGATACGGGTTACGGCGGCCCGGAGGGGCGGCGCGCGGCGGTTGGGCGGTAGAATTCACTGTCAACTATTGAGTGATTGGATCGAGGGACGCAGGCGATGCGAAACGTCCGTGGCCCCGGCAGTCGGCCGGGGTTCGGGAACTCGGCGGAGAGACCGGTCAGGCAGGCCGGAGGCGCGCGAAGAGGGCGAGATTGTAGGCGACGGCCGACGACCAGACGTAGGCCTTGAAGTGGTCGAGCCCGCGCCAGAGACAGCGCCCCAGCCCATAGGCGCGCTTGAGACACGAGATGTCGGCTTCGATGCCGGCGCGGAAGTTGCGCAGCTTGCGATAGACCCAGTTGCTCTTGACCATGTCCATGACTCGCAGGCCGGCCTTCTTGTGGAAGGCCGCGTCGTGGACGCCGAGGGCCTTCGCCCGGGCAAGATTGTCGCGGCTGGCGAAACCGCCGTCGGCCGCCGTCTGTCGGGGCGCCTTGCCGTAGAAGGCGATCTGGCGCTCGAGCATGGGCAGGAACCGGTCGCTGTCGGCCGGATTGCCGGGCTCGATGACAAGGTCGAGGATCAAGCCGCTCCGGCCGGTGGTCAGGTTGAGCTTGTGGCCGTATTGAACGTCGCGGGCGCCCTTGACGATGATGTCGGCGTGCGGCTCGAACAGGCTGACCACCTTTTCAGCGGCGGGGACACCCTCGCCGTGAAGGACGCGACGTTCGGTCTGCCCGATGATCCGCTCGATCAGCGGACGATAGTGGCGGAACCCGGCCCGCCAGAGCGTGGCGGCGATCGGGTCCGGCGCACGCGACACCTCCGCCGCGGCCTGATCGGCGTAGGTCAGGGTCGACCGGGTCAGCTTGATCAACTCCCGATAATGCGTGATCCGCTTCAGTCGGTCGCAGGCGTATTGGATCGTGCGCGCGCGTTTCTTGGCCGCGCGCCGATGATCGCGCCACGCGAGACCAGCGACCAGAGCGTCGGCCGCCCGCAACAGCCGGGCCAGCACACGCACCGCGTCCCAGAGGAGACGGCTGTCGGTCGGCTCGTGCATGAGGGCGGCGGTGACCGTGCTGTCGAACCGCACCACCTTGCCGGTTTCGATTTTCTCGTCGTGCGCAGTGGTGAGCACGGCGCGATTGATCGACTCCCAGGTCTCGGCCCGGATGGCGCTGATCGTCCTGTGCAGCACCGACTTCTTCGGCGTCCACGACAGCGGCAGCCGCGCGAAGGCCCGAAACGAGGCCGAGTCCTCGAGATGAAATGCCAGCTCCTCGTAGGTGAGTTGGCGATGTTGCTTGAGAAGCGCGCAGCGCACGACCGACTCGGCCGGCAAGCCCTCTCGCCCGGTCTCCTTGACGCCGTGGCGGCGCAGGTCCTCCGCCGCCAGACTGTTGAGCTCGCGATGCTCGTCCAGCCACTGCGACATCGCCCTCAACTCGCGGCCGAGCTCGTGATCGGCAAAACGATCGAAGAGGTTGGCCTGGACGGTGCGTTCCTGACGCATTGTCGGCTCCGCGGTTTCAGTTTTCTCTTTCGAATCAGCAACTTGATCCAAGAGACTACGCGAAGCCGGAGCGGCGCGCACTCAAAAGGCAACGATTCCAACAACAAAATCAACAGCTTAATGTTTATGGACGGACACTAACTAGAGTCTGCGTGGCGATGGATTCGACGAACCAGCCGGTCCGGAACACTTCGGCGCTGGTCTGGAACCAGAGGAAGAGCACGCCGAAGGTCGCCAGGTCGAAGACGGAAGACAGCGGGCCCATCACCCCGGCGAACCGCACGATATCGTGCATCCGCCAGCGCTGCGGCCGGGCGATGTCGGTCGCGCGGACGTTGTCGAAGGGTATGCCGATCTCCGACACGTCGTAGAGCAGATTGTTCAAGAGGATCTGGGTCGCCAGCATCGGGAGGAACGGCAGGAAGAGCGACGCCGCCGCCATCGAGAGCATGTTGCCGAAATTCGAACTGGCGCCCATCCGAATGTATTTGAGAATGTTGGCGAAGGTTCGCCTGCCCTCCTCGACCCCATCGGCGACCACGGCCAGATCGGAGTCGAGCAGGATCATGTCGGCCGCAGCGCGCGCAACGCCCGTGGCGCCGTCCACCGACAGTCCGACGTCCGCGGCCTTGATGCCGGGCGCGTCGTTGACCCCGTCGCCCATGAACCCGACGATCTCGCCGGCGTCGCGCAGGGCATGGACGATCCGCACTTTCTGGTCGGGCGAGAGCCGGGCGAAGACGTCGGTATCGCGCGTCTGCACCCTGAGGGCGTCGCTCGACAGCACATGCAGGTCGGCCCCGACGATGGCCTTCTGTGCGCGCAGCCCGACGATCCCGGCCAGACGTCCTACCACCAGAGGGTCGTCGCCGGACAGGATCACCACCCGAACGCCGGCCGCCGCGAGCCGCGCCACCGCCGCCGGCGCCGTGGCCTTGGGCGGGTCAGCGAAGGTGCAAAGCCCCTCGAACGCGAGGTTCGTCTCGTCGTCCGCGGTCGGATCGCGCGCCGCGCCCGTCCACGGCCGCGAGGCGACCCCCACGGCGCGGAGGCCGCTCGCGGCCAACGCCTGCACCCGCGCCGACGCGGCCTTTCGCGCCGCCGTGTCGAAAGGCGCTCCGCCGGCGCTGGCGCAGGCGGCCATCACCGCTTCGGGCGCGCCCTTGACGATCAAGGTCAGGCCTTCCGGCCCATCCGCCAGCAAACCCGCCCATCCGTGTCTGGTAATCGAACGGGGAAAGGCCGCGCCTCGTCCAACCGCTGTCTGCGGTCGGCCGGGCCTTCGTCAGGGCGCCGTCGAGCGATCCGTTATCTCCGCCGAGCCGCGCGCAGACTGCGGCGAGCGTCGCCGGCCGGTCGTCGGTCTCGCCGTCCGGCGCCAGGGACCCGGCCAGCTCGATCTGGGCGGACGTGAGCGTGCCCGTCTTGTCCGTGCACAGAACCGTCATCGCGCCCAGATCGTGGATCGCCGACAGGCGCTTAACGATCACCTTCTTGCGCGCCATCCGCACGGCGCCGCGCGACAGCGTGACAGTGGTGATCATCGGCAGCAGTTCGGGCGTGAGCCCCACCGCGAGGGCCACGGAGAACAT
>CAIZGR010000265.1 GCA_903932535.1 uncultured Hyphomicrobiales bacterium | reverse complement strand
GGCTGCTTGCTCTACGAGCTCATCCCCAACATGCCGGAGGCCCGCCTGCGCCCCCTCGTCGAGCGATACGCCGAAATCCTCCGTGAAAACGCGACTTTCGCCGGCGCCTTCGGGATCACGTAAATGAGGGGATACCTGAGGCAAGGCCTACGCGGCCCTGACCGCCCGCGAGCTTTCGGTGGTGCGGGCCATCCAGTTGGGGAAGTCGAACAAAGCGATCGCCTACGCGTTGAACATGACGGAAAGCACCGTCAAGGCGCACGTTAGAAACGTCATGGCAAAATTGAATGCCAAGAACCGCACCGAAGTCGCCATGATGTCCGAGAAAACTCTTTCCGGATCGAGTGACGATCTCAGCGCCGATTGACTCTGACTTGCAGCAGGGTTTCGTGATGGACACTCACTCCTATATCGCTTTTAGTGAGTGAGGACGTAAGAGAAGATGCCAAGCGAAACTTGATGCGCTGCAACTGACGCATCCCTCTCACGAACAAGACTGACGGGAGTTCGCGCATTTGCGCGCCGCTTGGCGCCTTGTGCGGAGCGACTCTGCGCCTGAAGCGGCTCTTGCCGCCACGAAGACGTTTGCTGAAGTCGCTCACTCTTGTTTTTACATCTTTTAACGGTAATCTGACGGGTATCACGTTTCGACCGAGGCTGTCAAATATGCGATGGGGAGGCGCAGTTTCGAAGTCGCCGCCGCTGGGAACCGCCGGCCGGCGCAAATCGGTCTGCGAAGCCGGACGTCTTTGCCGCGCTGCCCGCCCCGTGGTTCCCCGGAGCGTTGATGGCCGACGTTTCGGGCGACGCATTCAGACATTCTTCACCACGCGCGTAACGCCATTTTCCTGAAAATCCTGTTTGGCGTCCGCATTCACATCCTGGCTGAGATCGATTGAGGAGCAACGCGATGGCGACGACGATTGGAAACCAGATCACGTTGGACGGAACGTTCACGGATTGGCCGACGACCGAGATGATCATGACGGCGGCGAACGCCGTCTCGGGATATCAGGTGTTCGGCGCGCTCCTCGACGATGCGACTCTCGGCGCCACCTATGTCATCGGCGTCGATGCGACCGGCGCCTCCGAGCCGGTCATCGGCGCGGGGTCCGTCATCTATTTGAACGCGGATCAGAACGACACGACCGGCTACAGCCCGTTCGGCGCAGTCGGCGCGGAATACGAAGTCCAGTTCGCGCTCGATTCCAACAATGTGCTCCAGGCCTACCTCTACGCGGTGACGGCCTCGGGGGTGACGACTCTGCTCAACGGCGGCGCGCCGCTGGACTCCGGCTTTTCCAGCGACGGCGAAAGCGTCGAGCTGGCGATCCCGCAGTCGCTGCTGACGCCGGCCGGCGGGACCGCGCCGGCCGCGATCGGCTTCGACGTCCTGCTCGACAACGGGTCGGGCGGGGCTCTGCCGGCGACTTTCGCCGCCGCCACTCCGGGATACGTCATCCCGGATCCCTCCGCGGCGGCGGCGGCGGCGACCATCGCCGGCACGATCACGCTCGACGGAACCTTCACCGACTGGCCGGCCGGCGACATGGTCATGACGTCGACAAACACGGTCGCCGGGTATCAAGTCTTCGGCGCCCTCCTCAGCGACGCCACGCTCGGCGACACTTACGTGATCGGCATCGAGGCGACCAGTTCATCGGGAACGGTCATCGGCGCAGGCTCGACAATCTATCTGAACACGGACCAGAACAGCGCGACCGGCTTCAGCCCGTTCGGGAGCGTGGGCGCCGAGTACGAGGTTCAGTTTTCCTACGGCCCGAACGGCGTGCTTCAGCCGTATCTCTACGCGGTCGGGTCCACGGGCGTCACGACGCTTCTGAACGGCGGCGCGCCCCTGCCCTTCGGCATCTCGAGCAACGGCGAGAGCGTCGAGGTGGCGATCCCGCGGGCCTTGCTGACGCCGGCCGGCGGAACCGCGCCGGCCTCGATCGATTTCTCCGCCGTGATCAACAACGGGACGGCGGCGCTGCCTGCCGACTTCGCCGCCGACGCCGAATACACGATCGCCGACCCCGCAGCGGCGGTCTCATCCGCAGCGGCGCCGGTCTCGCCGGCGGTTTCAACCGCCGCAACGTCCGTCTCGGCGGCGGTCGCGATCAGCGCAGCGGCGGTCGCGACCCCAACGGTCAAGAAGGTCGGAATCGTGTATTCCGCGACGACCGCGGCCCTCTACTTCGGCGGCGGATCGGCGGGACAGACCGCCTACGCCGACCTGTTCATGGCCGCGCAACATCAGGCGGAGGCGGCAGGCGTCTCCTATGACCTGCTGACCGAAGCCGATCTGACCAACGTCGCCAAGCTCTCCCAGTACAGCGCGCTGATCTTCCCGTCGTTTCAGGACGTCCAGTCGAGCCAGGCCTCGGCGATCGCCAGCGCCCTGCAACAGGTCGTCTCCACTTACCATGTGCCGATCATCACGGCCGGCGACTTCATGACGAACGACCAGACCGGCGCCGTGTTGTCGAGCACGCCGTTCGCATCCATGCAATCGATTCTCGGCGTGACGAACTCCAGTTACGGCACGGCGACCTATTCCGTGACGCCCGACGCCACCGCGCTCGCCAGCAACAATCCAATCCTGTCCGGCTACACGCCCGGGCAACTCATCGGCGGGGCCAGCGGACAGTTCGCCGGCACGACCGAGGGCTACTACACGAACTCGGGTTACGAAGTGTTTGCGGGCTATGGACAAACGGCCAAGACGATCGCCGACATCAACATCCAGGGCGGCGCGACCGTCGCGGGCGTGGTGCAGGCGACCACCGGCGGCACAAACACGGTTTTCGCCACCACCGACCTGATGGGCGACAGCAACCTGCTGCAACACGTCATCCAGAACGCCGTGTTCGGCACGACGCCCAGCCTCACGATCGACATCACCCGCTTCGCCGGCGTGGTTAACTCGCGCACCGACATGGATCAGTCGCAGTATCCGGTGGACGTATCGAATGGAATTTACAGCGCACTGATCCCGATGCTGCAACAGTGGGAGCAGCAATACGACTTTGTCGGAAGCTATTACATCAACATCGGCAACGACGCCAATCCCACGACCGGCACCGGCACGAACTGGGCGGTCTCCACGCCGATCTACGATCAACTCCTGCAAATGGGCAACGAGATCGGCGACCACTCCTATACTCACCTCATCGCTCCGCCGACCGTCGACGCCAACGGCAATCCGGTCCCCTCGTCCAACGGCGTCTCCACGTGGGACGAGAACACCAACACGCTCTACGTCACGGCGCCGGCCAACGGCTCCGCGCCGAACTGGACCTACAGCTACGAGTTCGGCCAGTCGAAGACGATCGAGCAGCAGAACCTCGGCATCACCATCGCCGGCGGCGCGGTGCCCGGCGCTAACGACACTGTGACGACCTCGCAGAACATCCTGTCGTACTTTCCGACTACGGGCGGACTCACCGGCTACGTCAGCGGGGGTTGGACCGGCGTCGGGTCGGGCTCGCCCAACGCGTTCGGCTACATCACGCCCGGAAACACGTCGTCGGTCTACATCGCCCCGAACATCACCTTCGACTTCACGGAAGTCCAGTACGACAACAAGACCGCCGCGCAAGCGCTCGCCGACTGGGAAAGCCTGTTCGATCAATTGTCCGCCAATTCCGAGCAGCCGATCATCGTCTGGCCGTGGCACGACTATGGACCGACCGACTGGCCGACCAGCGGGACGACCGGCCCCGGCTATACCGAAGCGATGTACCAGGACTTCATCGCCTACGCCTACAACGCGGGCTATGAATTTGTGACGTCCGAGGAACTCGCGCAGCGCATCGCGGCCGAGCAGGCCGCCACGCTCTCCGAGACGACGAGCGGCAATGTCATCACTGCGACGGTGACCCCAGCCGCGTCGCAACCCGATCTCGGCGCGATGGCGCTGAACGTCGTGAACGGCGCGACCGGACAGGTGATCCAGAACGCGGGGAGTTGGTACGCCTACGACACCAACAGCGTTTTCATGCCCTATGCCGGGGGCACGTTCACCGTCACGCTCGGCGCGACGCAGGACGACGTCACGCATATCGACAGCCTGCCGATGCGCGCCGACCTGAAGTCGGTGACGGGCAACGGCTCGAATCTGACCTTCGCGATGACGGGCGACGGCACGGTCGACATCCACATCAAGACGCCCGGCGGCGCATCGGACGTCGTCTCGATCCAGACTTCGGCCACCGGGACGGGCGCGGGAACGCCGACGGCGAAGCTCGTCGGCGACGACCTGCAACTGATCTTCGCCGACGCCGCCCTGGCGATCTCCGCGTCCTCGCCGGAGGGCGTGCCGGTCCTGCACAATGTCACGATCACAGAAGGGTCGTCCGCGGTCGCCGGCGCGACCTTCGTCTTCGCCACGCCGGTCACGACGATCACGACGGCGGGCGGGCTGACCAATCAGGCCAGCAAGACGATCAGCGGCACAGTGACGGAGCCGGTCGAGACGCAGGTCGCCGGCACGACGGTGACCCTCACCGACAACGGCTCGAAGACGGCGCTCGGCACGGCGACCGTTCAGGCGAACGGGAGCTGGTCGACGACGGTTGCGCTGGCGCAGGGCTTGAACAGCATCGTGGCGAAGGACACCGACCTGTCCGGCCTGACCGGCGCTTCGAGCGCGGTCGTCTACACGCTGGACACGCAGGCGCCTTCGGTGGCGATCACCAGCGCGGGCGGCCAGACGAACAAGGCGAGCCAAACGATCAGCGGCACGGTGACCGAGATTTTGGAGAGCGCTGTCGCCGGCACGACGGTGACCCTCACCGACAACGGCTCGACGACGGCGCTGGGCACGGCGACGGTCTCCTCGACCGGGACGTGGTCGACGACGGTTTCGCTGGCCCAGGGCGCAAACAGCATCGTGGCCAAGGACACCGACCTCGCCGGCAACGCCGGCCAATCGAGCGCGGTCGCCTACACGGTGAACGCCCAGGCGCCGGTTGTGGCGATCACCAGCACGGGCGGCCAGACCAACAATCCGAGCCAGACGATCAGCGGCACGGTGACAGAGACCACGGAAAGCGAGGTCGCAGGCACGACGGTGACCCTCACCGACAACGGTTCGACGACGGCGCTGGGCACAGCGACGGTTCAGGCGAACGGGACGTGGTCGACCACGGTCACGCTGGCGCAGGGCGCAAACAGCATCGTGGCGAAGGACACCGACCTCGCCGGCAACGCTGGCCAATCGAGCGCGGTCGTCTACACGCTGGACACGCAGGCGCCTTCGGTGGCGATCACCAGCGCGGGCGGCCAGACGAACAACCCGAGCCAGACGATCAGCGGCACGGTGACCGAGACTTTGGAGAGCGAGGTCGCCGGCACGACGGTGACGCTCACCGACAACGGTTCGACGACGGCGCTGGGCACAGCGACGGTTCAGGCGAATGGGACGTGGTCGACCACGGTCACGCTGGCCCAGGGCCCGAACAGCATCGTGGCGAAGGACACGGATCTGGCCGGCAACGCCGGCCAATCGAGCGCGGTGGTCTACACGGTGAACGCCCAGGGTCCGGTTGTGGCGATCACCAGCGCGGGCGGCCAGACGAGCAACCCGAGCCAGACGATCAGCGGCACGGTGACAGAGACCACGGAAAGCGAGGTCGCCGGGACGACGGTGACGCTCTATGACAACGGTTCGACGACCGCGCTCGGCACGGCGACGGTTCAGGCGAATGGGACGTGGTCGACGACGGTTTCGCTGGCGCAGGGCGCGAACAGCATCGTGGCCAAGGACACCGACCTCGCCGGCAACGCCGGCCAATCGAGCGCGGTCGTCTACACGGTGAGCGGTCAGACGCCGTCCGTGACGCCCTATGTCTCGATCGCCAGCGCGGGCGGCCAGACGAAGCAACCGAGCCTGACGATCAGCGGCGCGGTGAGGGAACCCGTGGAGAGCGCGGTCGCCGGCACGACGGTGACCCTCACCGACAACGGCTCGGCGGTGGGCACGGCGAAGGTTGCGGCGAATGGGACGTGGTCGACCACGGTCGCGCTGAGCGAAGGCGCCAACAGCATCGTGGCGAAGGACACGGATGTGGCCGGCGCCGTCGGAGCCTCGAGCGCCGTCGTCTACACCTTCACTCCGGTCAAGCCGGCGGGGGTCATGACGTCGGCGTCCTATGCGGGCTCCGCCGCTACCGGCCAGTGGAGCCTCGCCGGGACTGCCGCCGCCGGCAGCACGGTCACGGTCTATGACGGCGCGACCGCGCTCGGCGCGGCCACGGCGACGACGGGAGGGACGTGGAGCTTCAAGACCGCCGAGAACGAAAGCGCGATCCGCGTCTTTTCGGTCACCGACACGATCTCCGGCGCGACGAGCGCCGCCTCGGCGCCCTACTACGAGGGGACGCCCGGGAACGACGTGTTCAGCTTCGCGTCGGAAGCGGCCGTCTCCACTGCGGCTCTGATCTACGGCAGCGCCGGGACCGACACGCTCCAGATGACGTCGCCCGCGACGCTGAGCGACGCGGACTTCGGCCATGTCCAGGCGATCGAGATCCTCGGGTTGAACGGCGCCGGCAGCGTGTCGCTGGGGGCCAACGCATCCCGGGCCGGCGTCAGGACCGTGATCACAGGCGCCGGGGCGACGAGCGTCGCCGACAGCAATTCCGGGACGCTGACAGTCAACGCCGCCGCGCTCGGCGCCGGCGACCTGTTGACGCTGACCGGGTCGACGGCCGTGACGGTGACCAACCTGACCGGCAATCTCGACGCGTCCGGCGACACCGGCGCGATCACCGTCACCGCCACGGGAAGCGGACCGCACACCATCGTCACAGGCGGCGGCAAGGAGGCCGTCACCGCCTCGGGCGGCGGCGACACGTTCCAGGGCGCCGGCGGAGGCGACAGCTTCAAGGTCTCGGGTCACACCGTCGCCGACAGCTTCACCTTCTCGGAGACGAGCGACTCGCCCAACACGGCGACCGGCCACGACACGATCACGGGCTTCGCCGCCAGCCGCTCGATCCAGGATCTGTTGGATTTCTCGCGACTGAACGCGAACCTCGCGATCGAGGGGCCGGTGACGAGCGGGAGCACGGTCGCGGCCGACTCCATCGCGTGGCTCTACTCGGGAGGCTCCGCCATGGTCTACGTCAACGACACGGGCAGCGCCCTCGCCCTCGACAGCGCGAGCCTGATGGAGATCACGCTGGCCGGGTTGTCACGCGGCTTGTCGGCCTCGAATTTCAAGGTCTAGCCGTCTCGGCCACAAGAAATGCGCGTCCGGGCCGGGCCGCCGCGAGGCGTCCAGGCCCAGACAGCGCCCGGAGGTTCGTTTTGCCGATGGGGCACTCGACAGGTATACGCGCCTTCCTGATCTCCGCCGGCCTCTGCCTTGCGCAGGCTGTCGACAGCGGCTCGGTTCCCGCGGCCGCGCAGGAGGAGACCCCGGTCAAGCGCGAAATCCTCGCCCTGTACGACGGAGCGCAAGAGGGGGACGCAGACTCTACGCGGATTCACCGCTTTGCTGAACTGCCGCTCAATCACCTCGGCCTAGCGCTCCGATTCCACGATATTCGGGCAAAGCTGCCCGACCCCTCCGACATCGAGCGCTACCGTGGCGTGCTAACGTGGTTTGCGGGGCCGGTCGCACACGGCGAGGCCTATCTCGCGTGGGCGAGCCGCGTATCGCAATTGAATGTGCGCTACGTCATCCTCGGCGACGTCGGGGTCCCGATCAATGTCTACGACCTGCTCGTGGTCAACCGGTTGCTGGCTTCGGCGGGCGTGCGCCACACCGGCGAAACGATCGCGCCGACGCTCGGGACCCGCGTCGCGCAAGTGGACCCGAGCCTCGCCGGGTTCGAATGCCGCCTCGACCCCGTGCTGCCGGACTATCCGGTCGTTCAAGCGAGCGAGGCCAACACCCGCATCGGCGTCACGCTCGAGACGCCTCCGTATGAAGGGGGGCGAAGATCGGCCCTGGTCGCGATCGGCGCCAAAGGGGCCTATGCGGCCCTGAACTACGAAATGTGTCCCCCGCGCCCCCCCCTCTATCAGGGTCGATGGCTGATCAATCCGTTCGAATTCTTTCGCGCCGCGTTCGACTCGCGCGACGAGCCCATTCCGGACGCCACCACCGCGTCGGGCAACCGGCTCTTTTTCAGCGTGCTCGAAAGCGACGGCTTGACGCAAACGAGCAAGATCGAGGGCTTCGAGGACAAGACGGCGGGCGAAGTCGTGCTTCACGAGCTGATCGAGTCTCATCCCGGCCTGCCCGCTACGCTCGACTTGCACGGAGACGAGCTGGCCAAGTCGGAGAGGCGCGGCGCGACTGCGCAACGGCTCGTGCAGAGCCTGTTGGCCCATCGGAACGTCGATCTGTTGCAGCGACCCTTTCAGATGACGCTGTCGAGATACGATTCCGAATATCCCTCGGTCTCCAATCTCGCGCCCTTGATCAGCGCAGGACCCGATCCTGCCATCATCGCGCCGATGAGCGACGAAACCGCTTACAGTCCTTCGAGCGTGGCCGGCGAAAACGGATTCTCCGCACTCGGGGAAACGATAGAAAACACCGGCGCCCCTCGTCGCCTGACGCCGCTCGATCTCAACGCGCATGCCTTCTCCGGCGCATATTCGGCCGAGCTTCGATCGGTCGAGGATCGCATGGCCGCGGCGAGCGCCATGGCGCTCACCCCCGTCTCGGCGAACCGCTACGCCGCGATCGTGGACGGCTTCCTGAACGCGCGGATCGATCGGTTGGGCGACGCCCGCTGGCGAATCGCCGGCCGAGGCGCGTTGCAGACGGTCCGATTCGATGGCGCCGAGGGCCGCGAGGTCGATTTCTCCGCGAGCCTCGGCGTGATCGGGTCCAAGCGAAACGGGCCGTCGCTCTATGTCGCGCTCGATGAGGCGGTCGAGCCGGCCATCGTCGCGCTCGCCCCGTCGGCGTCCGCAAAGGCCGGCGCTCCGGCGCTCGTCGACAGCCGGTGGCTGGTCCGCAACGTCGTGAGGGACGGATGCAACCTGCGCTTCGAGGCGCAGGGATATGGAGACGGCTCGTTCACCTGGTCGGGCCTCGCCCACGGGCGCAAGATTGTCGTCGATCGAGCGGGCCGCGAGGTCTGGCGAGGATCGGCGGAAGCCGACGAGGCCGGCCGATTGCGCTTTGTCGTTCCAGTCAGTGGGGTCGATGGCGTGACGGTCCGCGTCGAATGCGGCGACGCAGATCGTATCAGCAGTCAATAACAACCCTCAGGCGAACGGACTTTTCTTCGACCTGCGGCGACGACTCGGCGGCTGACATGTTCCGAGCTTTCTCTCTGATACGTGTCAGATGTTTTCACTAGCATCTCGCAATCTTAAAACATAGAATTATATTAACACCATAATTTATTGCAACTAATTTCGACACGAGGCCGCGATCACTTCTTTGTGTACAATACTGATCACGCGACAATTGGCCAAATTCGCCTCAACAGGCCAGTTTCGACGTCATGTATAGGGGTCAGTACGCATACGGCGATGGAGTTGAAACATGAACGAGCTTGTTTGGATTGGTCGTCGGCCAGCAGCCGGCGTCGAAGAGATATCCCGCCCGCATTCGCCGGTTCTCATTCGTCAAGCGGTGATCATGGCGGGTGGAAAGGGCACGCGCTTGCATCCCTATTCGGCGCTGTTCCCGAAACCTTTGATGCCGTTGGGTGACAAACCCGTTCTCGAGCTGCTTCTCCGAAGACTGAAAGCGGTCGGAGTCGAGGAGGTCATCCTTGCGGTCAACCACTTGAAGCATCTGATCCAGGCGTATTTCGGCGACGGCTCCGACCTCGGGATGCGTCTCCGCTATAGCGGAGAAGACCAACCTCTGGGTACCGCAGGCGCGCTCGGAAACATCATCGATGATCTCGACGACAATTTCTTTCTGACAAACGGCGATCTGCTCACCACGATGGACCTGAGACGGATGGCCCTGACGCATCTGGCGGAGCGCGCCGACGCCTCGGTGGGCGTGCATGAACGGGAAAACAAGATCGATTTCGGTCTGATCGAATTCGACTCCAGGATGCGCCTTCGCGCCTACCGGGAAAAGCCGACGAACATATATTACGTCAGCATGGGCGTTTACATCCTCCGGAGAGAAGCCGTCCGCGCCCATGTCGCCAACTCTGTCTATCTGGACATGCCGACGCTTCTTCTGAAGATTCACGCGAACAAAGGAAACGTCGTTTGCTTCCACGACAACTGCGTTTGGCTCGATATCGGGCGCCCGGACGACTTCGCGCTTGCTCAGAAGATGTTCGAGGAGGATCGGGATGCCTTCCTTGGCAATGCGTAGCGCCCTTGTCACAGGAGGCAATGGTTTTATCGGGCGACACCTCGTGAACGCCCTTCGACGCCGCGGCGTCGACGTGACGACGCTCGGCCGGAAACGGCCCCCCGAGTCGACGGATGCGACGCATGTCGACGTCGACGGATCCTGGGACTCGGGCGCGCTGGACCGCGCGCTCGAACGGCGCGCGCCCGATTGCATTTTCCATTTGGCAGGCAGAGCGCGCGGAACGCCGGATGAGCTTGCGCATGCCAACGTCGTCCTGACCAACAGCCTCGTGCGGGCGCTGACGCGGACGGACGTGCAGGCGAAACTGGTCGTCGCCGGCAGCGCCGCCGAGTACGGATCGGCGATCAGGGACGGCGAACCGGTCTGCGAGACGGCCGTCGGCGCCCCTTCGAGCGCCTACGGCGCCGCCAAGCTGGCGCAGACTTGCGTGGCGCTCGATCATGGAGAAACGACAGGGCGAGCCGTGCTCGTGGCGCGGATCTTCAACCCGCTGGGCGCGCCTATGCCGGCGCATCTCGCAATCGGCGATTTTGCGACGCAAATCGCATCCCTGCCGCAGTCCGGCGGGACGCTGCGGGTCGGAAACATCGACGTGCGCCGCGACATGATCGACGTCGAGCACATCGCCGCGCTGCTGTGCGATCTCGCAGAAAACCCCCTCGCCTGCGGGGTCGTGAACGTTTGCAGCGGCGAGGCGCCGCGTCTGCGCGATCTCGTCGCAATGCTGATCGAGGGTTTCGGACGCAAAGTCACGATCGAGGTCGACGAGGCCCGCTTGCGCGGGAAGGAATTGCGAACAATTGTCGGGAGCGTCGAGCGACTCGCGAAGCTCGGGCGTCCGCCGCCTCCGACCGACTTTCCGGCCGTGATCGCGCGCGTCTGCCGGGCCGCCGAACAGGCCGCGGCGCCGCCGTCGTGATCGATCGGCGACGTTGGCTTGCCGGCCTGACGCGGCGCGACGTCCTCATGACCGCCGGGATGCTGCCTGCCGCGACGGGAGCCGTCATGTCCGCCAAGGCCGATGCGTTTCCGGCGGAAAAAGACGCCATCCGGTGGCTCGCTTTTTACGGCGTCGCCGCCGACGAGTCCGTCCTGGCGCGCTATGACGTGGTGATTTTGGATTCCGGGTTCCAGGGGCCGGTCAGTCGGATCGCCAAGTCGGGCGCCCGGGTGTGCGGCTACGTCAGCCTCGGCGAGATCAGAACCGCGGACCCGGTCCTGGAGTTTCTCGACGACGCGGCGCTCCTGCCGCCCAATCCGGACTGGCCGGGAACGAGACGCGTCGACGTCAGGCATCCCTCCTGGCGCTCGATGATTCTCGACCGGCAAATTCCCGCGCTCGCCTCCCGGGGCTTCGGCGGCTTGATGCTCGATACGCTCGATACGCCGCCCTATCTCGAACTCCTGGACCCGGAGCGCAGCCATGGCATGCGAGAGGCCGCGATCGGCCTCGTCAATTCCATCCGCGCCCTCTGGCCGGAAATGACGCTGATCATGAATCGTGGCTATGCCTTGTTGCCGGACGTGCTTCCCTCCATCGACGCCGTCATCGCCGAGAGCCTGCTGACTTCCCAGAATCCGAGGACGGGCGGGTATGCATGGCTCGATTCCGGGCAAGTTCAAGCGCAGCTCACCTTGCTGTCTCCGGCGCGGCGCCGGCGCCTGCCGATCCTCAGCCTCGACTACTGGAACCCGGCCGACCGCGAAACGATCGCGGAAATCTACCGCCGAGAGCGCAAGCTTGGTCATCACCCTTACGTCGCCACACGATTGCTCGACGAAATCGTTCCCGAGCGTGCGTGACTTCAAGACTGCGGCGAAACAGATCACGTAAAAAATACATTGAACTCAATCTGACTTGAATCAGAATTACGGCTTCGATTTCTGGAAGCTTACTCGCTAAGAAAAATTGTCTGGAACAGAGCCGCTTTGCTCTGAGCAGTAAATCATTCCACGCGGGGGCAATCGCGAGGAAAATTATGGCGGCGGGGATTGAAGCATGGCGACGACATCGGTCAAGGCCGGCCACGTGTTTCCAACGCTTCCGCGAGACCATGAGGTTGCGGCAGGAACCCAGGCCTTCGAGGGCGCCGCGTCGCCGAAAATGGCGCCGCCCGGCGGGTGGAGACGGCAGCTCCTGGAAACGGCGGCGTTTCTCGCCGTGATCGCATTCGCGCAGCATCGTCTCGGCGGCGCCGGGATCCCGGGTCTCCCGCATCCGTACTGGCTGCCGGTCCTTCTCGCCTCCTGCCAATACGGGGTCGCCGGCGGCATGGTCGCGACGGTCGCGGCCTCGGTCGTCTATGTCCTCGACCTTTCGCCGCGATCGGGCGCGCAAGACTTCTACGCCTACGCGCGCATGGCCGCGATCCCGCCCGCCGCCTGGCTGGCGACGGCGCTGGTCGTGGGCGGCCTGCGCAGTCTGCACATTCATCGATACGCGGAGCTGGCCGACGAGCTTGCCGTCTGGCGCCGGCGCGCGACCGACCTCGGCGAAGGCCTCGAGCGCGCAGCGGCCGAAATCAACGCCCTCGAGCGCCGCATCGCCATCGACACGGGCAGCGTGGCGGCGCTGTCGCGAAGTCTCTCTCAGATCGACATGAGGAGCAGGCGGGCCGCTATGGCGAGCTTCGGCGGCCTCTTTCGCGCCGCCGCCGGCGCAAGGACATTCACGCTCTATCTGCAAGGGAACGGCGAATATGCGCCGGTCTGGGCGATCGAGGACGACAGCCCGCGCTCGACAAATCCCATGAAGCCAATTCCGGCGACCGCCCTGGAGGCCATGATCGCCGCGAGCGCGCGCAGCGAAATCGGCGGGGACGACGAGCGCGACGCCCGCACGAGATCCTATGTCGTCGCCGTGCCGCCGCTCGCCGCCGGCGCGGAACGCGTCGCGGCGATCGTCTGCGCGCTGGAGGAATCGCAGGACCGAAGCCGGTTTCGCCGCCGCGCGGAAGAACTGGCGCGCATGTTCGCAACCATTCTGTCCGCATGTCCGGCTTCGCCGTCGGGGGCGCAGCCATGAGGCCGTTCCCGGCGCAAGCCTTCTTCACACGACCCTTCGTCGACGCCAGCGCGTTCGTCTCGCGCATGCCGAGCGCTTTGCGCTTTCTCGCGCCGACGAGCTGGCTGCTCGGGTTCGTCGTGCTCGCGCTCGGCTGGCAAATCGCCCTGTTCCTCGCTCTTTTCTGGGAGGTCGTCGATCTCGCCTCCTATGGCGCGCTTCACGTCCTCGGCAGCGCGGCTCTGGCGAGTTGGCCGGCCGTCCGCCTGAAGCGCGCCGTGGTCGACGACCGGAACCCGATCGCGTTGCAGATCGTCGCGTGGTCCGTGTTCGCGGGGCCTTTCGGCGCCTTCGCTGCGCTGGCGCTGGTGTTGCAGCCGGCGCCGGTCGCATTGCGCCTCGGCCTCGACCGAAGCGCCGACGCGCCGAGCGCCGATCCCGCAGCGCTCGATCCCGCCGAGCGCATGCACACGGGGCTGCTCGACGGCCGCGTTCGCATCGAAGGCGCATCCCGAATCCGTCCGCTGACGGATGTGATTGCTGAGGGATCGCGCGCCGAGAGGCTGGAGGCCTTGCGCGTCGTCTACCGGAATTACGACGGCGGATCGAGCGCGGCGCTGAAACAGGCGCTCCAGGATCCCGATGCGTCGGTTCGCGTCCTGGCGGCCACGGTCATGGCCAAACTGCATGGCGCGTTCGGTCGCGCCGTCGGCGATCGGCAAACCGAAGCCGCGGCGGGGCCGGAACGGGGGCGGAATTGGCGGACGCTCGCCGAGGCCCGGCTCGCCTACGCCCGAAGCGGCCTCCTGGAACCTCCTCGCGCTCGCGCGCAGATCGAATTGGCGATCGCCGATCTTGCCCGCGCGGCCGACCTCGACCCTCCCGATCGCGCCGCGACCGCGCTTCTCGAACAGGCGCGGCGCAAGCTCGCGGCCGGCGTCGGCGGCTTCCATGCGTGACGGCGCGACGAAGACTCTTGAAGGCGGCGGGATCGGCATGCGCGAAACGGCTGACGTCTGCCTGATCGTGGAAGGCGGCTACCCTTACGTGCTCGGGGGCGTGGCGTCGTGGGCCGACGCCCTGATCCGAGCCTCGCCGCAGCTCACCTTTCGCATCGTGGCGATCACCATTTCCAGTCATGCCCGGCGCAGGAGCTATCCGCTTCCCGCCAACGCGATCGACGTGACGGACGTCATCCTCGACGCGTGTCCGCGCGGACGCGCGCCGGCCAGGGGCGAAGCGGACAAGATCCAGCAGATCCTTCGGCTCGTGGAGCGCGTGCTGACGAGCGGCGACGCCTCGACTTTCGAAACCCTCGTTTCTCAGGTGCGCATCACCGGCTTCGGCCAGTCCGCGCTGCTCGATTCGAAACCGGGATGGAGCGCGATGGAACAGGCTTACGAGCGGCTCCTGCCCAACGGCCCGCTCCTCGACTTCTTCTGGTCCTGGCGCTTCCTGGTGCGCAGCCTGCTGGCGGTGATGAGCACAGCCTTGCCGCAGGCCCGCGTGTTTCATGCGGTGGCGACGGGCTATTCGGGTCTCGTGGGCAGCACCGCGAAACTCGTTGCGAAAGCGCCGCTTCTCGTCACCGAGCACGGGATCTACACCAATGAGCGTCGCATCGAGCTGGCCGTCGCCGACTGGCTGTTCGATTCCGGGGCTGGCGGCTTCGACGTCGCCGCCCGGCCGGCAGAGCTGCGTTCGATCTGGCTCAATGCGTTTCAGGCCTTCTCGCGAACAAGCTACGCGTTCGCCGACGTCATCACGACCCAGTACCGCGCCAATCAGTCGTTTCAACGCGCCGACGGCGCGCCGGACGACAAGCTCCGCATCATTCCCAACGGGATCGACGTCGCAAAATTCGTGGCGATTCCGCGAGACACGGCGCCGCGGCGGCCGACCGTCCTGATGATCGGGCGCATCGTGCCGATCAAGGACATTCGCACCTTCATCATCGCGGTGGCGCTGCTGGCGGAGCTCGTGCCGAACGTGGCGGCGATCCTCATCGGGCCGGAGGACGAGGACCCCGAGTACGCCGCAAGCTGCCGGCAGCTCGTCCAGCAGCTCGGCGCCGGGTCCGCGATCGCATTCCTCGGCCGCGTGCCGGACGTCTTGAAATATCTGGCGGCGGCCGACGTGCTGGCGCTGTCGAGCATCAGCGAAGCGCAGCCGATCGCCATCCTGGAAGCCGCCGCCACAGGGCTCGCCATCGTGTCGACGGACGTCGGATCGTGCCGGGAGATCATCGAGGGCTTCGAAGGGGACCCGGTCGCCGGCCGCGGCGGCTTTGTCGTCGAACCCTGCAATCCGAAGGCGATGGCCGAAGCGCTCGCGACCATCCTTCTCGACGAGGCTCTGCGGTCGCAGATGGCGGACGTGATGCGACGCCGGGTCGGCTTCTACTATCACAAGGACCGCGTGACCTGTCTCTACGAGGCGCTTTACGGCGAGCTGATGTCGCCGGCTTCTCCGCAATCGGGCTCGGACGGCCGTGAACAGCATCAATAACACGATCGAGCGCCTGACACGGCGGGGCACGCTGTCCGGCATGCTCGGCGCGTATCTTTATGCCGCGTTTCTCGTGGCCGGTCCCTGGATCTTCACGGTTTTCGGCCTCCTCAGCCTCGGGCCGGCAGACTGTGAGGGTTCCTGCGCCGAACTGACCGTCTTCCGCTCGATCGTGATTTACAATTCCATGTATACGCTGATCGTCAGCAGTCCGCTCGCCTTCGTCAGCGGCCGGTATGCCTCGGAGCAACTCAGGAATCCCCTCATTTTCCGCGACTCGAAAAAGCCTGAATTTCCGATTCCACAGCCGACCTGAGAGAGAATCAGCCGGCTGGAGTATCGATGCGCGGGGCGAAGGATCGATT